>JBBSOG010000394.1:0-6014 GCA_038259985.1 Cytophagales bacterium
ATTCTCCAAAGGTGCTGATAAGACTGTTTGTTCAAAAAATTGAACAATCTTCTCCCCATTTTCCCGGTCTTTGTTATCACCCAGTAAGATAATAGGTTTATTAATGCGGTCACATAATTCTATCATGCGGTCCAGGGGAAGTTTTTTGGTATTGAACTGTGCCCCGATGGCATAGGCTACATATTCCTGCTGATGAGTTTCGGGGAGCCACTCCCGCTCTACTTCATCTTTCTCCGGGATAAAATAATCCAGTCCCAGGCTGTCCATTTTTACCCCCAGGGGTTTTACGGTTTCCATATAGCGTTCTACAATATGCACATTGGGCAGCTTATTGATTTTGAAGTTGGTCATCAGCCATTTCTCCGTATTGAGTTTTGGAAAACTATAGCTCTTCACACCTAATCTCTTCTTGATGACGAATGTCCGCAGGTTATGGTGCAGGTCTATCACATAATCAAAATGTTCCGCTTTCAATATCTTGATCAGGCTTTCTAAGTCATCTTCCAGCAGGTGAAGTTTGTCAATGTAAGGATTTTCAGCCAGCAGGTTTTGGTACTGCTTTTTGGTACAGTAATGTACTTCCGCTTGCAGTTGTATCTTAAGGGTACGCGGAACCGGTGTAGTGAGCACGATATCTCCGATGGAAGAAAAACGAAGAATAAGTATCTTCTTTTTTTGCATAGCGCAAAAATATAAATTAAGGTGGTCGGGTGACATTTCATCCCGGGTTTTTTGAAGATTTTTAATAATAGTTGCTATTGATGGAAAGATTTGCCTCACCATGTTGTTATAGAGTAGGCAAGGCTGTTTTTTTCAAAGAAAAAAAGCTAATTTATAGAGGAGAGCCTTCCTTTTTTTGAATGGAGAATTTTTAGCTTATATCGCTTATAAATACACACATTATGGGAATAAGATTTTACGGTTTTTTGATCATGATCCTTTACTTCCCCTGCTTGGGCCAGGCTCAGATTGCGCAACCGGACCGTATAGAAATTGAAGTAAAAAGCAGCAGCAATGATTTTGTGGTGGTATCCGCCGATGAAAACGGGCTACTGATCTTTCGGGATTCGGAAGAAACAGACAATAAAGGAAAGCATATATGGGAATTTTACAAATACAACAACGCCCTAGAGCAAGAATGGAAAAAAAACCTGCTGCTTGATTCAGATTATATTCTGCGAGGCTATGATTACGACAAAGGTCAATTGTGTGTTCTTTTTCAGGACGGGCCTTACCAAAACCGCACCTGGCCAATGCTCAATATGTCGGCAGCAACCGGGGATACCGTACAGCATAATATCAATAAGTTGATTCCGGTTGGCCTTGACTATTTTGAGATTGTCGGGCAAACAGTGGTGCTGGGTGGTCAGCTTAACTACAAACCGGTGGTGATCCATTATGATATGCTGAGTAGGCGGCTCAGGGCTTTGCCAGATATGTACCGGGAAGATGGCGAACTCATTGACATCATCCCTAATGAAAATGACAATACTTTTGATGTCCTCATTGGTGAAGTCAATAATAAGCGGGTAAAAACAGTGACCCTAAAAACCTACGACCAATACAGCAATCTATTACAAAGCGCACCGGTCAACACTGAAGATCAAAAGAACTTACTGGATGCCCAGGTCACTGAATTTGATGGGGAACAGCAGTTATTAGCAGGTACTTACGGCCCCCGGCGTTCCCGTTATTCCCGGGGTCTGTTCATTGCTTCCATACAGCCTGACGGACAGCAGGACATTAAATACTACAATTACGGCGAGTTGGACAATTTCTTCAGTTATATGCGCACGAAGCGCGAAGCGCGCATGAAACGCCGCATTGAACGAAAGCGGGAGAAAAACAAAAACCTGAGGTTTAACTACCGCATGGTCATCCACGAACTTATCGCTGATCAAGACAAATATATTCTGCTCGGAGAAGCTTATTACCCCAAATACAACAGCTATTACTATAGTGGAATCTATGGTGGCTATTCTTCCCGCTATGATAATATGTATTTTGATGGCTACCGCTACACCCACGCTATTGCAGTTTGTTTTGATAAAAAAGGCAACCTGCTGTGGGATCATACTTTTAAACTGGATAACGCTAAAAGCATGCAACTCAAGCAACTTGTACATGTCAATGTGCAAAATGATAGTGTTGTCCTGATGTATTCTTATGAAAAAGAAATTACCACCAAAGTAATCAGGAACAATGGTGATTTTGAGGAAACAACTACCAGTCCTATTAAATTAACCAATGAAAATGATGAGTTGAGAAATAAAAACGACAGCGAAATTTCAGGCATAGAAAAATGGTACGATGACTATTTTTATGTGCATGGCACCCAGGATATCAAAAATAAAAACAGCTCAAGCTTTGACCAGAAACGTAAAGTTTTTTTCATCAACAAAGTTGCTTATGAGGGCAGCGGAAGCTAATGCTCTAATTTTTTATTTTCAGACCGGATTATCGCTGATATTCCGGTTTTTTTTGCGATGATTTTAATAGAAAAAAATTTCGCTATACTTATCAAGAATTATCAAAGCCTTGTAACTTGCGCCTAATTCATGAAACAACGCAAACAAATCATTGATCAGCCCCTGCTGGAGATAGTGCTCAGCAGGCTTTGCCATCAATTGCTGGAAAACCATAATCCTTTTGATAATACCGTCCTTTTAGGTTTACAACCCAGAGGTATCCATCTGGCGGACCGTGTCAAAAACAGGCTGGAAAGTATTACCGGCAAAAAAGTACCTTTGGGTTATCTGGATACTACTTTTCACCGAGATGACTTTCGGCGAAGAAGCACCCCGCTCACTGCCAGCACCACTAAAGTCCCTTTTTTGATTGAAGACAAAGAAGTCATCCTCATTGACGATGTACTCTACACCGGACGTACAGTACGGGCGGCTATGGATGCCATGATTACCTTCGGCAGGCCCAGCAAGGTGGAGTTATTGGTGCTCGTTAACCGTAAGTATGCCCGCCACTTGCCGATAGAGGCCGACTACATTGGACAATCAGTAAATACACTTGATTCTCAGCGGGTGGATGTATTGTGGAACGAACAGGGCGAGGAAGATGGCGTATGGTTAAGTAACAAACAAGAAGACATAGAAGCATGAACGCATTGCGCAGCAAACATTTATTAGGCATTAAGGACCTGACCGCCGAAGAAATCCATCTCATATTTCAAACAGCGGATAGTTTCAAGGAAGTCATCAACCGGCCTATCAAAAAGGTGCCATCGCTGCGTGACATTACTATTGCCAATGTTTTTTTTGAAAATTCTACTCGTACCCGCCTTTCTTTTGAACTGGCTGAAAAAAGGCTCTCTGCCGACGTGGTTAATTTCTCTTCTTCCAGCAGTTCCGTCAAAAAAGGGGAAACCTTGCTAGACACAGTGAATAATATCCTGGCCATGAAAGTGGATATGGTGGTAATGCGACATGCCAGTCCTGGTGCACCACATTTTCTGGCCAAGCATATTCAGGCCAACGTCATCAATGCCGGGGATGGCACCCACGAGCATCCTACCCAGGCCCTTTTGGATACCTATTCTATCTATTCTAAATTTGGTAGTGTAGAGGGGAAAAAAGTAGCCATCATCGGTGATATTTTGCATTCTCGGGTGGCGCTATCTAATATTTTTGCTTTGCAAAAACTAGGCGCCGAAGTAATGGTCTGTGGCCCGGCTACCCTCCTACCCCGCTACATCAAAAGTCTGGGCGTCAAAGTTAGCCTGGACTTGCGGGAAACCCTGGAATGGTGTGACATTGCCAATGTGCTACGCATCCAGTTGGAGCGCCAGCAAGTAAAATATTTTCCTTCCCTTCGAGAGTACGCGCTCTACTATGGCATCAATTTGCCTTTGCTCAATAGCCTGACCAAGCCAATCACCATTATGCATCCTGGGCCAATCAATCGGGGAGTGGAACTCAACAGCGATGTAGCGGATTCGGATCATTCCATTATTTTAGAACAGGTAGAAAACGGTGTGGCCGTCAGGATGGCAGTGCTTTATTTATTGGCAGGAGGACAACAACACTAAATTTGTAACGCTGCATTTGTATTTAGTACTGTAATTGCTGACATGCATAACATCCATTCCATGGGGCGCTCCCGTTAAAAAAGAATACTCTTTAAAAAACGAGCTCATCTGTCTTCAATTTTTTGATAAACTCCGTCGGGGTCAACCCGGTGATTTTTTTGACTGAATGTAAAAAGGTAGTACGGGATTTAAAGCCCACTTCAGAAGCGATGCCTTCCATGGTCAGGTTGTGCTTATTTACTTCAGTATAATGGCTCATTAGGTATTTGACCCTATACTCGTTGATCAAATTATTATATTTAGCGCCTAAGCCCCTATTGATCACAATAGACAAATGGCTTCGCGATATACACGTATCATTGGCAAGATTTTCTAGGGAATAACCGGATTGTAAATAAGGTTTTTCGGTTTCTATAAAATCAAGTACTCGCTGGCAGTATTCTTTTAGTTGATCCTTATCAAAAGGAATGTATGCATGTTGAGGTTCTGTGCGCTGTATAGTTGTGCTCAGATTATACAACATTTCAGGCTTCTGATAAAGAAAAATCATAAAAACCATAAACAATCCACCCATAACCAAAGCAACATTATCAATGGATTCGTGGGTTTCCATCTTCATGGCAAATGCCCAAATAAGTGCTAAATAAACAAGTAGTATACAGGCGGTAAGTGAAATCAACCACTTGTACTGTCCTTCATTGATCGTCAAAGCCATTGGAAGTTGGGTGGCTTTCATCGTTTTGTAAATCATCTTTATTTGGAGAAAAAGGTATAATCCCGCCGATATTCCAATAGCAAGGTAAATCAAAAAAGAAGGGATAACACCCCCTTGAAGATGGAGTAAGGTTTCCGGATGCTCTATATAAGCGCTAACAAAGCTTTTTTTAGCTTCGCTGGATTGCAGATAGAAAGGCAGTAAATTTAAAAATAGCAGGAAAGCTGGCGTAAAATGTAGCATATCCATTTTTTTGAATTTTTTCTCTTGTTCAAAAAAGGTGCGTACATACAAATAACACGTAGGGGGAATAATCAAGCAAAAGGGCAATGCAGTCCTAAAGAAATGGGGTAGCTCAGCGATGAATCCACTGAAATTAAAAGTAGCTACTAACAATATCCAGGAAAATGAAAGAACAATTAGGCTTAATAGTTTTTGGGGCACTTCCGCTTGACACCTGGCATGATAAAATATAAGATAGGAAGCAAAAATACCAAATGTGGATGCCAGAAAACAGATGGTGAAGGCTAGGCTCATAGTTGGTTTACATAAACTTACTTGTGTATTTCATTAATTAAAAATCATCTATTTTTGTTTAAATAAAATCTTACTTTTTTAAACAAAACCAAGCAAAAAACTTGCTGCCGGGTATTCAAATTAAAAACTGTTGAAAAAATAACGAATCGCTTTTAAAAGTTAACAATAACATAACAGGCAGATGTTTTTTTGATCTTACTTTGATCATTCCACAGATTTCAAATTGGTGGACTCATTTAAGCCATCTGCATTCAAATCGTATCGGGCAATCTTGTCCTTTTCAGTAGCACAATCTCTCTGTCAGCAGTGTATAAGATGGGGCTGACCTGATTTTCTTTTTTTAAACCTTATTCGCCCATTTGTAAGGTTTACATCATTATCGCACCCTATTATTCTGGTTTTTTATTAGAAATACTCCTGAATCAAGCTAAAAAGGCTTTTTACGGCAATTTTTCAGCTAAAATGAGTATTTCCAAAAATCAAAAATAACTCTATGACATTAATTTTATGTAACGATATTTATATTTTTTTATAAAAATTTTATAATTAATATAAATATTATTACATTTGTATATAGGATTGTTGAATGATAAATATTCAATCACATGAAAAAATCAAAATTAAGAGGTTATAGGGCTTCACTACTTGCTTTGGTATTGCCCTTATTAATGTTCAATTCTTGTAATGAGGATTCTATAGAAAACCCGCATGCACAGCAAC
>JBBSOG010000395.1:0-5925 GCA_038259985.1 Cytophagales bacterium
ACCTTGGCTAGTGGGGAGCCTTTCAATGGGCCGGTAGAGCTTAAGAAAATCTTATTTCAGAAGCAGGATAATTTTGCCCGAACCATCTCCGAGAGAATGTTTACCTATGCTATTGGCCGTTCTATTGAATTTGTAGATGAGCCAACGATGCAGCAACTAACAAAGTCGCTCATTCAAAACAATTTTAACTCAACCGCCTTAATTAAAGAATTGGTCAACTCTTACCCTTTCCGCTATCGTACCAATGATTACGGAAGAAAATTAGATGTAATATGAAAAAATCCTGGCAGATATCCCGTCGTAGAATGCTAAAAGGCTTAGGGGCCAGTATCGCATTGCCTTTTTTGGATGCGATGATCCCCGGCAGTTTGATCTCGTCCCCTTTACAAAAACAGCCGCTAAGGGCAGCATTCATGTTCATGCCTAATGGTGTCCACCCTGATCAATGGACCCCTACACAGTATGGACGAAACTTTGAGCTTTCATCCATTCTTTCCCCTTTGCAAGGCGTAAAGGATGATATAATCGTGTTAAATGAATTGCGAAACCGCTTGAGCAGCTACCGTGGGGATGACGGACACTATACCAAAACTGCTAGTTTTCTCACTTGTCTGCCCATATTTAAAACCACCGGAGATAACCTGCACAGCGGCGGTACTTCAGTGGATCAAATGATTGCCAAGCATATTGGACATCAGACATTGTTTCCTTCCCTGCAATATGGCATGGAAAGGATTAGTTCGGGCATTGATGCCAATGTGGGGTTTACGCGACTTTATGGCTCGGCCATTTCCTGGCAAACGCCTACCCAACCTTGCTCCAAAGAAATTGATCCCCGACTGGCTTTTGACCGGCTCTTCAGAAGCTATGTACCCAATGCCCAGCAAAAAGATGACCCCTGGAAGCAAAGTGTGCTTGACTTGGTGATGGACGACGCAAAGGGCCTGCAAAGAAAGCTGGGCCGCTCCGATCAGGATAAACTGGAAGAGTACCTGGAATCTATTCGCTCTGTGGAAAGACGCATTCTCAGCGATGAAGAAAAAAGGGCATTTGAGACCAATATTACCAAAGATATTCACGAAGAAATTGCCCGGCTGAACATCAGGATAGATGAGTACTCAGAAATGAACCTGGGGGTGGATATTACGGAGAAAGTCAGGCAAATGATGGATATTATGGCCCTGGCATTCTGGAGTGATGCTACAAGGGTCAGCAGCTTTATGTTTGGAAATTCAGTTAGTAACAGAAATTTCACCTTTTTGCCCGGGGTATTTGGTAGCCATCATCAGATTTCCCATCATACAAATGATGCTGGTAAAATGGGTGAATACGAGAAAATCAACCGCTGGCATGTGGAGCAGTATGCCTATTTCTTAGAACGATTGAAATCTATCCCTGAAGGTGATGGTAATATGCTGGATAATTCTATGGTGCTCCTGGGTTCAGGTATCAGGGATGGTAATCGCCATTCCCCTCACAATTTACCGGTGCTGCTTGCCGGAAAAGGTGGAGGCGCTTTGCGCAGCGGTCAAAATATTAAGTTCAAAGAAGAAACACCATTGGCCAATCTTTATCAATCTATGCTCAATATTTATGAAGTACCGCATGAGTGCTTTGGAGATAGTACAGGGGATCTTTGTGAACTTTATGCTTAGCAGTTGACGTATGCAACAAAAATTAATAGAAAGACTGCAGCGACCTGTTTTCTTTAAAATTACATGCATTGCTTTAATCCTCCTCGCCCTACTACTTGTATCTTTTCCTTTTTGGCCACTTAGCGAAGAAGAGACTTCTCCCTGGGTTTTATTTGGTGGAAGGTTTCACCCGCTTATCATTCATTTTCCCATCGTGCTGCTGTTTATTCTGTTGCTTTGGGAAGTGCTAATACGATTGGGATGGATAGAAAGGCAGCTTCCTTTTCAGGCACTTCTACTGATCCTATCAGTTTTATTTAGCGTGATCTCAGTATTGATTGGTTTTGCCCTTTATCAGAGTGGAAACTATGGAGGAGACACGCTGGAAAAGCATTTCTACTCTGGAATAGGCGTTGCCATAGGTTCAATCTCAGCATTACTGCTTTGGTGGAAAGCTTACCAGATCAATTCACCCAGCCTTGCTAATGCCTATTTGATTACGCTGCTGATCACCAACTTTCTATTGATTTTTGCAAGTCATCAGGGGGGCTCTTTGACCCACGGGCAGGATTTCCTGACCGAATATTATCCATTGAAAGCTGTACCGGCAAGTATCCTGAACCAAAAGCCTCTGGAAGAAATGCTGGTATTTGAGGATGTCATTCAAAGTACACTGGATGCCCGGTGCTTTTCTTGTCATAATGAAAATAAGACAAAAGGCGACTATCTCATGACCAGCTTTGATGATTTTTTGAAGGGAGGAGAAAGTGACAAGCCAGCCATCATTCCGGGAGTGCCTAACGAAAGTCAGCTTTTTCAAAGAATTACGCTCCCTGAAAGCCATGAAGATCATATGCCCCCCGAAGGAAAAACACCCTTAACCAAACAAGAGACTAAGTTATTGGAAATGTGGATTGAGAAAGGAGCACTTCAGAATATCACTCTAGCAGACATCCGGGAAGATAGTAGCTTTTTTGTACTCTTAAATGAGAAGGCACAGCAGCTAAGACAGGAACTGCTGGTACAAGATCGCAAAAACATGGAATTGGATGGCTTGATTAAGTTAGTATCACATCATGAACAGAATTTTGTACTGGAAAAAGATGCTGAAAGCAAAGATGGGCTTGCACTAAGTATGCAGTTTCCCTCGTCTGATTTTGATGATAATCAACTAGCCGAATTGCAAGCAGTTTTTCCTTATATGCGTAAAGCATCTTTCAACGCAAGTAATATTAGCGACGACGCGCTTTATCACATTGGCCAAATGAAAAACCTGAAGTCATTATTTCTTCAGCAAACCAGCATTAAAGGCAGTGGGCTTGTCTATTTACAAAACCTGGAGTCTCTGGAAGTACTGTATTTGTCCTGCACTGAAGTGGATGATGCAGGGCTACTGTACGTGCTCAAAATAGATGGGCTGAAACAAGTGTATTTATATGAAACACCAATAAGTAAATCCGTGGTAGAAGCAGTGGCTAAAAATAATCCTGAATTAGAGGTTCACTTAGAAAGAGGTACTTTATTCTGAAAAATTTGGATGTGCGAACTAGCCATATTGGAAACTAGCGCGTTAGTGAGTGTAATTTTGGCCGAAACCTGGGGAAATGCATTGAAACTATTGATGAAAACCGAACCACAGCAGCATCAACATGGCATTTAATAGCGTTAGTTCGAGTAGCCCGGTTTTCACCAAAAATTAAGTTACCTTATTATATCTACTTATCAACTGCAAAGTGCTTCAACCTTGGCAGTATCACTTTTCTTTCTGTCTGTATTATTTTCCCTTAGTTCAGTAAGGTAAGTAGACACCAATACCCTGATGTTCTGCGGGCGACCGTATCTTTCATTTTCCAACCGATCCTGATAAATAGCTTTAGTTTCCATCATCATTGTGTTGTTTAAATTGATGATGCTAAGTTAAAGCTTTATACTTAAAAAACGAATTATTTTATACTTTTTTTAAGTACACGATAATTATCCTTCATTATGACAACCAAATACTTGAATCTGAACCATTTGATTTGATAGCCACTCCTTCGGCTTCCAGATAGATTCTCAGGTCATTAGGCAAAAACGAAAGCTCTCTGCTCAGATTCTCACCGGATACATGCAAGCCTATTACTTTAAAAACTGCCCTTACAATTTTCTTGATCTCATTTTGATCGCAGTAATCATTATGACACAGCGTAGGGTCAAACATGTATACTTCCTCAAAGAATTCATTCATGGAATTAATTCTTTCAGGTATACAATCATTGACATTCCAGTTTTTGATATAAATCGCTTTGAAAGGAAGGGGTAAAAAATTAAGAAACTTGATGGATTGCTCAAAAGATAAGTGTCCCCTAACGGCAAGCAGTACCGCCTCAGCCGCACGGCTTGCGTAATTCAAATTTTCGGAGTGATCTAAAAGTGAGGCCACCTGGGAATTCAATTCATCCAGATAGATCACATGTTTGTCGAGTTTGTGAAGCATTTCCATAACTATAGGTTTTTAAATGATTTTCAAAAAGTTAGTGTTTAAAATCCAAAAATAATATGATAAAAATCATAACAAAAGGTGATTATAAGTAGTAGTTTAATAAAAATAACTTATTTATATTAATACATATTAAGATAATAAAAAAATTTGAAATATGAACCCATCTACTAATTATCAGGAACTTGCACTCAAACATTTGAGTATAATGTACCGTACCGAACATCAATTTCTGATTTACTTGCAGGTTTTTGCCCATAAAGCGAAAACCAGAAAATTACAGGGGTTACTTTTTGACCTGAAGCAAAGTATTAACTATAAGTTGAATTTTCTTCAGCAAATGATGAAGTCTATGAAAAACCCGTACCTACAGGCAAGTAGTGAGGGCGTCAATGGCTTGTTTAAAGAAACATTTAACCTTATTGAAAATGACAAAAATACTTCACGTCTGGAGGCCACTATTCTCCATTCACTTATTTTAGCCAGTCATTTTAAGCTGGGAAATTATAGTACACTTATGTTTTATTTCCGTTCCCTGGATTTTGATAAGGAAGCTGATCTTATGCAAAAAGTTATTCTGGCAGAGAAAGCGGTACTCAGCCGGATCAATACCTTGATGATGGATGACTTTATTGCTGCTATACCTGATACCACATTGGAAAAAGATTTGAGTAACCATAAATACTAATGTCATGAATCCTATCAAAAGTATCCTAGCGCCTACGGATTTTTCTGCTACTGCCAACAACGCTTTGCGTTATGCCATAGAACTCTCTCAAGAGTTGGAAGCCAAACTGTATGTTTTGCATTCCTACCGCATACCCGCGGTAGCTGATGTGGCGTATCCGTTAGGCGGCATGTACCCTGAAGGGATGGTGGATATTGAAGACATCCGAAAGGAAGCGGAACTAGCGATGGAAAGCATCAAAAATGAATACTTATCCGGCACTTCCCTAAGCCATGAAACTATCCTGGTGCAGGGTTTTGCTGAAGAAAACATCCAGGATTTTATTAACAAAAACAACATTGACCTGGTGGTAATGGGTACCCGTGGGGCCAATGCCATGCAAGAGTTTTTTGGCAGCACCATCACCCACATTATCAACCGCATCCATATTGCCTTACTGGTGATCCCGGATAATGTCCGGTTTGGAAAGATTGATAATATTGTGCTGGCCACTGACTATCGTAATGTACACAGACCGGAAACTTATGAGCCCTTATTCGGTATGGTGAATGCCTTCCATGCCAAGGTTGATGTGCTTCATGTCCGGAAAGAAACCTCAAAATTGTCAGTAGAAGAACTGGAAGTTGGGGAAGACCTGGATAGGATACTTCACAAAATCGCTCACGCTTTCCATTATATCCAGGAAGATGACAGTATTTCTGAGGGCATTGAAAAGTTTTTGGAAAAGCATAAGAAAAGCATGTTGGCCATGGTGCCCCGAGAACATAGCCTGATTGATAAGCTATTACACGGCAGCAAAACGCAGCATATGATTTTTCATACCCAAAGACCATTTCTGGTGTTAAGAAATTAATCCGTCAACAACAGGATGTTTGCTATGCCTATTTTACTGTAAAATTCTCTCCGGATGGATGCCCAACCAACTGCATCGGATAATTATACTTGCCTTATTCCATGAACGATGGCAGAAAGGTGGTGATTGGGGGATAGTAGGTTATTAATAGTTATGCGAATCAAGGGTAGCGAGTTAGGGCAAAACAGGCAGCAGCTATCTTACCAAATACATGCACGAGTAGCCCTTCATAGGAACGCACCTTGGAAGCGTTCTGTATCTGGGTCTTTTC
>JBBSOG010000396.1:0-5924 GCA_038259985.1 Cytophagales bacterium
ATCACGATAAACAGGCCATGCAACAAAAAATCAAAGTTCAGGGTAAGTGTGGAAGGATATATTTCAGGATTGTAGACCGGAACCCACTGATTGGCATGCTGAAACAGTAAAGCCAGCAAAAGCAAAGCAAAAAGTGAAGCCGACCAAGCCCTTTGTTTACCACTGGAACAGATTAGTATGATCATTATGAGCAGCACCGCATCATAAGGCATGGAACTGTCAAACCCTCCGAATAAGAACCACTCAAAGGTAAAAGAGCAAGCAGCTACCAAAAAGACCCACATAGGATTGATTTGACCATCCGGGGAATCGCTACCTAGAAAAAGGATCAACAAATAAAGAAGGGCCGTGACCACATTTTCTAATTGGGTGATCATGACATAGTCCGTAAAAAAAAAATCATATAAGAGTTGAACGAGTTGGTAGCCAACGCTAAAGTAAATGAAAAGTCTTAGCAAGCTTTGCTCAATACTCGTCTTCATGGTTCTCTGACAATATGTTAGAATTTATATGTCCGTATTCTGAATGAAGAGACTTATTGATACCCTTTACTACGCTGAATATCTCCTTCACGGAGCTTGCCAGCATTTCTTTATAACGTTCAGGATAAGGCTTGTCTACTTTCTCTATGACCTCCTGAAGATTACGAATAGGATGTTGGATTTTTTTGGTATTCTGCTCAATATACTCATTGAGGGCCTTCGTCCTGTGTTCATGATAGGCTTTGCGCTCATCAATTTTTCTCTGCAACTCCAGGTTTGTTTGTGCCAGTAATATTTGTTGCCGGTTAAGGATGGTATTCTTATCACTTACCAAGTTGATCTTCTCTCTTAGTTCTTTATTTTTAGCGTTAAATCTTCTTTCTTTGGTCTCAATCAGCCATTTTACATAAATGGTTAAAGCAGATAAAGCTAGTAACGTAAATAAAAAATTATCATAGCCCCTAGAATTACGGACAAAAAGAAAATCATAAACAGCATTTTTGACGTGGATAACGTAAGCCAGATAAGCAAAAGTGATGAATGAAAATGCTAATAAAACTTTCTGCCATCCTCCTTGGTATAGCAATGCAAGCACAACAATTAAGGCATAGAAATTAAACTCATCGGTGCCTTCCACTCCTCCTGACCGAATGAACAACACTGCCATCAAAAAAAGCAAAACAAAACCTAATAGCGGGTGTACGAACCTGAAGTCCTTGTGCTGAAAAGTATAATAAGCAATACCTATGAATATGAAAAGCAAACAATAATCTATCAGGAGCCCTTCCCACGGAACAGTTCCCAAATGATCTTGCAAGACACCGACCAGAATCCTGGCCACAGCCAATACACTCAAGGTAAACAATAACCTTGATTCAAAGGAGCGTTTGGTAAGAAAGTAATTCAGCATAAACCATTGGGGATCTTTTTCTAAAATATAAAAAATTTCACCAAACCTTACACTTTAAATCAAAAGTTCATGAGAGAAATAATTGCTTTATTTATTCCTGGTTAAGAACGGTAAGCGTGAAAGTAGTTCCATCCCCTTCGGTGCTATGGATTTTGACCTGCCCGCCATGTGCCTCTACTATTCCCTTGACTAGCGTTAACCCCAGCCCCCAACCTTGGGATTTTCCAGGTGACGCCCGGTAATACAGATTGAAAAGCTCCTCCTGCTTACCTTCCGGTATAGCTTCGCCTTCGTTATGTATTGCAATAGTAGTTTGGTGATCATCCTGGCTGAAGCCAATGTTGATATCGCTTTTACTGTCTCCGTATTTGAGCGCATTGGAAATTACATTATCAATAGCCCTGCGTAGTGCTTTTACATCCCAGTGGCCTATTATTTTCTCCTGCTCACTCTCCACATGGATTTTAGCCTGGGTATCAGGATTTAACCCCTTTATAGAATTTTGAATCTCTTCTAACAGATCAGCTTCTTCCCGGTGAAGCGGCATTTGCTTGCCCGATTGAATAAGGCTTACGTTCAGAAGATTACTGATGAGGTCATTTCCCTTATCCATGCTTAACTTGATGATGTTCAGCAATTTACCAATGAGTTCATCATGAATGTAGGACAATCTGGTTTCCAGAAGTTCTACTGCCGATAAAGTGTTATTAAGTGGGTTACGGATGTCGTGGGTAAGGGCAGCAATAAACTGGTCGCGAAGGCTGTCCTGATCTTTCATTTTGACCAATAAGTTTTCTACCCCTTGTTGATGGTCATCGTCTTCAGCCATTCTTAGCTGGTAAAAAACTTCACAAGCCTGCTCAATGGCTTCGTCAATAACATACATCACGATATCTCGCTCCAAAGTTTCATTACTATTCTGCTGCTCATCCAATACGCTGAAAATTGTTCTTTTGAGCAAGCGGTATTCTTTGATGATATGGCGAAGGGAGTATTCTGGAAAAGGTGCCCTTTGTTTGCCATGTGCTTCTCCTTTAGTAGCTACATGACTTACATCCTTAGAACGAATGGCCAATATCAAAGCATCTACCAAATCAGGGACGCTATTCATGATTGTGGGCCTGGTATATTCCTGGGAATGCGGGATTTCCGTTTCCACACTATCTATCCACTGCTGTATGATGTGTTCTTTTTCCCGTTCAATAATGTCTGCTGCGTTCATAGGATATATTTGCCGTGAATATATAAACAAAATAGTAAAGTGTTTTCCTGAATTACGCGTTCCCCTGTTTTAGAATATTATATCATTTTTGTTGAATAGAAACCTCACCTACCGAATATATTCACAAATTGAGGTAAAAGCTTATGCTGCTTAATAGACATTATTCCGATTTTTTACTGGCTACAACAACTAAAGAAAGAAAAATAAGCCGTTTGGTCATCCCGTCAGGGATCTTTGCCCTCAAGAAAGTTAGCTTTATCGGCTGCTTGGCAAAGATTCCTCGCTACGCTACGGAATGACACTGAGCATAGTGCAATGTTTTCTTTTCTAAGTCTTTTAAAAATAAATCAGAATAATATCTAATCAGTAATCAGTCTTTTTTTCTTCGTTTTATCTTTCCATTGTATGGAAAAAACAATAGCATAATAAAAAGCCTATTTACAACAAATAAGCGCAAATTCTCTTGAAATCTCCCTGATATCCTCTAGCTTTAGTCCACGCACATAAAAACAGCACCGCAAATCATACCCAAATGGATGGACTCATCAGTATTTTAATCATCATCGGGGCAATAATCCTGGGGATCATGTTCATATTCTATATACTACCTATCAACATCTGGATTCCCGCCATCTTTTCCGGTGTCCACATCAAGCTGCTGAACTTAACTTTTATGCGGGTACGTCGGGTACCACCCAGTACTATTGCCAATGCCATGATTCTGGCCAGCAAGGCCGGGCTGAATGATGTCACTTCCGATGGATTGGAAACGCACTATTTGGCGGGTGGAAACGTGCCCACCGTGGTCAAGGCACTCATTGTGGCTGATAAAGCCAACATCCCCCTTACTTTTAAGCAGGCTACCGCCATTGACTTGGCAGGTAGGAATGTGTTGGAGGCAGTGCAAACTTCCGTGACGCCCAAAATCATAGACACGGCTTCTATCGCCGGAGTGGCTGGGGATGGAATTCAACTGATTGTCAGGGCAAGGGTCACGGTGAGGGCCAATATCCAGCAACTGGTAGGTGGCGCCGGTGAAGACACCATTCTGGCCAGGGTGGGTGAAGGGATCATCAATACGATAGGGTCAGCCAGTTCTTACGCGATTATCCTGGAAAATCCCGATAACATTTCCAAAAACATCCTGGAGCGCGGCCTGGACGCGGGTACAGCCTTCAGCATTCTTTCGGTAGATATCGCCGATGTAGATGTAGGGGAAAATATCGGGGCCAAACTGATGATTGACCAGGCTTCTGCTGACCTGAGGGTTGCCAAGGCCAAAGCGGAAGAGAAGCGGGCGATGGCGGTAGCCACTGAGCAGGAAATGAGGGCCAAGTCCCAAAAAGCCCGGGCAGATGTAATTGCTGCCCAGGCGGAAGTGCCTATCGCTTTGGCTGAAGCGCTAAGAGATGGAAACCTAACCATTGGCTAGCGAGTGCTTTCTGGTTTTAAGTAGTGTGACCGAATTAGAGTTTAACAGATTATAAACTGTTGACTACTAATTATTCAAATCTTTTTACTTTTAACCTTAAACTTTTAACCTTTTTATTAGCTTATTCTGTTATGATATAGCTATGAAACTAGAAATCTGGCTATGCTTCAAGCGGTGATTCCTACATGCTGAAAGGCAGCTCAACCAACATGGTATCCCAGGCTATTTGCATCACGCCCTCTTTTTTGCCTTTTCCTTGGTCTTTAAACTGTATGGTGAAATTTTCAGCAGGATTGTCCAACTGGCTGACGGGTGCTTGTACACGTAACACATCTTTTGCTTCATCATAGCTATAAGCGCCCCACTGGTCGGTATCGCTACTCAAGATGATGGTCCATTCTTTTTCTCCTGGAATGCTAAGCAGAGCGTAAGTTCCAGCTTTTACTTTTTTTCCTTGAAGGTTTACATCCTCATAAAACTTAATTTCCGGTGCTTCATTGGCCCCATTGCGCCAAACTTTTCCGTAAGGGACCAGCTTACCGGCTATTTCTCGGTCATTCTTGGCAGGACGACTGTAGATTACCCTGATGATGGGCCTGTCAAAGGCTAATTTTTCGGGGGCAAACTTACGGTCATGGGCAAAATCATCCGGAAAGTAAGCCATGTCCATAGGGCTTTTGTCAGTTCTACGAAGGTCCTGGGCTGATAAAAAGGTAACACTTACCAAAAGAAATGCGAAAAAAAGTAAAGTACTTTTCATGTGTATATTATTGTTTTTAAATGCCACATGGAATTCGCCCCGATAAATATCGTGACTCATTTCATAAGCATGATTAGGTATGAAGAAATATTTTGTGAGCTGCAATTTGCCAACTGTTTATTTATAGGAAAGTAATTTAGCTGACAATCTCAACTTAACAAAATTTTTAGGCGAATCTAATATGAGTCAAAAGCGAAGCCCGGAAGCAAATGGAACTTGAAAAATAGAATAACCCTCAATGTACTCAGTAAACTCTATATTTCTTTTCAAATCTTTTTAGCAATTGAAATATACTATATCAGGTTTTTTAATAAAATCTTACTTATTATACAACCTAAAAAGTAAGACTTTCATCCAAATTTTATAAACAATTTATAATGTTGCCAGTCATAAGATTTTAATTTATTTAACAAAACATTATTTTTATTCTGATTAATACGTTAATCTACATATTTTATGCATCAAATAATGATTTATTTAAAATGTACTGTTTTTGTTAATTATTATAAATAACTTACTTTTGTAAAATGCTGTTTTGAGAATAGGAGGCAAATCAATAAGAATGGCTACGCTGGTTTTAATAACTAAAGGGCCTATCTCCTTCTTTATCTCCCACTCACCAGCATGTTCTAGCTTAATTTTTATACTTAAACTATCTAACATGAGAATGAATTCTACAAACATCTCAGCGGTGGGTTATCGCTATGTACTGCGCTTTGCCGCAGGCTGCCTGATGATGGTTCTTTTTGCTTACTCCGGTGCCATTGCACAAAGCACCGTGGAGGGCACCATTACTTCAGTAGAAGATGGCGGCCCGCTCCCCGGGGTGAACGTCATTGTAAAGGGCACTACCATTGGTACCGTGTCTGACATTGATGGCAAATATGCACTTAATCTGCCTGCTGATGCAGAAACTTTACTGTTTACTTTTATCGGGCTCAAAGAACAGGAGTTAGCCATCAACGGCCGCTCAGTGATTGATTTAGCCATGACCGAAGACGTCAGCCAGCTTTCCGAAGTGGTCGTAACTGCCCTGGGCGTGGAAAGGGAAGAGCGTTCCCTGGGCTATGCTATTCAGGAAATAAAGGGCGAAGAATTTACCCAGGCACGTGAAACCA
>JBBSOG010000397.1:0-5904 GCA_038259985.1 Cytophagales bacterium
CTAGCTTCATTGACTAAAGTTAAATTTTTTCTATCAATAAATACCGCTTATAGACCTGTGTTTAGTTTCATTCCTTCAGTTCATTGACTTCGTTCAAATTGGAAGTGTGGTAAAAGTTATAAATTTTCAAGACTATCGCCATAGCCACTGAGGCTTCAGCTGCGGCGATGATAATGACAAAAAGGGCAAATGTCTGTCCTTGCAGCAGCTTTGCATCATACTGACCAAATGCCACCAGATTAATGTTCGCAGCGTTAAAAATAAGCTCTATCCCCATCAGTACCACAATGGCATTCTTCTTTACAATGATGATGGCTATGCCGATACAAAGCAGCAATGCACTGAGGATAAGATAATGCTCCAGAGGAATCATAGAAAACTTTTGGTGTAAACTTAATGAATTTCAGCAAACCATTTAAGCACCAGTGCTTTATTTAACAAACCTAAAATGCTAACTATTAGGCTTTTACAATAAAGAAATACCGCATTGCTTATCCACACTGCTTATCTTTAATCAAGGCGGTATCCTGAAAGCCATGCTTAGTCAAAGCTACCAAATTTGAGGCTAAGCGCAAGACCCATGCTGCTTAGGTCACGGTCCTGTATGCCCATCGTATCTGACCCACTGACCAGGCGATAGGTGATGCCGCCCGCCACCCTGAAAAACGGGGCTACGTTGACTTCCAGATGGGCACCAGGTTCAAAAACGAAGAAGCCACTCCGGGTTTCCTTGAAGTCACCTTTGCCCTCAAAATCCTGCTCAATGCTACCGCCCCCTACCAGGAAGTTGCCCATCAAGTGCAGTATACGGTCTGAGTTCAGCACATACTCAAACATAAACCCTCCGTAGCCCATATCATAGTGTAAGTCCAGGTTGGGTACTATACGATCGCTTTCCGCAACCGGGAGGTTATTGACTAACCCAAAGCCACCAGCACCGATCATAAATTTTTTGTTGACAAACCAGCCACCGTACCCGCCTAAAAAGCTGGCGAAGTCACCGTTAATGGCAGATAACCTAAGGGCAGGGGCTATAAAGCCACCGGAATTGTTGATGTGAAAATCCCCAAAAAGTGTTTCTTGATCTTCAGTTTCCTGGGCAATAAGCGTGGTTGAACAACAAAAAATAATTGTCAAAAGAAAAATAAATTGCTTCATAAAGTTAAAAAAGTGTTAAAGTGCGACAGTTTTGTAATCTTATAGCATACGTGACCTGGTATGATGGTGTTTACTTCTAAGTAGTATAGGAAAAAAATATAACACCCAAATAACCTTTCAATGCTCTTTCATCAGCTCAGGTTTGCTGTGTTTTTTATCTGTTGGTTGAGGAAGCTGATCGGTAAACAAGATAATGCGAAAGGTAGTGCCCACTTCCGGTTCAGATTCTTTGACAAAGATTTTTCCCCGGTGATAAATTTCTATAATCCGCTGGGCTAAGGACAGCCCTAGTCCCCAGCCCCGCTTTTTAGTAGTGTAGCCGGGCGTAAACACCTGCTTAATTTTTGATTTGGGAATCCCCTTTCCGGTATCTGTAATATCTATAAACACTTTTTTCTTTTCCTGAGAAATATGGATATCAATGCTGCCAATACCTCCCATAGCATCCACAGCATTCTTGCAGATATTTTCAATCACCCACTCAAAAAGCGGACGGTTCATCATAGCTTCAATGTTACTGGAAGTAGTATGCACCTCCATATTGACTTTGGTAGAAATACGTTTTTCCAGGTAACTGAGTGTTCCACCCACGATAGTGCTTATGTTTTCTTTCTTTAGCGTGGGCACTGAGCCGATATTGGAAAAGCGGGCGGTGATCATTTCCAGGCGGGTAATGTCCTTGTCCAGTTCCAGGATAATGGCGGGGTCATATCGCTCAGGGTCAGTACGAAAAAATTCCAGCCACGCCATCAGGGAGGAGAGGGGAGTACCTAGTTGATGGGCGGTTTCTTTGGCCATGCCTATCCAAACCCGGTTTTGCTCAGCTCTCCGGGAATAACTGAAAACAGTATAAGTAAGTAATATGAAAACGGCGATGACAGAAAGCTGAACGTAGGGATAATACTGGAGCTGGGTAAGCAGAAAGGAGTTCTTGTAGTACACAAACTGATACCCATCTACCATATCCGTTTTAGGGTTTCTCAATACAATCTCAATGGGCTTGTAAGCCTCGCGCATATCTTCCAACTCTTCTTGTATGATTTCATTTCTTTTTTCTTCTGAAAAAGACTCATCCAGGTCTACATTACGGGAATGAAGATAATTGCCATAACTATCGGTAAGGATCACCGGAATGCTATTGTTGGGAACAATTAATTCCTGAAAAAGAAAAGGAATATCGTCGCCTTCGGAATTAGCGACCACCTCCAAGGTTTCTGCGTACAAATTGATGAAGCTTATCTCTCTTACTTTAAGTTCTTCTACCAGGCTATTGGTATAGTAAACCGAACCCCCGGCGATGAGCGTGGCGAAGATCAACACTACGATCTTCAGGCTATTCTTTTTCTGGTAGATGCTATCCACCTTGTCTTTGGCATTGACACTTTTCTTCATGAACGGAATGATGTACTTGCTGACAACTAGACCTGTGAACGTTTTGAAAACAAAAATTGACACATAAACCCAATGTTGAGTCAAAAAATTAATAAGCAACAATAATAATCTGAGCTATCTATTAAGCCCCCAATTCTTCAATTTCCTTCTTCGTTAATCCAGTAGTTTCAATTATGGTTTGAATATCAATTCCCTTTTGCTTCATGCGTTGCACAATTTCAATATCCCTTTCCTTAATAGCTTCCCTAACAGCCTCCTTAACAGCTTCTTTAACTGCTGTTGAAATAGCATAGTCCATTGTATTTTCATTATCACGATATACTTTTAGACTTTCTTCATATGCTTTCATATCTTCTGGTTTTAGTTTTGCGATTTCTGCTTCTGAAAACAATTTTTCAAAAACCTTTTCCTGAAGTTTCTTTGGCCTTTCATGAAACTTAGGCAAGTTATTTATTACGTATAGCGATTTGTCAAAATGAGTCTCCAGTTCATTTTCCTCTTTTATAAATTTTGGCATTTCTAAATAAATAAACGTCAATTTGTCGTAAAAGACTTCATTCGTTTGTATGTCAATCAATTGAATTTCACGTAAAAAGCGATCTTGTCGGCTTTGATCTGGAAAACTAAAATTGAGAATCCCTATCGTGTAGACTGCTTTTAAGTGATAATCCCACTTTTTGCCCTTTGGTGCTTGACTTTGGATGGGGAAAGTAGAGTAAAAAATGCTCCGGTCTTTGAAGTATTGCTGCTTGAATTCTGTAATTCTATTATGAATTTTTCACCACTCTCATTTTCACAGTACAAATCAAAAATAGCTTTTCTATCTGTTTCCGTATTTCCTAGACTTTCTGTGTTTAGATAAGTCAAATCCTGAATTCTCTCTCTATCTCCAAGTACTTGATTCAGAAAGTCAATGAGTAATTCTTTATTGAATTCTGTTCCAAATAATTTTTTAAATCGCAGCGGCGAACCGTCCGAAATCAGTAAATGGATTGATATATCGCTCTTCCATATTTTAAAGATAGAAAATCACATCTTTTCTATTTATGAATCTCCTAAAAACTGAACGAATATTTGGTGATAAATTATCTTTATATATTGAAAATTATTTTTTCCTAATGTATTCATATTACTGATTAGACAGTAACCACTTGCCGATTACTTTGTAGTTGACCTTGGCGCCGTGCATCAATATGCCTACCCGGTAAATTCTACCTGCCAGCCAGGTGGTAAAGATAAAGCCACCTACCAGTAAAGACATAGATAGGATTAGTTGCCAGGTCGGAATCCCAAAGGGTACGCGCATCATCATGGTGACCGGTGCGGTAAATGGAATCATGGACAACCAGAAAGCCAGGGTTCCATTGGGTTCATTAAGCACGGCTCCCAGGGTGACGATAGAAAGGATCAGGGGCGTGGAGATAGGGAGCATAAACTGCTGCGTATCCGTATTGGAATCTGCCGCAGAACCAATGGCGGCAAACAAAGCGCCGTACAGCAAATACCCTCCCAAAAAATAAAACAAAAATGTTAGGATGAACCCGGTAATGTCCATAGAATCAAGTGCCTGCTGCATATTAACTGCCATCTCTGCTTGCGCCGAATTGTCTGCTGGCATCGCCTGGCTGAACTGTTCGGTACGTTGATTCATCAAATCTTCGGCACTGAAGCCTTGCAGAAATACGGTGGCTAAGCCAAATGTCAGGGCAATCCATAGTAAAAATTGTGTAAGCCCTACTGAGGCCACACCAATAATTTTGCCCATCATGAGTTGGAAAGGCCGTACGGAGGAGATTATTATTTCTACAATGCGGTTGGACTTCTCCTCCATCACGCCCCGCATCACCTGTGCGCCGTACAAAAAGATAAAAGTATAGATAAGAAAAGCGCCTACGTACCCAATTACCGAGGCTACTCCGGCACTTCGCTGCTGCTCACCGGCTTCTGTAAGGTTGATGGTCTGTATGTCTACGCGAGTTTCCAGTTGCTCCAGCGTCTCCCGGCTGATATTAGAACGGCTCAGTTTGATATCCTCAATTTTATCCTGCAACATGCGCTCAATATTACCCACCAAACTGAGGCTGGGGCTACTTTCCGAAAACAGCGTAATTCCCTGAGGGTCCTCAGGTTGAATATCGGGGATATAGAGTAAGCCGAATTGTTGTCCTTCGCTCACGTTTCGCTTGGCCTGTTCTACTGGTTCGGCTACGTACTGATAAATAATGTTTTCACTTTCGGAACCCTGGTTAAGAAATGCTTCCTTCAACAAGCCACTTTCATCTACGACAGAAATTATTTTGATGTCTGTTCCTTCCCGGGATGCCAGCCAGATGGGTACTATCGCAATGGCGGCAAACACCAGGGGGCCAATTAAAGTCATGACAATGAATGACTTCTTACGGACGCGGGTCAGGTATTCGCGTTTGATGATCAGTAGTATCTTATTCATATTAATTGGCTTGTACTTCTTTGATAAAAATCTCGTTCATGCTGGGGATTTTCTCCTGAAAAGCATGCACCTCCACACAGTTGATAAGTGCCCTGAGCAAATCATTAGGGGCATACGACTGGTCAATTTTGAGCGTAGAGGAGAAGTCTCCGTTGTCTAAAACTTCCTCTTTGAGCAATTCGTAATGCAGGTTTAAGCCATTGAGTGCGCCGCTGTGTACGACCTGAAAAGTATTGCTGCGGTAGCGGTTTTTGATTTCTGCTTTAGTACCGTCCAGTATTTTCTCTGCTTTGTGTATCAGGGCAACATGGCTGCACATCTCTTCTACAGATTCCATACGGTGTGTGGAGAAAATGATGGTTTTTCCCCGCTCCCTGAGTTTCAGGATTTCATCTTTGATCAAATTAGCGTTGACCGGATCAAATCCAGAGAAAGGCTCATCTAAGATAATCAGGTCTGGCTCATGGACTACGGTCGCAATAAACTGTATCTTTTGCTGCATACCTTTGGAGAGGTCTTCTACTTTTTTTTGGCTCCATCCGCTGATCTCCAACCTATCAAACCAGTCATTGATCCGGCGCATGGCTTCAGTAGTATTCAAACCTTTGAGTTGGGCAAGATACAGCAAGTGTTCACCAACTTTCATTTTTGGGTAGAGGCCACGCTCTTCAGGAAGATAACCAATATTCTCTATATGTTTGGGGCGCAGCTTTTCCCCTTTGATGTATATCTGTCCGCTATCCGAATTGATAATCTGGTTGATGATCCGGATGAAGGTGGTTTTCCCTGCACCATTAGGGCCCAAAAGGCCAAAAATAGCCTGATGAGGTATGGTTAGACTGATATCACGGAGGGCTTCATGCTTTGCATATCTTTTGCTTATATGTTCAGCTTCAAGAATATTC
>JBBSOG010000398.1:0-5890 GCA_038259985.1 Cytophagales bacterium
AAGCGATACCTATATTTCCTAAAGCTCCCTTCTTGCTGAATGGGACGGCAGTAATCGTATACTCGCCGGGCAGTAAATCTAAGGGAAGATAATCACCGTTATCATCTTCGCCTAAAGTAAATGGCGCGTCATTATCTACGCTGTATACCTGCCCATTTACCCTGAATTCTACGCTCCCTACGGAGGGTGTGTTTACATCCGCGCGTATGTTAATATTGGGAAAGAAATCAAGGGGAATCACCAGTCCGTCTTCTATCTCAATGAGGTCCTGATCGGAATCACTTTCTACCAATACCAAAGCGGTTACTTCTTGTTCTTCCACTACCCTGAATTCAATAGACAAGGTATTTCCCTGCATACCGCCTTCATTATTTTCAGTATAGGAAGTAGCTTCTAGCGTGTAGTATCCGGTGGTTATTTCAAAAGCCATCAAATCCCCGTTATCATCTCCGGCAATGGCAAAGGGCGCTTTGTTTTCGGTGGTTACTTTTTCGCCGTTAAGATAAAATGTGATGCTGCCATCAAAGTCTTCAAACTCAGGATTGGCAACAATACTGATATTGGACGTCGTAGTCAGGTTGATCACTGCACCATCTTCCAGCACTTCTATTTCCTGGTCCGTATCAGCATCAAACAAAGCAAAACTGGCCACGGGGGATTGGGTAACTTCAAAGGATATGCTGAGGTCATAACCGGCCATGCCTTCACCTTTGCTTTGGGTATAAGGTGTTGCCTTCAGGGTATAATTGCCGAGTGGCAAAGTTTTGCCGTCGTAATCCCCCATATTGTCCCCGTACAGTGCATAGGGAGCAGCATTTTCAAAACGGCTTAGTTTGCTGTTTCCACTGAGCTCAAAGAATACACTTTTCACCGCAGATTTTCCGTCAATGACATCAGCACGGATGTTAAACTCTCCCCCTTCAATTTGTGATAATTCAATCCGGTCTTTCAGTTCGCCTATCTCCTCATTGGTGGTGGCATTGATCAGCGTGAAGGAAACAACAGACGGCAGCGGTGCCACACTGGCGATTGCTTTGTTGGCATTGACAAAACCCGCACCGGTTTTAAAGTCATAGCCTTCATCAAATCCGTCCGTAGAGGGATTATCCATATCGGTGGCCGTTTCCATCAATATTTCATTGATTTTTTCACGGTCAAGGCGCTCTCCGTTGATTTCATTCATCAGCGCAGCTACGGCAGCCACATGTGGGGCAGAAGCGGAGGTGCCGGTAAACTGGGGAAACTCATCAGGTTCAGTAGTTCCAGGTATTTCAAAACCGATAAAAGAACCGGGAATGAAGAAGGTGGTATTGCCCGCATCAGGCCCGGTGATATCCGGATTTACGCGTACTTTGGAGTCAATCCGTTCGCCTTTGGTATTAAAAAGGATAGGCGTTCCGCCCAGCGAAGAATAGCTGTTGATGGCTGGCAAAGGATAGATGTCAGGAAAGTAAAGCGGGTTTCTAAAGAAAAAAGAAGCACCTACGGAAACGGTATTTTCACCGTTGGAGTGTCCGACAACGGTAGAGGAAAATGTTGCGTCATCTACAATAGTTCCATCATTGAAGTTCACATATTTTATCCGGCCAGGGTCGGGGCCATCGCCAGCTTCACCGTCTACCCATTTACCCACCATCAGATATAAGCTAACCGGCTCATCGCTTGAAAAACTTAAAAAAGGGATTTCCACCGGATCGCCATCCAGATTACTAAAGAAAGATGATGCCTCATATATAATTGTTCCGGTATCTTCTTCCAAAGCAATAAAGATATCCAGGTCAGAAGCTGAACCAGGACAACCTTCACATACAGAAGCAAAAGGCTCATCCCACTGGAAGGATAGCAACAGACTGTTATTACCAGGAGTAAATGAGATTTCCTGAAAAATATCCTCGCCCGGTCCCGGATCAAAGTCATGGAAAACATAAGTAGAAGGGGCTATTTCAATCCCGCTTTCAGTTTCTATTTCCAGAGGAAGTACAATGGAGTCTTGTGCCGCCCTGAATTCGGATTCGTAGGAATCGTTGCCCGAATTACCCGCCGAGGAGAAATAAGTCACATTTCTGTCGGAAACAATATCAACTGCTTGGGTAATAATTCCATCCTGAAAGAAAGGTTCAGCGAAGTAAAATACATCGTCTACAATAATGTCAGCGCCTTCATCGGCGAGTTCCACAATACCCTGGGAGAAGCTCGCCTGCCCCAAAAAAGCACTATGAAATGCCAGTTCTGCCCCCGGGGCTACATCATGAATAATTTCTATCATAGCCCTGCCTTCGTCACTTCCTTGAAAAGCAGGCAAATCTTCCAACACTTGCACTTCCTGAAAATAACCATTGGGATTGTTCTTACCAGGTATATCACCACTTTTGATACCTGCCTCCGCACCGTCCAGGGCATTATAGCTGTCGGAAAGCACCCCTATTTTGCTGCCTTCGCCGCTTACATTATACGTGCTTTTAGCCACATCGGAAAACATGGCCTGATCGCCCTGGGAAGTGGTAGCGCCAATATTGGTTTTCATGTAAGTAGGACGGGCAAAACGTAATTCCCCTAAGCCCTGTAGTTGAGCTACTTTGTCTACGGGAAACAGACCGGATACCATACCTCCGAAGCTTGCCCCTTTTTTGAGTCCTAAACGGTTCAGTTCAGCGAGCAATGCTTTGGTATCATCCACTGCGATCGCTTCTATCGCCACATAACCATCCAAAACAAGTAATTGAGTACTATTGTTCTGGGGGTTGAGTTCTGGTGATCCTGGTTTTTGGGATTTGGTGGCCCTAGCATTATCTGCATCTGCCGGTGACTTTTCGCTGGGCGAAGTAGATAGTTTTAGAGAAGAAGATGATGGAGAGATTTTTTTTGGCTGATTGATTTTCAGCAAAGAGGGATCAACTTTGCTATAAGTGCCTTTTTTAGATTGCGCAAAAGCTTGGTAGCTATTACTCATCAGAAGCACCGTCAAAAAAATGACGCATACATAACTGTACCGATAAAAGTTTCTCATGATGTTTGGTTAGGTTGATAGTGAGTTACGACTTTTAAAATAAAAACTTACCAAATCATATACTAATAAATGGCTTTTTAATTGAAATATATCTTTGAATGTTACCCACGGTACTAAAGATTATCCTGATTTATTCCAGATAAAACGCTTAGTAGTACACTTGGATGTTTTTCACAAAAGCTCAGTATTCGGATCATAGTTGATCTACTGGTTTACTGCTTTTCACAAATAGATTAAGTGTAGCATACCAGTGCCCTATTTTACCATTTACTCATGTAAAGATGAATAGTAATTTTTAGAATTGCCCCAGATTCAAGAGCTAGCTCCACTTCAATCTATGGTTTCCTCTATTTTCTTCACGTCTACACTTACCTGCATTTGATGGCTGCCCCCGCTATATACCACGCCCTTAAGCGGTACAATATCGGTAAAGTCCCTGCCGGTAGCTGCGCGGATGTGCTGATCGCTTACCAGCAGATTGTTGGTAGCATCAAATTCTACCCAGCCCATTTCCGGCACAAATACAGCTATCCACGCGTGAGAGGCGTCCGAACCCACTAACTTAGGCTTACCAGGGGGCGGAAGTGTTTCAATGTAGCCGCTCATGTAGCGTGCGGCTAACCCCATCGCCCGTAGACAGGCTAACTGAAAATGAGCAAAATCCTGGCAAACGCCTTTTTTTGCTTCAAAAACATCTTCCAGCGGAGTGCTGACATCCGTGAAACCTTGCGTGAAAACAAAGTCATTAAAAATACGGCTGGTCAAGTCCATAACCGCTGCCAGCACCGGTCGGTGGGGGGCAAAAGAAATCTGTGCGTAGGCATGGACACCCGGAATAAACTTCACATAGGCTGACTCCATATAAAATTGCCGGATATTGATTTGTGCATGATGGCTATGCAGCCAACTTACGACTGCTTCCCAGGGTGGAGAATCGCCTAGTTTGATGGAAGAATAATGCGGTTTGGTAATGTGTACCTCACTATTCACTTTCACATCTAGCCGGGTATGGCTTCTTAGGATGGAGAAAAAAATCACTTCATTGTCAAAAAAATCATTTCTTGCACTCAGATATTCAGGCTCAGGATCAATGGTGAATTGAAATTTTGCTACATGCTGGTGGGCAGAAAGCATAGGTTTTTGATAAACTAGATTGTGGCACATCATAGCAGGAGAATCGTACAAATAGCTGGTTTGATGCGTAATCTCATACCTCATATCTCAGGAATTTTGGCCGTCTTCAAAAAGGCAAACTGATTTTGGGTAGGGCTGAAATAGTCCTCATAAATATGCTCAGCCGCCGATTCCAGCAATTGTACGATTTCTTCAAAAAAATCATTTAGCTTAGTCCTGCTTGCCTCCCCTTCCTGAGATTCAATCAGCTCATCAATTTCCACTAGCCTGATGCGGGTCAGCGCCTGAAGGAGTTTTTTTCCAGCGGGGCTAAAAGTACCCTGCTTGGGCCGGTTGGGCATGTCTAGCAAGTGTCCTGCTATACTCGCGATCTGATACGCGATAGATTTAGGGTTCTTCTCTTCGGTCAGCAACAGGCGCAGTACTGCCGATAATTCCAGCGTAGAGCGATATTGGTAGCGGTAAGTAACCAGGCTTTCGTTGGCCATCAATACCAGTTCCATCAGCATTTTTTCCTTCTCCTCGTCTATCTTCTGGGTCAGCACATGCTGCAACATCATGCTGGTGCGGATGGAGGCTTCTATTCCCCGGCCAATGTTCAGAAGCTCCCAGGAGGGTTCACGCGTCATATTGTCCAGGTTCAGGCCATTGAAAGCCATCAGGTGCACGATTAGGTCGTCCAACTGATGGTATAAGCCCGCCAGATGGGTATCCTTATTTTGTAACTTTTTTTCCAGGAACGAAATCTTATCAAGTATTCTCCAGGTATCCAGGCTTAGCCTGTCCCTGACGGAGTATCCATTAGCTAAAAACAGTTCTAAGGACTGGCTCAGAGAACCCAGCCTTGTGGGATTGGTTGCCACATCCAACAATTCTTTTTCTACATCAGCCAGTACTTTCTTTTCCTTAAACCCTGGCAAAGTGCCCGTCAGGGTAGTCAGCGTAGTTAACAAGGTATGCAGGGTAACGTCCTTTTCTATGCTCAGGTCGTAGTCAGACTCATTAAATTTTTTGAGAACGATTCTGAACAAGCGAATGGTATTCAGGGAGCGCTCCAGATATCTCCCCATCCAAAACAAATGCTCTCCCGTTCGGCTGGGCAATATAATTTCCTGCTGCTGCACCTGGGGCCGGGTTTTGATGGCTATTTTTTCTGAAACTTTATCCCCAATCACCCATACATCTTTGCTAATCCCCCCGGATTCGTGGGAAAGCACGAAGGCACCTTTTTTTGCCGAACTTCTTGCCAGGCCTCCCGGCATTACAACATACTCGTCACTTTCGGTATCTATGACGGCAAACCCTCTCAACACCGCATTGCGTGCTTCCAGGTTTCCATGAATTAGTGAGGGTGTCGTAGAAAAATTGATCCTATTTTGGGCTACGTACAAGTGAGGATTTTGCCGGATTGCCTGTTTTAGCTTTTCACCAGCAGCCTCACTCAACTCAGCCCCAATGATGGGTGCATTCTGTTCATCCCGGTAGACATTTTTAATGATGAGCTGGGGTAGATTTTGAAATACATAATTTCTACCCTCCTCCTTTCCGCACCACCAGGTATCTACCGAGGGAATCAATAGTTCTTCTCCCAAAAGATGACGACAAATGCTCGGCAAATAGGCCATAATGCCCGGGTTTTCAAGTATTCTAGTGCCCATAGGATTGGCTAACGCTACTTTTTCCTGCCGGATAGCTTCCATCAAACCCACAATGCCGACGGTGGAAGTAGCCTCAAATTCAAGGGGGTCG
>JBBSOG010000399.1:0-5871 GCA_038259985.1 Cytophagales bacterium
TGTATATTACTTTTTCATTCATTTTGGCAGTAGCGTCTTTCAATATCTTTTTTTCCCTCTCTATGCTGGCCATTGATAAGCAAAAAGACATCGCCATGCTCTTTGCGATGGGGGCGAGCAAGAAAGTTGTGCGCTCGGTATTTCTCTACGAGGGAACTATCATTGCGTTCATTGGTGCCATTAGTGGCCTACTTTTGGGCTTTCTTATCTGTTGGGTACAGCAGACTTTTGGGATAGTTTCTATGGGCATGCAAACGGCTATCGTAGATGCCTACCCGGTGAAGATGCAGTTCAATGATTTCTTCTACACGGCCATCAGCATCACCATCATCACTTTCTTAGCTTCTTACCGACCCGCCAGTATTGCTGCCCGCACAGAAGTCAAAGATTTTTTGTAGATTTATAAATTAAGTAAAAGTGCCTCCGTACTTTTACGGTTAACTTGCTATCAACCTTGGCCACTTTTTTTGTATGAAAGTCTCCACTGAACGACCATTTAGAATCATTTACTCACTCTACCTGCACGAATATCTGGGCTATTTATTTGAGTCCTTTGCTGTGCAACTTGATGAACGTCAGGAATTTACCTTTGAGCATCAAAATATCTCTTCAAAAAATGCCCACGAATTTGCCGAGGAGCTTACAGAAGAGGACTATGAGCTGATCCGCCTGATGGATGTCATGCAACAGGAAGCGGTGATCAACAAATTCCACAAGAAAAAGATTAAGACGCCTGAATTCTTCTACAAGATTTATGAAGGTAACAGTGAGAAAAATCAGCTGCTACGTCAGGAAATTGAGCTTTACCTGGAAGATATCCGCGCAAAAGTCCTCCCCTTACTCAAGGGCAAGCGCTTATTTGAAATGAGTAATGATGGTGAGCCTGTGGGTAAAGAAGTGGAAGTACTCAGTGAAAAAGCTACGGTGCTCTTTCATTTCCGGCGCAATGAAGATAATACGCATTATTTTCCCACCATCAAGTATGCCGGGGAGAAGGTAGATTTTCAGTACAAAGGGGCTTATATTATATGCAAGCAACCTGCCTGGTTGGTGCTCAACAACAAGTTATACAGCTTTGAAAAAGGTGTAGACGGCAACAAGCTACAGCCTTTCCTGAACAAAAAATTCATCATGATTCCCCGGAAGGTAGAAGATTCTTACTACCGCAAGTTCGTTGCCCCGCTGGTCGCTTCTTTTGATGTATATGCCAAAGGTTTTGAGATTCAGACAGAACGTCACACGCCGGTGCCTCAACTCAATTTCTATGAAGTATACCAGAATCAACCGGAACTGGTAGAGGCTGACAAAAAAAATAATGGCCACGGAGACATGCCTGAGTCTGATAAGATATGTTTTGAGTTATCCTTTCAGTATGGCAACGACACATTTAATTCTTCCCAGGATGATGCGGTCAGTGTATTGGTAGAAAAGCAAAAAAATGATTACACCTTCCGTCGGATTGTCAGGCATTCCAGAAGAGAGGAAGAAGTGTTGCAGTTTTTTCAGCAGCGTGCCGTAGAATTTTGTAAGTCAAAAGCAGTGCTGGACAAAAGCGAAGCCTTTGCATGGATAAGTCAATATCGGGACATTCTAGCTGAGGAAGGTATTCTGTTGCATCAAAAAAATGGTACAGATAAACACTATTTCATCGGCGAATCTTTTATTGATATTGAGGTACGGGAAAATATAGATTGGTTTGATATTTACGCCAAAGTGAAGTTCGGACCTTATGAAATTCCATTTCAGCAAATCCGTGAACTGATCCTGAACAAGCAGCGTGAGTTCAAACTGCCTAATGGAGAGTTTGCTGTCATTCCTGAAGTATGGTTTACGGAATACTCCGAGTTGTTTGCCTTCAGTGAAGACAATAGCACGGAGGAAGGTGAGCATATCCAACTGAAGAAATACCATCTGGCTTTGGTGCAAGACCTGCAAAGCGGAAATTTTGCTAAGGTTACGATGGATCGCAAGCTGGACCGCCTGCGGGAGTTTAGCCGGATAGAAGACCAGGCTTTGCCCAATGATTTTGAGGGTGTGCTCCGGCCTTATCAAAAAGCTGGTTACAACTGGATGAACTTTTTGAATGACTATAATTTTGGCGGTTGTCTGGCCGATGATATGGGCTTGGGAAAAACCGTGCAGACTTTAGCTCTCTTACAAAAACTGAAAGAACAAAAGAAACAAAATGGCAGTGCAGTGGCCCAGACTTCGCTGCTGGTGATGCCAACTTCGCTGATTTACAACTGGGAAATGGAGGCGGCCAAGTTTACGCCTTCGCTCAAGGTATTTATCTACACCGGGACCAATCGGGACAAAAATGTGGAGCAGTTTCAGGAGTATGACCTGGTGCTGACTTCCTACGGTATCGTCCGGCTAGATGTGGACATGCTGAAAAGCTATTATTTTAATTATGTCATCCTTGATGAATCGCAGGCGATCAAGAACCCGGATTCTAATATCGCGCAAGCCGTGCAAGAACTGAACTCCAAGTATCGCCTCATCCTGACCGGAACTCCCTTGGAAAATAGTACGCTAGACCTCTGGTCGCAGATGACGTTTATCAATCCCGGTCTGCTCGGTACACAGTCGTTCTTTAAAAATGAATTTGTCCACCCAATTGAGAAGAAGGGCGATTTGTCCAAGACCGCTAAGCTGTACGCAATCATCAAACCTTTCATTCTGCGTCGTCAAAAATGGCAGGTCGCCAAAGAACTTCCCGAAAAGGTAGAGAATGTACAGTACTGTACTATGACGGAAGAACAAGAAGCTTGCTATGAAGAAGCCAAATCATTCTACCGCAACGAAATCCTGAACCTGATTGAGTCAAAAGGTATGAACAAGTCGCAAATGTTATTACTTCAGGGCTTGACCAAATTGCGACAGATTGCCAATCATCCTAAAATGGTGGATGAAACCTACAAAGGTAGTTCCGGTAAACTGGAAGACACCATGCACATGCTGCTCAGCGCTATCAGCGAAGGGCATAAGATTCTGGTATTTAGCCAATTCGTCAAGCACCTAACCTTATTACGGCAAGAACTTGATAAGAAAGCCATCTCCTTTGCCTACCTGGACGGCAGCACCAAAAACCGCAAAGAACAGGTAGAAAACTTCCAGAATGACGATTCCCTTCGGCTGTTTTTGATCTCCCTACGGGCAGGTGGCGTCGGGCTTAACCTGACCAAAGCGGATTATGTGTTTATTCTGGACCCCTGGTGGAACCCCGCCATTGAGCAGCAGGCGATAGACCGGGCACACCGGATTGGTCAGGAAAATAATGTTTTTACCTACAAATTTATCAGCCGCAATACGGTAGAAGAGAAGATACTAAAGTTACAGGCCAACAAGCTCAAACTGGCTACTGAGTTGATCTCTACTGAAGAAAGCTTCATGAAAAAGCTGACTAAAGAAGACATCAGCGCGATATTATCGTAAGTATGTTGCAGTCTTCCTTTACCTCTGACCTAATAGAAGCCGGTTGTGATGAAGTGGGGCGGGGTTGCCTGGCTGGTCCGGTGGTAGCGGCGGCAGTCATTTTGCCCAAAGACTTTACGCATCCTTTCCTAACAGATTCCAAATTGTTGAAGCTGGCACAAAGAAATTTACTGAAAGAAGAAATCAAAGAAAAAGCCCTGGCCTACGCGATTGCTGAAGTAGATAACCAAACGATAGACGAGGTAAATATCCTCAATGCTTCATTTTTGGCGATGCACCGGGCAGTTGAACAACTCAGTATTCAACCCGAATTGCTGCTCATTGATGGCAATCGTTTTAATCCCTACCCCTTCATTCCCCATCAATGTATCATCAAAGGGGATAGCAAGTTCTATTCTATCGCCGCAGCTTCCGTTTTAGCCAAAACCTACCGGGACGAGCTGATGCAAAAGCTGGCCCTTACGTATCCTCAGTACGGCTGGCAAACCAACGTAGGCTATCCTACTAAAGTGCATCGCTCCGCCATTGCTGAATATGGCCTGACGCCCTGGCACCGTAAGTCTTTTCGTTTGGTGTGAAACAATCACTCTAAACCCTCACCTAGTGTTCATACAAAAGTTTATTTTTCTCGTAAATTGCGAGCCAAAATGAATTCGATCACAAATTTTTAGCAATATGAAGAAAACAGCCTTATACAATAAGCATGTAGCCCTGGCAGCGAAGATGGTACCTTTTGCCGGATACGAAATGCCCCTGCGCTATGGCTCCGATATAGAAGAACACATGACTGTCAGGGAAGGCGTAGGCGTATTTGATGTGTCCCACATGGGCGAGTTCTTCTTACGAGGCCCTCAAGCCTTTGACCTAGTGCAGCGGGTGACCAGCAATGATGCTGCTAAGCTCTACGACGGCAAAGCGATGTATGCTTACCTGCCTAACGAAACCGGAGGCATTGTAGACGACCTGATTGTCTACCGCATCAGCGAAGAAGAATATATGGTGGTCGTCAATGCGTCTAATATTGAGAAAGACTGGAACTGGATCAGTAAGTATAATACCGAAGGGGTGCAGATGGAAAATGCCTCGGATCAAATCTCCCTCTTTGCAGTGCAAGGCCCCAAAGCCACAACAGTACTCAAAAGACTTACCGATACAGATCTGGACAGTATGAAATTCTACACTTTTCAGAAGGGCAAAGTAGGCGGTGTGGAAGATGTGATTATCTCTGCTACAGGTTACACCGGTGCCGGAGGATTTGAGTTGTACGTGGACAATACACATGCCGAAGCGTTGTGGAATGCAATTTTTGAGGCAGGAGCAGAGGAAGGTATTAAACCCATCGGACTGGCGGCCCGCGATACCCTTCGCCTGGAGATGGGTTACTGTCTCTACGGCAACGACATTGACGACGCTTCCTGTCCCATAGAAGCCGGGTTGGGCTGGGTGACCAAATTTGACAAAGTATTTACCAATTCCGAGCAGCTGCAAAAGCAGAAAAAAAGCGGGGGTAAACAAAAATTAGTAGGTATACTGATGATAGAGAAAGGCATCCCTCGTAAAGACTACGAAATCTACAATGCTGAAGGTGAAGTCATTGGCAAGATCACCTCTGGCACCCAATCACCGGTCTTGAAGCGCGGCATCGGTATGGGCTATGTAAAAAAGGAGTTCTCAAAAACCGATACTGAAGTATTCATAGGCGTGAGAAACCGGCGCATCAAAGCCCAGGTTGTCAAGCCCCCATTTGTTTAATTGATAGTAGTACTCAAAACTTCCTAACCCCAAAATCCCAATCATCCATCCCCATGAAAAGCATAGATGTTTGCCTCAGTCCCGACCTGATGCACCTGTATGATGTACAAAATAAGATAGTTGTTGTCGTAGATATTTTGCGGGCTACTTCCTGCATGACTACCGCGATTGCCCACGGAGTAAAAAGCATCCGGCCAGTAGCGGAAGTAGCGGAATGCGCGGCATTAGGCGCAGAAGGTTATTTAATGGCCGCAGAAAGGGGCGGGGAGAAAATTGATGGTTTTGACTTTGGCAATTCCCCATTCGAGTACATGGGTGAAGCCATCAGGGGCAAAAAAATCGGGGTGACGACGACCAATGGCACCCGGGCGATCAGCCTCTCCAGAAGTGCGAACCAGCTGATAGTAGGCTCATTTCTCAATTTGACGACTGTTGTCAGACATTTGAACAAACAAGCAAATGACATACTCATCGTTTGTGCCGGCTGGCAGGGCCATGTAAACTTGGAGGATACCCTGTTTGCCGGGGCTTTGGCCGAACAACTTACGGCAAAGTTCACCCGCGCCTGCGATAGCACACTGGCGGCCATTGCCCTCTATCATACTGCACGACATGATATGATGTCTTTTCTGGAAAATTCATCACACGTACAGCGCCTAAAACGGCTGCGTATTGAAGAGGACA
>JBBSOG010000400.1:0-5833 GCA_038259985.1 Cytophagales bacterium
AATTGGCAAGCTAAGGCTTACCTGGCGTTGACCCATTTATCATTTTCCGAATTCAGACAAACACAGGTAGGTTTTTTGCATTTTCACGAACAGGCATATCTAAATACTTTTCCCGCACCGAGGGCTAAGGACAATTACCTGCTAAGCCGCTATACCGCTAAATTATTACTGGGAAAGCTATTTCCACAGTATACACCGTGTACCTGGGAAATAAAGGCGGGCGTCTTTAAGCAACCTATTATTATCGGGCCGAATGAACAACCGCTGGGCATTAGTATTAGCCATTGCCAGCACCATTGTGCTGTGTTAATATTCCCTTTGGAGCATCCGATGGCGGTTGATCTGGAATTTTCGGAAAAACACCAGCTAGAAACGATCAATAGCGAATTTACAATACATGAAAAATTGCTTTTAGCGGCTAATAATTTACATACAAGCCAGGGTGTGGCCCTCCTGTGGACTTGTAAAGAAGCCTTATCAAAGATTTTCTGCACCGGGCTATTGACCCCTTTGAATATTTATGAAATAGCTGATCTAAGTATAAAAAATAGTAGCATAGAGAGCACTTATTCCAATTTTGAGCAATACAAAGCCATCACTTGGTTTTCTTCTTCCAACGTCATTTCGCTGACTTTGCCTAAGAATACACTACTTGAAACAACAACAGTCACCTAGATAAATTCTCATTTTTCTTTCTTTCCTTGCTATACTTACTTATGTGAGTTCAAAAAAAGTTCAAAATTTTTATTTGGAAGTCATTGACTTACTTGCAAACAAAAATTAACACCATGTCAAAAGGCTTATTGAATTTTGGATATTCCGATGCACTACCTGCTCATTTGAAGAACCGGGTAGTTCCTACCAACTTAGTCGCTATTTTATTAATTGTATTGGTGGCTATTCCATTTGTAGTCATTTCCCTTTTGTTTTTTCCCCAAATCACAGCGCTTATACCCTTCCTCGGAGGGCTTACTTGTGTGTTAGTTATTTTAGCTAATTTTTTCGGGGGTATCCGTTACTCAAGACTTGTCATGGCAGTGCTTCCTTTGCTATTGGCAGCCAGTTATAATGCTGTATTATGTGGTGAAGGTGACGAACCTATCATGAGTGTTTATTTGACAGAATTGAGCTTTGCCCTTATACCTTTCGTTATTTTTGATATCAAGGAAAAGGTGTTTCTTACCATCACATCCACAATTTCAGCCCTTACCATCATAAGTTTCCCTTATACTAAGCTGTGGCTCACCCTGGAGGCAGAAACAGGCATTTTGAGGCATGGCTGGTTGGGTAATGTTACCGTGTGCCTGGGTATCCTTACCGCCTTTGGCTGTGTATTGGGTTTAGTAGCGATTGGTAAGAAAGCAGAAAAAGAAAGTGATGAGATGCGCAAAGTTGCCGAAGAAGAAAAGGGAAAGCTAGAAATTGAGAAAGAAGAAAACATCAAAAAAACTGAAGAACTCAGCAAAAAACAAGCAGAAGAAAAGAAAAGACAATGGGCCAATGAAGGGATTACTTTAGTTTCTAAAGTGATCAGGGAAGACCGGGAAGATGGAAAACTATATGAAAAAATAGTATCTACGGTAGTCAAATATATTCATGCCAATCAGGGTGGCTTATTTCTAGTAGACGGAGAAAATGATAGGACAGAGATCACTTTAAAAGCTTGCTACGCTTACGGCAAGAAAAAACATGCGGAAAAAACCATCCTTCCCGGCCAGGGCATTGTAGGCCAGGCTTATATGGAACGCCAGCACGTTTATCTCACTGACATTCCACAAAACTATGTGAATATCACTTCCGGCCTGGGCGAGGCCACCCCTACTGCGCTGCTCGTGATTCCGCTGATGGTGAATGAGGTCGTGCAAGGCTTGTTTGAAATAGCTTCTTTTCAAAAAATAGATGCTTTTGAAATTGATTTTCTGGAAAAACTCGGAGAAATCATCGCGGCGCATATCAACAACCAGCGGGTGGTAGAGCAAACTCAGCGATTATTACAACAGTCGCAGGAGCAATCAGAAGAAATGCGGGCCCAGGAAGAAGAAATGCGCCAGAATATGGAAGAACTGGCGGCTACCCAAGAACATGCCCAGCGACAGATCAATGAAAACAAGCGTGTTTATGACCAGGTGCAAACTAGGGAAATGGTTGTTGGACATACCACTATTTTATCAGAAGCTGACCCGTATGGCACGATCATTTTTGTCAATGACAAACTATGTGAAATTTCTAAATATTCCCGTGAAGAACTGATCGGGAAAGCCCATAATATTTTCCGCCATCCGGATATGCCATCAGCATTGTTCAAATCATTCTGGGAAACCATACAACAAGGAAAAATCTTCAAGGGTATTATCAAGAACAAAGCAAAAGACGGCAGTCACTATTGGGTGGATGCGACCATTATGCCGGTAAAAGATGAAAACGAAAAGATCATCAAATATATCGGTGCCCGTTATCATATCACAGATGATTTTGTCGCAGAGCATCTCTATAATAAGCAATTAAAAAGCTTAGGGATTAGAGAAGAGAGTACAGTGGGCTAAGCAATAGGTACGCCGGAAGCTAATTTTTTTGCAGGCTGTCATTCGCTTATAGCGGATGACAGTTTCTTTACGATAGCGATACCCCTAGAAATCCCTGCCATATAAATCCAATATAATCTAGTATGCCGTCTCACATCACCTTCTGAAAAATCTTGGCGTCCAGGTTAAGATAATGAAACCTGCTTTTGTCTATCATGGGTACCAGCGCGTCATAGAAGCCTATAATGAGTAGCCCACCAGGATTCAAGTGCTGAAAAAACTGAGTGAGAAGCTTTACTTTTACGGCCTGCTCAAAATAAATCATCACATTCCGGCAGAAAATAATATCATACTGGGCTTCAATAGGATCGGTGATCAGGTTATGATTTTTGAAATCTACGTGGGCAATCAGATCAGCATGCATTTTCGCCGTATTTTCTTGTGCGCTAAAGTATCTTTTAAACATACCGAGCTTATTGTATTCACAATAGTTTCTCTCATATTCTACAATTTTCAGGGGATGATAAGCACCTTCCTTGGCGCGTTTGAGGGATGCCTCGCTCATATCCGAAGCCAACGCGCTTACCTTAGATTGTATGCCCATTTCCTGTAGTACAATGCCCATACTATATACCTCTTCTCCGGTAGAGCAGCCTGCATGCCATATTTTGATATTATCCCGCTTTGGAATGGCATACAGCGCTTCCCGCCTTAGTGTTTGCCATAATATCGGGTCACGGAACATGGAGGTCAATCCTACGGCTATTTCATCTATGAAGGGATAAATGAAATTACGGTCCCTAAGAAGACTAAGCCAAAGTTGGTGTACTGAACCTAGCTTAAGCACATTGATAGCCCTGACAATACGCCGCTTAAGAGAGCTGGTTTCATAACAGGTGAAATCAATGCCGTAGCGCCGCAAGATGGCATGGGTGAGTGAATTCAGTTCTTCATCAGTAATGGTGTGGATCGTTGACATAAAGGCTGTTGATTAGAAATACACTTACGCGCTCATTCTTCTACCAGGATGACCAGTATGCGGTGCAGTTGGTGCTCCAGGTTTCGCATCGCATGGAAAGTAGCCTGATAGGGACGTTCCTCCCCTTCTTTTGTAATTAAAGAGAGGGGAGAAGACACTGAATTTTCCTGAGTAAGTTGTTTTAAGATATCTGGTATTCGCGCAGTATCACTGACCATCTCATTGATGTTTTTCCGGGCTATTTCAGACCGTTTATAATCAAATGTCTGAAGAAATAGCGCGTTACCTTTTTTCAATGATCCATGCACATCCATCTCCAGTGTCAAGACAGAGCTGTTTAGCGCATCCAGCATGTTGCTGAGATCGTTTTGCTTCTCCTTTTCGTGGGTGGTAAACTGGGCAAACATGAGAATTTTTTGAAGTTTGTTTTCTAGGTCAAAGATGGGGTTGAAGGTCCCGTTTAGCCACAGGTCTTTTCCTTCTTTACTTTTTTGGATAAATTCCCCGGAAAAGAAAGTCCCTTCTTTCAAGCTTGTCCACATCATTTGTACTTGTGGCTTGTCTTTCTCGCTTTCAGGCAGCAAATATTCGTAAGGCTTTCCGAAAAGCTCTTCTTGTATAAAGCCGGTAACTCCTAGAAAAATGGGGTTGGCCTCTACTATATGGCCATGTATATCAAACTCAACAACAGCATTGGAACGGCCAATGGCTTCCAGTTTGCCGGTATAATCAAGCGTGATCTCCTTTATCTTGGTGACATCTGCCTGGATAGATACAAACTTTTCTATTTTGCCTTCCTGGTTCTTTACCGGATTGATCATTAAGGATATCCAATAGCTTTTGCCATCCTTTCTATAGTTCAAAATTTCTTCATAAAAAGGAATGCCTTCTCTGAGTTGTTTACTAATGCGTGCTACCGTTTCGGGATTCGTAAGTGGCCCTTGCAAAATAATTCCGGGCTTCCTGCCAATTACCTCTTCCTGGCTATAGCCGGTCAGGTTGGTAAAGCCCTCATTGACAAATTCTATGTACCCACGATGGTCAGTAATGATGACAGAATTATCTGTGTTATTAGCCACCAGTGAAAGCTTTTCCAGTACAAGTTTTTTCTCCGTAATATCAGTACCCAGCATCAATACTTTCTTCTGTTGCCCATCTTCCACTTGCATAGGCGTAAAAGTGGCATCTATCCATTTTTCTTCTCCGTTTCGGGTCGTTATTTTGTAGTCACCCGACTTAACTATATCCTGCTGAATGTCCTTCCAAAACAAACTATCATGCTCCTCCAATATGATGAGTGATTTGTCGGAATTGATAAGTTCTTCCATTGTATGTCCGCTTAGCGAAGCCACTTTATCATTTGCTGAAATTAACTTACCATTCAGGTCAAAAGTCGCTGTCAGCAAGCTGTTGTCAATCGCCTTAAACACCCATTGTAGTTCCGCTTGCTTGGTCTGCATTTCATGTTGGGCTGAGGTAAGTGTCTCAAGATGATGGTGCATCTCTTCTTCACGGGCACGAAGTTCACTGGTCAGGTCTTGGGAATTGTTTAGCAGTTTCTGCGTTTGCATCGTTACTTTTAGTGTACCCAAGGTAGAGGCTATACTTTCTGCGGCTTTCTCCAGGAAGGCAAGCTGATAAGCCTCTAGTTTCCAGAAAGAAGCCAACTCAATAACGCCATGAAAACTTTCATTCACTATCAAGGGTACAATGACCAAATGAGAAGGTGTCGCTTCCCCCAGGCCGGAAGTGATGTGTACATAGTTTTGGGGAATATCAGTGAGACAAATGGTTTGTTTCTCAAAGGCACATTGCCCAACTAAACCCTGCCCCAGCTTAAACTTTTTCTCCTGGTATTTTCGTTTATCGTAGGCATAGCAGGCGGCCAACTCCAGAAAAATTTCTCCGTCTTGCTCATTCTCAATAAAAAAACTTCCCTGATTACACTTCAGATACTTTACTAAATGCCTGATGACCTGGTCACTAAACTCTTCAAGATTATCATTATGGTTTCTCAAAATTTCGGCAAAATGCGCCTGCCCTTCAATGCCCCAATTCCTTTTTTGTTCCTCCTGCTGGTATGTTTGTATTTTATGCCGCATTTCGGAGAGCGCCTTCCCCAGATGATCATTTACACCGAGGTGCAATAATTTCACTTCCTCCTGAACTTGCTGCTGATGGTCAGCTATTCTTTCAATGTAACGCGTAGCCTCTTCCATCTGCTCAAATACCTGGTTCACGTATTGTAATGCAACATTTGGCAACCCTTCAGGTGTAGATAAAGCAGTTTTCATTTTACCATTGGCGAGTTGTTCCAATGCCCCTTCAACCT
>JBBSOG010000401.1:0-5821 GCA_038259985.1 Cytophagales bacterium
AACGTCTTGCGTACCGTCCTCTCTTTGCTAGGTGTCACCATAGGCATTTTTGCCATCATTACCGTATTTACTGTGGTAGATTCCCTGGAGCGTAGCATCCGGGACAGCTTGTCATTCCTGGGTGACCAAGTGATTAGGGTAGAGAAGTGGCCGTGGATTTTTGAAGATAATTACCCCTGGTGGAAATACTATAAACGCCCCCAACCCACCCTTACTGAGTTTAATTTCCTCCAGGACAATATCACTTTAGCTTCCAGCCTGACTATTTTTGCCGAACGGGGCAATGCGTTGCTTCAGCACGAAAGCAGTAGCATGAATGATGTACAACTCACCGGCGTATCTTTTGAATATAACCAGGTGTATGATACCCCGCTGGCTTACGGCCGTTATTTCTCCACCCGGGAGATTGACCTGGCAAGAAACGTCGCGCTCATCGGCCAGGAAATTGCAAAAACACTTTTTCCGTATGCTAACCCATTGGGAAAAGAACTCAAAATAAAAGGGCTAAAGTACGTTATAATTGGCGTGTTTGAAGAACAGGGAGAAAACTTTATCGAGACGCCCAGCCTGGATGCTACCTGCCTGATCCCTTACGGTAGCTTCCTAAAACTCTATGCCAGCGGTAGCCGGTTTGGCATCGGTTCTACCATCGGTATCCGTGGTTTTGAGGAGGATGAGGGCCTCCAAGCATTAGAAAATGAGGTAGTTGGACTCATGCGTAGCCGACGCGGGCTACGTCCACTGGAAGAAGAAGATTTTGCAATCAACCGCCCGGAGGCTTTTGCCGAAGTAGTCAGCAATATATTTGACGTGATCGGGATTGCCGGATGGATCATTGGAAGTTTCTCTATCCTGGTAGGTGGATTTGGTATTGCCAACATCATGTTTGTATCGGTAAAGGAACGCACCTCCATCATTGGCATCCAGAAAGCACTGGGTGCCAAAAATCATTTTATCCTGTTCCAGTTTTTGTTTGAATCCATTTTCCTTAGTTTGATTGGCGGGTTAGCAGGACTGCTACTGGTGTATTTAATCACTTTCATACAACTTGGTTCGCTTACGCTGGTGCTGACCATCAAAAATATCATCTTGGGTCTCACCGTATCTTCTCTGGTGGGTGTCATTTCAGGCATCATTCCGGCCCTGGTCGCTTCGCGTATGGACCCCGTAGAAGCCATACGTAGCTAAATCATTTGAAAGTACTACTTTCTGCACCCGCTTCGCTAATGGCTGCTACCCTCCTTTCCTGCCACTGAAGGCAGTATTTCATCAAAGGAGCGGAAGTGATAATGGTAAAAATAACCATGACTAGAATGGCTACAAACATTTCATCCCCAATAAGTCCGGCTTCTAGGGCGATGGCGCCTAAGATTACTTCCAGTGTACCGTGGGTATTCATGCCAAAACCTACTGCCAATGCCTGAGGCTGGCTAAGCCCTCCCCGCCGGGCCCCATAATATGCCCCACTTACCTTGCCCGCAAAAGCCAATACAATCAATACAACAACCAATGGCAGGCTAAAGCTGCTCACGAAGTTGATGTGCAAACCAATAGACACGAAAAAGAGGGGCGCAAAAATACTGTTGATAAAATGGTGCAGTATCTCTTTGGCACGTTCCGTCAGGTGCTGGGAATCCCCCACCGCTACGCCGATAATGAAAGCCCCAAAAATCGCATGGATACCGATAAACTCGGTGAAAGCAGCAGCCAGAAGGCAAAAAGCCATTGCGATGGACAGCACACCGCCCGGCCATGACATTTTTTTGTTGATCCACGGCAAGCCCTTATTGATTAGGCCTTTGCCTAAAGTGAGCATTCCCAGCGTAAAGCCGATCGTTAGCAAAATGGTTTGCCACACTGCCATCCCGGAGCCACTCCCCATCATGCTTAGGATCACCGTGAAGATCAGCCAGCACAGCAAATCGTTGATCATGGCAGAAGCGATGATGAGCATGCCCATACCGGATTTGAAAAGGGATAAATCCATCAGAATCCTTGCAATGACCGGTAGGGCAGTGATAGCCATCGTCGTACCAATAAAGAGGGCAAAAACTAATCTTTGATCACTGTCTCCACTAAGCTGAAAAAAATCAGGAAAATAATAGGTAATCAAGAACCCGCTGATGAAGGGAACTGTAAGGGCAAAAAAGCTGGTCAGCAGTGCCTGTTTGCCTTGCTGCCACACAATGTGTAGCTCTACTTCCAGCCCGGCGATAAAGAGCAGCAAAATGACTGACATCTGAATAAATCCATCCAATGCAATAGCGGACGGTCCCACCGCAGGAAATAGCCCGTTGAAAGTTTCCGGGGAAATAGTACCCAATATGGTAGGCCCTAGGATGATTCCCGCGATAATTTCCCCTACCACGGCTGGCTGTTTAAAAATACGGAATAACTCAGCCATCAACCTGCCCACGCCTAACATCAGGCTCAACTGTATTAGTAAGTTGACTACTTCAGCGTGATTAAGTTTTTCCATATTTTGATCAAAAAATGAATCTTGCTAAAGATAATAGAAAAAATCAAACGAGGCATGGTGTAAAGTTAGGATGGTTAGCATAGAGAGTAAGCACATGTTGGAAATGCGTGCCCGATTAGAATAAAGTGAAAGGACCAAACTCCTGGATCTGTCCAAGACAGGCTTTCCCTGAAAAATCTGTCAAATAGTGGAAATGGCTGACTGAGTTGAATTAAACATGGAAATTTTGACGAGTGCCTGCTTCACACGCGAAGTAATTGCGCGCACAATTCATCTAATCAAGGATTTTGTACCACCAGCAGGTTGCTGGGCAGATCGGCCAACAAGTACTCCATATTGTGGGGGAAAATCCTGTCAATCAAGCTTAGTTTATGTTCGGGGGCACCCAGCACCAGCAGATCGGATTTTACTTTACGGGAAAACTTAGCAATCTCAAACTCCGGCTTACCGGAAATTACTTTTACGTTCACATTAATTTCCCCGGTATCCAGTTTTTTGAGCAGTTTGTTCACATTAAGCACTTCTTCCTCTACCATTTTTCTTTTGGCAAGGCCGTATTCATCTTCGTTACCTTCTTCACCCGCTACCGCCATCGCAAAGCCTAGCATACGCACTTCGCGCAACACATGAATTTGGGCAGCATGGTCAATTTTGCCCAGTGCCACTCCTTTGGACAGGGTAGAAAGCAGGGATTCATTCTCACCCCCGTTGATCACAATCTTACGAAAGGGATGTGGGCTGTTAGAAGGATTGATCAAAACCAATACTGAACATTCCGCTTTTCGGAGAATAGTGCGCGCCACTGAACCTATGTAGTAACGGAAAATATTCTCGCGCTTCATCGCTCCGGCTACCAACAAGTCCACTTTTTCCTTCTGACAAACTTTAAGGATTTGCTTAGCGGGCTCACCTTTTTGCCAGAAAATTTTTACCTGTTCTTTTTCAAAACCGATTTCATCCAGTTTGCTATGAAGAAGATGTTCTTTATCATCTGTTTTGTTTCCTACATGAATAATAATGAGTTGGGCATGAAAAAGCTCCTGGAAACGTTTGGATTCATGAAGGATAGCCTCGTACCGGGGTGAAAAGGCTAAAGCAACGGCAAGTTTTCTGAACATCTGATTGAGAAAGAAACCACACAATAAAATAAGATACGGTAAATATCCCCAAATCTTGTGCTAATGTTGACTATTTTAGTAAGATTTATTTTTTAGATGGCATTAGGGTGATTGACTCAAAACTGAAGACCTTTTTCCGAGGGAATTGATAGAATTTTAGTATCATAGCTACTGATATCTTTACATTGAAAATAATAGGTGCTAGATATGAACAGGCCAAAGCTCAATATAAGGTTATATTTCGCTGATTGGATACTGGAAATCATTGGAGCCATTTTTTTGATTTTAATGATTGCTTATCCTTTGTATCATTTTAACAAACTCCCTGAAGTTATTCCCAGCCATTTTAATGCCGCCGGGCAGCCGGATGGCTTCAGCAAAAAAAGTATCCTCTGGATATTGCCCACCATTGGGCTGTTTATGTATGTGGGTATGTTCTTCCTCAATAAGCTTCCCCATATCTTCAACTATCCAAAGGAAATCACGGAAGAAAACGCAGAGCATCAATACCAAATTGCCACGAAAATGGTCAGGACACTAAATACGCTGATAGCGGCTAGTTTCTTCTACATTATATACCGTACAGTTCAAACGTCACTGAACGAAACTAAAGGTTTGGGGACATACTTTTTACCTGCATTTCTAATCACTATTTTCGGAACTTTGGGAATATACTTGTATTTATCCTTAAAGAAAAAGCCCATATTATTTGAAGAAACATAGCTGTTTTTTAGCAGCCAAATCATTTTTTGGAAACATTAAGTAAGAGCATATTTAAGTTTTGTTTTTAGAGGCGAAAATTGACAGTTTAGGGTTCTGAAGAAGTATTTTTTGAGACTCGTAGCAACGCTACGGGTTGAGAAAAATACGAAATCAGGTTCCTGAAATGACAATTTGCAGCCTAAAGTATAAAATTTAAACTTGCTCTAAACACATAAGCCTACAACAATTAACCTATGGAAAAATACATTCTTGCCCTGGACCAGGGTACCACCAGTTCCCGCGCTATTATTTTTGACCATCAAGGAACCATGATTGCCCTAGCCCAGAAAGAATTCAAACAATACTTTCCTAAACCGGGCTGGATTGAGCACGATGCCAATGAAATCTGGGACACCCAACTGGAAGTAGCCCGGGAAGCTCTCAAAAAAGCCCATTTGAAAGCCGGGCAAATCGCAGCCATAGGCATTACCAACCAAAGAGAAACTACTGTCGTCTGGGATAAAGAAACTGGCGAACCTATTCACCATGCCATCGTATGGCAGGACCGCCGTACCGCTAAATACTGTGACCAACTGCGGGAAGAAGGCTTTGAAGAAACCATCCGCAACAAAACCGGCCTGATTGCCGATGCCTACTTTAGCGGTACTAAAGTCAAATGGATATTGGATAATGTGCCGGAAGCCCGACAAAAAGCAGAAAAAGGATCTTTAGCCTTTGGTACCATTGATTGTTTTTTGATATGGAAGCTCACTACCGGAAAGCTGCACATTACCGATGTGACCAATGCCAGCCGTACCCTGCTTTACGATATCCATAAGCTGTGGTGGAGCAATACCATCACCAAAAAGTTGGATGTTCCCATGTCCATGCTGCCCCAAGTAGTGCCCAGCAGCCAGGAGTATGGCGAGACTGATCCCCAGCTATTCGGTGCACCTATATCCATCGGGGGCATCGCCGGAGATCAGCAGGCCGCCCTCTTCGGACAGATGTGTACCCAGCCAGGCATGATCAAAAACACCTATGGTACCGGGAGCTTTGTGGTGCTGAATACCGGCGATAAGCCGGTCACTTCTAAAAACAACTTACTCACCACCATCGCCTGGCAAATCAATGGCAAAACTACTTATGCCCTGGAAGGCAGCATTTTTATTGCCGGGGCGATTGTGCAATGGCTCAGGGATGGGCTGGGAATCATTGAATCTTCTTCCGAAGTAGAAGCGCTGGCCAACACAGTAGAAGATAATGGCGGCGTTTATCTGGTGCCTGCCTTGACTGGTCTGGGTGCCCCACACTGGGATCAATATGCCAGGGGAACTATTGTCGGGCTTACCCGGGGCACCACTTCCGGACATATCGCCCGCGCGGCGCTGGAAAGCATTGCCTATCAGGCGATGGATGTATTAAGCGCCATGCAGGCCGATGCAGAGATTGAATTCAAAGAGCTGCGGGTTGATGGCGGGGCTACCGCTAATAACACTTTAATGCAATTTCAGGCCGATCT
>JBBSOG010000402.1:0-5803 GCA_038259985.1 Cytophagales bacterium
CATGATGTATTTGTGTACGAACCAAGAAAACATCTCCATTCCTAAAAATCCTGTACAAAGAAAAATGAGACTATTTATGGTGTTCATCAATACAAAACTTTATTAAACAAAGAGTTCGTAAAATAGCATTAAATAGCTATTTGTAGAATGATAAAAAAAATAGCTTGTACAATAAGTACATATTTAGCTAATATATTTTTCTTTTCAAATCTCAAAAGATGGAAAGCGGATTGTAGTAAAAAAGCGGTGGCAAACCAAGCTACAAAATTTTGTAGAGGAATTTCATTGTCTGTCCAACTCCAAAATCAAGCACAATGGCTACCGGTTCAATGAGAAAATCCAGCCCGACCATTAGCAGGCTTCCTACCAAAATACCTATCAGTTTGTTGCTAGTGAGCGCAGTGGAAACAACCCCACTTGCATAAGTGAGCACGAGCCAATTGATGCCAATAATAAGGGGGACTTCCCAAAGCTTAGGTCCTAATGAATCGCCATAAGCATAACTTCCGAAAATAAGCGAAGTGTGCACTCCGGCAACTTCCACTAAGAATCCAATCAAATAAGTAGATAAAGCAAATGCCAAAAAAGCTTTGTTCCAATCCTTATGAAAGTAAAAAAGCAATACGAAGGTTAATAGCAAGTTCACCGGGGTTGCCATTTCAAAATATGGCCGGGTAGACAAATATATCAGGCCGAGTATCCCAAAAAAATGTACAACCAATAGTATGATCAAGGCAGTTTTATGACTTATCACCCTCTCAGACTGCTGAAAAAAAAGAGTTTTTTTGGAAGAAACGGGCATAAAAAGATTTGTCGCAGGATTTTTATGAATCCGAATGTTAACCAAAATTAATGGCTTAATTGTTTTTGCTGTAGGTTCCTTGTAGAAGAAAAATTACGTTAAATCAAATAATCTTATACATTGACATGTTTTTCAGCATGATAAGATGAACGTACCAAAGGGCCGGATTCTACATATTTTAAGCCCCTTTTTAAACCTTCTTCTTTAAAATGCTCAAACTTATCAGGATGTACAAATTCCGCTACTTCAATATGTAGCTTGGTGGGTTGCAGGTATTGTCCCAGAGTGAGGATGTCTAACTCGTTGGTTACCAAGTCGTCCATAGCTTTATATATTTCATCATCTTTTTCTCCTAATCCCAGCATCATGCCGGATTTGCTGCGCTTTCCATAAGCTTTGATTCTTTTGAGTTGTTCTAGGCTTCTGTCGTACTTAGCCTGTGGCCTGACCTTGCGATATAGCCGCTCCACCGTTTCCATATTATGAGATACTACTTCCTGGCCGGCATCTATCATACGGTAAAGAGCCTCCCAGTTCCCCTTCACATCAGGAATAAGGGTTTCTATGGTAGTCTCCGGGCTTAATTCTTTGACTTTCCTAACGGTCTGGAACCATATTTCAGCGCCGCGGTCTTTAAGTTCGTCCCTGTTAACAGAAGTGAGCACGGCGTGTTTGACTCCCATTAGTTTGATCGCTTCCGCTACTCTGGCAGGTTCTTCCTCATCGTATTCGGGCGGGCGGCCAGTAGCTACTGCACAAAACGAACAGCCTCTGGTGCATACATTACCCAAAATCATAAAAGTGGCCGTGCCCCTTCCCCAGCACTCTCCCATATTTGGGCAATTGCCACTTTCACAGATCGTATGGAGTTTATATTTATCTACCAGTTTACGAACGTGCGCATATTCTTTGCCTACCGGAAGTTTCACGCGCAGCCAATTAGGTTTACGTGTTTTTTGGGTAGCCTCTTCTGGTATTACTGGTAGTTCAATCATATTGTTGGGATGCTATTATTTCTGTTTATTGAAGTGAAAACAAAGTAAATAGATTAATGATTCGACTACAAGTATAAACGTAAAGAATGGTGCTGTTATCTACGACTTCCGTAGAAAAGCATTATAAATGCAGAGGGAAAGATGCTTCTTGGGTTGGTCACAGGAACAATCTCTACCGGGCTGGTGAACGCCTCAAGCTGAAAACCAGCTTCAAATCCGGTAACATCATTTTTGAAAGAGCCAAATTCAAAAGCCAAAGATGCTTTAAAATTAGCACCTATAGCTAAGTTAGACTCTCCAAAACCTTTCAAAAATGGCCCTGAACCCACTATCCGGCCCGGATCAAAGCCCGGACTGTTGGTATAAGGCACATTAACTACTTTGTTGTTTGTTTCGGCATACTGGACATAATAAGGCATTACAATTCCAATGGATGGTCCTCCGGCAAGAATTCCGTTTACCTGTACCCCTTGTTGTGGGGCTTTTTTGAAGACTACCCATTCTCTTCCATACTGTGGGCGAATAGAAAAAAGATAATTGGATTTTCCCAAAATAAAGGTATTGCCACTCGTAGGGGATACTATTCTTCTTTCTTTAGGATGTTTGACGTTGACAATTTCAAGGCCAAAAGTCTGAAAATAATCCTTTTTGATAATGCGACTGAACTTAATAGCCCCCCCGGCAATGAGGCCAGAGTTGGTATTCTTGCTGATTCCCCAAATAAACTCTCTACTATAGGCGTAGGTATCATTTTGCTGTGCCATTGCAGAGAAGGTGATCAACAGGCACAATGAAGTAAATGAGAACCTTATATTTTTTTTGTTAATTTTCGCACCCATAGCGTTAAATGTAAATAAAATCAATTAAACAACAAATATAGTAACGAACATGGCAACGATTAATTCTAAATACTTGGGTGAATTAAGAACTGAAGATATTCATATCAATTCAGGGAATAAAATAATAACCGACGCACCCACCGATAACAATGGAAAAGGGGAGGCTTTTTCCCCAACAGACTTAGTTTGCGCGTCACTAAGCAGCTGTATGATGACAATTATGGGCATCAGGGCACAAAAGCATAATATTCAGTTGCAAGGACTTGTAGCGGAAATCACCAAAGTGATGGGATCAAATCCCAGGAAAATATCAAAGATCAGTATTGATTTTCATATGGAAAGCACCAATGCCAGTCCTGAGCAAATCAAGATGCTCAAAGAGGCCGCACTTTCATGTCCGGTAGCTTTGAGTTTAAACCCCGACATTGAGCAAGCGATTAACTTTGATTTCTGATTAGGCGAAATTAGCCAACTGCTGAGAAATTTCCCGGTATGAAATGCCCATGTGCGAATTGTCATAAATGCACTTTCCTTCCTTGATAATGAGTACCTGGGGAGATTGATGGGGTATGTCAAATGCTGAGGCTATTGAGTTGGAAACGTCTCGGTTTTTGATAAGGTCAAGAAAATAGACGCCCATGTTTTTCATGTCATCGCTATTCCAGTCCCTTTCTAGTCTATTCAAAGCCATGCTGCTGATGCTACAACTTGTGCTATGTTTAAAAATGAGTATAGGCTGAGATCTTGATTGCTCTTTAATACCTTCTATTTTGTCAGCGCTGTCTAGTTTAGTCCAGTTCATCTATGATTAGGGATTAAATCTTTGTGTATTATAATACTTGAAAACTAAAATTGAAACCTAATAGCCAAGTTTAGTAATTCCAAATTTCACTTTCGTCTTTGTCGTATCTTGGTTTATGCTTTTTCTCAGTGACACGCTTTGGCTGATCGCTTTTGTCAAAAATATGAGAAAGTGTTAATCTCCAACGTCGGTAGTTCTCTTTTTGTTCGTAAGAATTTTTGGTTTTGGATTTTAAATAAAACGCGCTGGGATGCATATCTTTTCCCGGTTTGCGGTACCTGATATCCCCATCATATTGGTGCACTTTGGCGGACAGCTTTTTAGCACTTCGTGTTTTGGCATTAAGGGTAGGAAGCTTGATCTCTCCTGAATACAAGGAATAATATTGTGCCCGGTATTGAAATTGTCTTTCCAGCCGCTTTTGTGGTGCCCGACGGATGCTTCCCTGGTAATCAGTGCCTTCGGTTGCTTGATCTTTTGCTGCCCGCTTCAAGTTGCCTTCAAATGTATGCGGGGTACTTTTCCCAAAAGTTCTTTTCCATAGACTAACTTTTGTGTCAGACTGTCCTTCTTCATAAGGAGGAGCAGGATTCTGGTTTTGCTGGGGTGTTGTATTATAATCAACAGTTGCACTGGCGGGCCGTTCATACTTATCTTTACTTTTCTCCGCTTTCCTCAGTGATTCTGGGCGTTGGTAATTATCCTTTTGTTTTGAAGGATGAGGGGAGGTCTTGGGGCCTCGGTAAGTCTCTCTAGTTTTTCCTGAACCTGTGGGTTGTTTTATTTCGCGCGTTTCCGGTCTTTTTTTAAGAATTTTTACAGTCGGAAGCTCTTCACGTGGTGATTGGGCCTGTGCTGTATGGGCTTGTAATAGCAGGATCAAAACGCTGGTAATCAGTACAAAATGAAAGAAGTGTACTTGATGTAAGAAAGATGTATTGAAGCTATTTTTCACAAGGGAACATTAAAGTAAGTCGTAATAGCAGCTAGTTTTTTACCCTACCGTTTTTGTCAAATTTAATTTTTGCCCCATTTCCTAACTGGCTGGCTTCAGGTTTGGTCAGATGGGAAAATGAAGGGCAGGGCATGACATGGCTCCGGCAAGATGATAACCAAAAGCTGCCTAAGACAACAATAAGCAGTAATTTGACAAGGCGCTTTATTAATTTGGTTGGCTTCCAGTCAAGTGTAAACATAGTCATGATATGATATTTATGATAATTACTTTGATTATATAAATATAGAAGCTATCTAACTTTTCCCATAAGTGATTCACGCCGATCATTACATGCTTAAATAAACCTCAAAATTTGAATTTTATAACCGGACAAAAAAAATCCCGCCAACGTGGCGGGATTTTTTTAGGGTTACACTACAATTAAACTGCTTAATTTCTATTTACTAATTAGATACGGTGCTTCGGTGATAATCCAGGTTTACCGACCCACCCGATGTTTTCATGGTCACTGGCACACCACCGCCATTCATGCTGCCTTCTATGCTGTTTTTTTCCGCTTCGCCGGTAAAATTACTCAGCTTAGTATTTACCCGGTTGCCAGAAAGGTCCAAGTCAACCCCTATTCCTTCAGGGATAACCGCATTGATGCTGCCACCACTGGTTTTGAGCGTCAGGTAATCGTCCATATTATTTACATAAGCTTTAATGCTTCCGCCACTGGTTTTGGCATCAATGTTTCCGCTTACATCTTCTAGTACAATGCTTCCTCCCGAAGTATTTAAGGTAAGTTTGCCTTTGGCGTTATTGGCGCGAATTGAGCCGCCGCTGGTCTTTCCTTCCATTACGCCATCATATTGATCTATATTGATGCTCCCCCCGGAAGTGTGGGCATCAGTGTAACCGGTAATTTCATCAAAATTGAGGCTTCCTCCGCTGGTGTGTGCTTTGTGTTCTCCCTCTAATTTAGATAGGCTGATTGATCCGCCACTTGTGTCCAGGTCGGTGGAAACTTCGTAAGGAACTTCTAGTACGAAGGAAATACTTAAGTTATTATTTCCCCAGTTGCTTCCTCTTCTTTCGGCTTCTGCAAAGACTGTATTACCGTCCTGACGGATAGAAATATCATATTCTTCCAAAGCTTCCTCTATGTCGTCGTCACTTCCAAACCAACTGCTGCTGCCGTTTTGCTTGACATACATTTTTACTTCTACTTCATTGCCATTATGCCCGGAAACAGAAATGCTTCCTCCTGAAGTGCGGACTTTCACATTAGCTGGTGAACTGACATTAAATGCTTTGACCAGATAAGGGTCTTCGCTTTGATTTCCTGTATGCTCGCTGGAATTTGAAGCCCATATAAAGCTAAAAAACAGAAAGGCGGCAAGGGAAGTTATCAAAAAAGGTTTC
>JBBSOG010000403.1:0-5783 GCA_038259985.1 Cytophagales bacterium
ATTCGGAAGTGCGCTTTCCCAAAAAGTACTGTAATCAGTTTGGTCAATTGCTAGAGCATAGTCCCTACTGCGAACGGGATATCAAAAAACCGGAAGTCATTGCGCCGGTGGATGAGAAAGGAGCGTTTGAGGTTAAGATTCTCAAGCATGGTCAACTCCATAGTTTTCTCTACTCCTATCATCCTTTTGATGTAGTGGGTTGGGATGGTTACATGTATCCTTATGCGATATCAATTCATGATTTTGAACCCATCACTGGGCGTATCCATCAGCCGCCGCCAGTACACCAGATGTTTGAGGCACGCAATTTTGTCGTCTGCTCCTTCGTGCCCCGCTTGTTTGACTACCATCCCCAATCTATTCCCGCACCTTATAGTCATTCCAATATAGATTCTGATGAAGTCTTGTTTTATGCTGAGGGCGACTTCATGAGCCGTAAAGGGGTGGAACGCGCTTCCTTTACCCTGCATCCCGGCGGCATGCCCCACGGTCCGCACCCAGGCACTGCCGAAGCCTCTATCGGAAAGAAAGGCACGGAAGAACTAGCGGTGATGGTGGATACGTTCCGGTCACTAAAACTTACACAGCAAGCCTTAGATATAGAAGATCAAGCGTATATTTATTCTTGGAAAGTGTAGTAGGTTATTTGTTCATGATTATTTCTTCTGGATTCTTTTAATCCGTTTTTCACCCGTTTTTGGTGCATCCGTGGCGCGATTATCGTTAAAAACAATTCAACTTTTACTTGGCCTTAAATTATGAAACCATTTATTAACACTACTCGCACATGAACAGGGAAGAACGAAATATCAAGCAAACTGAGCAGCGTATCTCATTGCACCAATTGGTATTCCGTGCACTGCTTAGTATGCTTATGATAACCATCATTGGTACAGTAACAGTATTTGCCACCCGAACCCATAGTCAGTGGGGAACGTTAATTACCTTGGGCTTATATTCTATATTTGTGCTAATTGTAGTGAGCTTAGCTTACTTTTCTTATATTCATCAAGAAATCAAAAAGTTATGATAGAATCATTTTTAATTGAACATTTCGCTTTACTGATGGGTGGATTAATTACCCTTTTTGCAGGGGGTATGTATTTTGTTACTCTGAGAACCTCAAAAAAGAATAAATAAGCGCTGGGATGGGAATTCGCTTTGCCAATTTATTGCACTCCATCAGGTTTTTTTGTTAACCTGGTCTTAAGTAATCGCGCATAAGTAATACGTTCCACGTCGGACGATATTCCTTTGCTGTAAATGTCCAGCGTGGAGCGCTTAATAATTAGCGTCCTATGTTCGTTAAATAAAAGTACCTGGCGTGGGTTACTGGTGCTTAAATAATCTATACGTGATCTAAGAAAATTGACATTAACGGTTATGTCTTAACTCTTATTTACAATTTTCGTGGAAAGTGTAGCACGTCATTTTTCTTTGGTCATTTCTCCCGGATTCTTTTTGAATTATCCGCTGACTACACCTTCACAATCACTTTCCTCTTATACATAATCCAGATGGGGATGAAGCACAGTAGGGTGTAGAGGATTGCCCAAACGAAAGAGGCCAGTTTTTCTGCCAAGCCCAGATTTACCAAAGCCTGAAAGCTTTCTGTTTTGAAGGCAGTGCCGTCTCCGTCAAAGTCAATCGTGAAGGCAGCAATCAAGGTGCCGTGTAGTACATAGGCAGTGATGGCGTTCATACCGAAAGCCACAAAAAAGGGCGTCCAGCTCTGGTATTTTTGTACATCTATTAACCAGTACAGGCTTCCCAACAGCAGGGCTGCCATGCCCGAAGTGGCCAGCACATACGAACTGGTCCACAAGTTTTTGTTGACCGGAAAGACCTGGTGCCAGAAGTAGGCAATAATGCACAGCCCGGCTCCGATTACCATCATGCGGATGATTTTGTTCTCGGCAGTCATCTTGCTTTGGATCAAAAAACCCGCCAGGATACCCGTCAGTCCGGTGACTACCGCGGGCAGTGTGCTTAGGATTCCTTCGGGGTCCCAGGTGCCGCGGTACATGCGCCCGGGCATGGCTACACTATCCAACCAGGCGGCCAGATTAGTGCCCGGTTCCAGGTTAGCCGCTCCTACTCCAGGCACGGGAATCAGCGTCATCATCAGCCAGTAAGCTAGCAGCAGTACGGCGCTCAGTATTGCCATACTTTTCCAGGTCCTGAGTTGTAGGAATATTAGGCTACAAATAAGATAGACGATGGCAATGCGGGGTAGCACCCCGGCAATGCGGAGGTTGGCAAAATCAAAGTCAGGGAAAAGAGCCAGGAACATGCCCAGGGCGAAAATGATCGCTGCCCGCTTTACCGTTTTGCTAACCAGCGAGGCTTTGCTTACCCCTTTGTCCAATCTTTTATTAAATGCCAAGGTGATGGAAGTCCCGACCATAAAGAGGAAGAATGGAAAGACTATATCGGTAGGCGTGAGGCCATTCCACTCCGCATGTCCTAAAGGAGTATAAATGTAGCTCCATGAGCCGGGCGTATTGACGATGATCATGCCCACGATGGTCATGCCCCGCAACACATCCAGTGATAATAATCTTTGGGAGAAAGGAGCTGATTCTTTCAGCAATCCGTGGTCAGTTACAGGCTGGGAAGTGATGGTTTCTTGCATTTTGTTATAATAAGCTTTTAGCGAATATACTAAACTTGTCCATTGATATGTACAGATGTTCGTTATTCCTTATGACTAACAATCTATTAATCTTTTCTTAGTTTTTAAGCTTGCCGAAAGAAAAGATTAATGTGTGTTTTTTACTTTCACGCAAATTCCTCTTAAATAATGATGCTTGGCCCGATACGCTCTTTGCCATCAATATTTTGGTAGATGGTCGGGACGGAAAGATTGTATTCAAAGATACCGTAGGCGCCTTCCAATATGCTTCTCCACTAGTATTTGACTTTACCCGGGATGGGTTTGAGGATGTTTTGGTAACTGTCAATATCCCTATCAAAGACAGCAAGGGAGAGATCATCCATACGTACGGTAACCACAAGAAAATCTTTGATATAAGGGAACAAGATGTCTTCACCTTCGAAGAAGAGAAGCTGGGTTCTAACCTAGGCTCTATCCCCCCCCCCTGCTTATTGATCTGGATGACGATGGCAAATATATCATTTCCTGCTATATGCGTGATGCAGACAATTTTTACCCCTTCAAAGAGCTTAGGGTAGAGCGAAGGGAACTGGGCATACCTATCAAAACGCCTATCCGCTGGGGCGGATACATGGGAAGCGATTATTCCGCAGTGATGCCATAATTCAAATAACCGCTGAATTTTATTAAACTTGTCCCGCTAACAATGGTAGCTGGCAAGAGAAGGGTTTTTTCTCTTCTGCTGTTTTCTTTGTAAGCACACGAGATGAATTAGTTTAGTTTAAATCTGTTTTTATTGACCTTGTGTTTACACGAGGGCATAGCGAGAATGGCGTTTTAAACGCGGCCGGCTAGGCGCCGGCTTCACACATCCTCGTCACAGACAAAGATGATTAATGTCAAAATCAAATTATAATCTAATCCTGTCTTAGTACTTAACAACCTAAACACTATGATACAATTGCATCGCTGGACAAGCTTATTATTCATCATCATTTCATTCCTTTTAACAACGACATCCACACAGGCCCAGAATCAGCAGAAGGTATTGGTAGTGCAGGATGAGATGCCACAGATAGAAGTGCTTTCTGCCTTTCTGCACAATACCGGTAAGTTGGACGTAGAGATTGTAGACCAGGAGAATCTGCCCAATGATATGTCAGGCTATCAGGCGGTGATCGGCTTTATCCACGGCGGACTGGATGTGGCTACCGAAAAAGCCATTATCTCTTATACTGAGGATGGTGGGAAATATGTGTGTCTCCACCACTCCATCAGCAGCGGCAAAGCCCGTAATGAGTTTTACTTTGACTTCCTGGGCATGCAGCTCGATAATCCCGAATTCTCCCCACATCCGGTGAAGCCGGGGGAAGGCTACGGTTGGTACCATAATGGGGAAAATGGTACGACGATCACCTTAGTAGACCTCAATCCGCATCACTACATCACTAATCACAATATTGAGTGGGGGCCAACGGTCAGCTACCAATCTTCCGACGGTCCTGCTGTAGAAGGGATGTATCCCAGCATTTCGCTACCCAAGACAGAAGTCTACATGAACCATAAGTTTACTGACGGACGGGAAAAGACGGTCTTGTGTGGATTGAAATACTACGACCCGCGCAATGGTGAGATCTTTATGCAGGACAGGGGTGTGTGGTACAAGGCTTATGGGGAAGGTGACATCATATACATTATGCCTGGACATAGTACGGCTGATTATGAAAATACCAACATCGCCCAGATGGTGTTGAATGCGATTTTGTGGGAGGAGTAAGTGAGGAATTAGCGTAAGCTATTTTTAGTGAGAATACCAAAAAGGGGGAGAAAAGAATAGCTAAGACTCTTTTATCTTTAAAGTTATTTTAAAATTCCCACTACTGATCTCTTTTCTTTTTCCTGTCTTCGTCTTTAATACACCATAAAACTTCCCTCTTAAGACACTATGCTCGTAGGAATCAATAATAAATATAAAATCATCAAGTGAATGATTGACATAGTTTATACTATCATTTTCTCCGAAGGTAACTTCTGTGGGAGTAATGAGGCTTATCAAGCTCATCTCTGCAAACCCTTCATTTAATGCATAGCTTTCCTGATCAACAATTATAGGTAAGTCTTTATTTAGGAAGTCAGAATCGGTAAGAAATAACTGTACTAAAGCTTCTTCCTTTTCATCTTGCATTATTAATCCTAATTGGTCTTGATTTGCATCTCTAAAATATGTATTCCAAAGTGGATCATATTCATTTCTAAAAATATATGAATTTCCTTCAACTGTAAATTTGATGTAATCAAATGAAGGTTCGAGTTCCTCTTCATCATTACATGAAATTAAGATCAATACTAAAATAAACAGGGGATTGACGAATTGAATAGTTTTCATATTATGAAATTTTGCATGTTCTTCTTTATAAAAAACATAAAGCTTTAGTACTCTTGTAAATGTAATTTAGAACCCAATATATATATATTACACATATGAGGTTAATTTATGAAATCTAGTGATTTAGTATGTGATTTTTATGAGACTGTAAAAAATTATTTTCTTACTTTATCTCAATCTAATTTTAGAGAAAACTGTATTTTCCTAGCCAAAATATTGCCTATTAAACTTGGTGGAAGTAGACAGAGCTCTGTCTTAGAAGCAAAAGAAAGTAACTACCAATGAGCTAGCAAGTAAATGGTGGGAATTGCTATTTAGCCCTATCTTTGAAAGACTTATGCTAAACTTCCCTGATACTCTACTTTTTTGACACCTGTTTGTAAAACCAAATACAAAAACACACCAAGTTCAATAATCTCAAAGGTTTTTATGGATATCGTATCTCTTTACTGGTGAATACAGATGAAAAGCTTAATGCTAAAGGTCTGTCAATTAGAAGAAAAAAGAATTATCCTCGTTAATAGTCTCAAGTTTGTCTACCCGAATGGTTGGATAAACTCTGAGATCATCAGAACTGCCTTTTACTCTTAATCCATATTTTTCAAAAGGCTTAGGAATGAACAGGCAGAGCATAATAAGCTTTTAGCCATGCCTCTGAAATAACTGTGAGCCTGATGAGAGACCTCTTGTTACTATTTTTATCGCTTATTGCCTGCTTCGTGCTAGTTTCTTGTGAACAGTACAAGCCACGTGATGTTTATGGCATCTGGAAAATTGACA
>JBBSOG010000404.1:0-5764 GCA_038259985.1 Cytophagales bacterium
GGCATGGGTTTCATCTACCTGGGAATAAGTACCATCGCCATAATTAGCAAAAAGGGTATAGCTAAGTTGTACCGTACCATCATGTCCGCCGATGTTCCACTGATGCGGATTAGGGCGAGTGACTTCTAATTCATTGCCCTGACTGTCCAGCGCTTTAACGGCATACACATTTTTGGCGAACTCGTGCAGGGCATAGCGTCCTGGAGAGGTTCTGCTCATTCTCAATTCTAATACTTTATTTTCCAGATGAGTGAAAGTTGCTTTTACCTCGGCCTCATGATGCACCGCATTAGGAAAAGCTATCTCATAAGCATTGTAACTTTGGGCAAAAACATGGGTTTGAAGGTTTAAAAAAATAACCAAGCTGGCAAAAAATGAATGTTTCATAAGTTTTCAGGAAGATGAGTGTTACGCTGAAAACGCGAAAATAAAGAAAAATTGGAGTGAAATGAATCGTTTCACTAGAAACCTGCTACACTTTGCCTCTCCACAGATGTTTCAGCAAACAGCTTAAATTCTTCCAGCATTTGTTGGGTTTCTTTCTTAAATGAATTGGAAAATAGCCAACCTATAATTTTCATATAACCACTGAAACTGAACTCACTTTGAGTTATGTAAAGCGTTTTTTCCGCTGATAAAGATAGGAATAAATTGATTTGTGTATTACGCACATCTTGGGTCATATAGTTGACAATTAACTTATCAGGCAAGCTGTTTTCGTGGATGGTTTCCACCATTTCAATAGTACGTTTGCCATTGTCTAACCTGAGCTTGGCCTGAGCACCCTTTTGGCCGGGTGTTCCATTGAGGGGTTCATAACTTTTCAGGTTCTTCTGCCACTTGGGATAGTTTTCCGATGCTAGAAAAAGGGAAATGACAGTTGTTTTGGAAAGGTTAATTTCAACTTGATTGGTATATTTCATGATGTTTGGTTGTGGATTGAGCAATGGTCTTGCTAAATATACAAAATTTTCATGAATATTTCTATACCAATTTTATGTAATCGTTCTTAGCCATCCTCCATCCACATAATAACTTCCGCCTACACAGTAAGCAGCCAAAGGAGAACATAGAAAAACAAAAAAATGGGCCAACTCTTCAGGGCTTCCAAACCTACCAATGGGGGCGTTTTCCTGAGCAATATTTTCTAGATAATCTTCCGCACTTATTCCCTGACTCATTCCTTCCTTTGCCGCTGCCTGCTCCCAGGCTTCTGTTCTGATCAGGCCAGGATTGATACAATTTACCCGAATGTTATCTTTGATTATCTCATTGGCCAAGCATTTACTCAACATGACCAATGCTGCTTTAGTAGTATTATAAATAGGTTCGTAACCGATGGGTTGTTTAGCACAAATAGAAGCATTGTTTAAGATAACACCTCCCCCTCTTTTTTTCATAGATGGAAGTAGGGCCCGGCTCAGGCGGATGGCAGCCATCACATGCAAGTCCCAGTGATAATACCATTGGTCATCATTGGCCTCGGCTATTTTTTCATTAGTGCCGGTTCCTGCGTTGTTAATCAAGATGTCAATTCCTCCAAAATTTTTGACTGCAAAAGCAACTAATTGCTCAATGTCGGTAGCTAAAGTCATGTCTGCTACAAATGTCTTGACCTCAATCGGATAACGCTGGAGTTGAGTGGCCGCTTTTTCAAGGTGCTCGTGATTTCTGGCGGTAAGCAATACATGCACTCCTTCTTTGGCTAGTGCCTCGGCTACGGCCAGGCCAATTCCCATACTACCACCGGTAATCAGCGCAACTTTATTTTGTAATTGTAAATCCATATAAATTTATTTATAAAAAATAACCTATATTTAAGACTTTTTATTGACAAATTTACGTCCTTTGTTGTGCTAAACTAACTAATTGCCAATCTATTGCATCATATTGTTTGGTATGTGTAACGCACTCCCAGCCCAAATTTGCAATAGAAAAATGACATATAATGATCTTACAAAATGTTTTCCTGGTGATTGCCTTGCTTCCCATAATCGCCACCATTGCGACAATTCTCAAATTTGATCAGTGGTGGATCAGGGTTTTTGATTTTCCCCGTATCCAAATTGTTGTGCTCAATCTTATCGCACTTATTGGTATAGCTATCACGATTTCTTTCGAGGCTAATTGGGAATATGCTTTACTGATTATTTTAAGCTTATGTTTGCTCTACCAATGTATTAAAATTTTTCCTTACACTACATTAGCCAAAAAACAGGTTATCCACTTTGAAGGTGAAAACCCGGAAAATACCTTTGCCATCATGGTAAGCAATGTGCTCACCACCAATCGTAAATATCAAAAACTCATTGACCTGGTACATCAAAAAAAGCCTGATATACTGCTTACGCTGGAAACTGACAAACAATGGGAAGAAGCATTGAGCGAATTGGAAGAAGAATACACCTACACCGTTAAAATTCCCCTTGATAATCTCTACGGTATGCACCTCTATTCTAAACTTGAGTTGCAAGATGCCGAAGTGCGTAATCTGGTAGAAGATAATATCCCATCTATCAGGACATGGGTCAAGCTGAAGTCAGGTGTCAAAGTCCGTTTGTACTGTTTGCACCCCACACCTCCAAGTCCGACAGAAAGGGACACCTCCACCAACCGGGATGCCGAGCTTTTGATGGTTGGTAAGGAGGTTGAAGAAAACGACCATACCGCCATTGTGATTGGGGACCTGAATGATGTGGCGTGGTCACGGACAACCAAATTATTTCAGAAGATCAGCGGCCTTTTGGACCCACGGATCGGGAGAGGGTTTTTTAATACATTTCATGCTTCTTATCCACTGTTTCGCTGGCCCTTGGACCATATTTTTCATTCTGATGATTTTACGCTGATAGAAATCCATCGCTTACCAAATATTGGCTCCGATCATTTTCCCATGTACACCGCTCTCCACCACGAACAAAGGGCAGAAAATGAGCAGGAAGGTGAAGAAGCGGACGAAGAAGAGGAAGATTGGGCAGAAGAGAAAATAGAAAAAGCTGAGCCTGTTCAGGATATCGTGGCCCGAAGCTATCAGTCTGGTACTTAATGTTTTATTGGGCTTGAATGAAAATTTTTTATAAAACCTCAAGAATTTGAAGACTTGAGTTTTCAATTTTTTGAACAAAGTTTTCATAACTGAGTTTTGCTTATATTCATTTTTTTATTTAACCAAACTAAATTTTTTATGGGAATTCTAGCATGGATTATTTTCGGACTCATTGCGGGTGTCATCGCAAAAGTAATTATGCCTGGTGATGATCCGGGAGGTTTTGTTGTTACTATCCTTATAGGCATAGCAGGGGCTATCATTGGTGGTTTCATTGCAACAGCTCTTGGCTGGGGTGATATATCAGGCTTTAATTTTAAAAATATGTTAGTCGCTATCGCTGGATCATTACTGTTATTATGGCTTTATAAAAAATTTAAACGCTAATGTGTGAACCAGAAAAAATCAATGTTCTTCGCATTGACTTTAGTTTTATTCAATAGTAAGTAGTATCAAATATTTTAAATCACGCATTATGGGATTGATTAGTTTTATTAAGGAAGCTGGTAGTAGCTTATTCGGCAAAGACGATAAGGAACTTGATCCTAACATACTAAAAAAACATGTAGAGTCTTTGGGCTTACATGTTGAAGGGTTAAGCGTATCAGTGGACAATGAGGAAGATAAGGTTAGCGTATATGGCAAGGTAGAAAGCCAGGAAGATGCTGAAAAAGTGGCATTGGCGCTGGGAAATGTGGAAGGCATAAGCAAGGTGGACAACCATATTAAAGTGGTAAAACCAGCGCCGGAAGCCAAGTATCATACCGTGCAGAAAGGAGATAGCCTATCCAAAATAGCTAAGGAAGTCTATGGCAATCCGATGAAGTACAAAACGATATTTGAAGCCAATAAACCCATGCTCAAAGATCCTGATCTGATCTATCCGGGGCAGGTACTGCGCATTCCTGCAATAGACAAATAGCAGGCAATATTGTTAGTAAATAAAAAAGCCACTCGCAATCATATTGTGAGTGGCTAATTTTTGTGCAACCGTAGGGAGTCGAACCCCAAACCTTCTGATCCGTAGTCAGACGCTCTATCCAATTGAGCTACGGCTGCATTTTAGAGTTGCAAATGTAACTATCTCAAAGATAATTGAAAACTCTTTTGACAAAAAAATAAAAAAAGGAGCGCAAAGCCCCCTTTTATTTACACATTTCTCTTGTAATCCCTTTTCCTAAAAAGCCTCCTATCAACTCCCGTTCCTCTCATAAAATAATTATCATAATTAGTATCAGTAGTAGGTGATAAACTTTGGTTTCCGGGAGTGCTGAAATCTTGGGCATCTAATCCATGATCTGCTAAATTAATATTTTTTAGACTGATGTAATCCCCCTCATCGTCGGTCATTACATTGGCTTCGTTTTTTTTCCAAAAAGCTTCTAGCTTTTTTTGAACATCATCATTTTGCTTATCCATAGCTATAATAGTTTAGGTGAAAAAATCTTTTATTACTTATGTTTTTTCAACTAGGAAGCTATCTCAAATGTTTATAACTATATGATTTCCCGCTTCTTGTTTTCAGCACGCTTTTCATTGTGATTGTTGTCATCGGTTTCTATACGGTCAATTTCTTTATCCACTTCTTCCCAATAATTGCTGGCAAAATCTTCGTAAGGCTCAATTTTTTTGCCACTCAGCACCAATGCCAGCGTCATGGTAATGCTGGTAATGAGAATAATAAAAAGTAAGACCCCGGAATTGAAAGTTGTTGCCTGAAGCTCTTCAGGAATAGAGAAAAACAAGAGTATGGTAATAAGGCCGCGAGGTGCGATAAAGAGTTGAGGCAAAATTTCTTTTCTAAGAAAAAGCTTCAATAATATGTAGCGCAACCCATAAAGTATCGCCAGGGCAATGAGGCTGACGATGGCCACTTTGACGTTGAAAAGTGTCGCCAGGGTAATCGTCATCCCGAAGATGACAAAGAAAAAAGTGCGTACCACAAAGGCGGATTCCATCGTCACCAGCCGGAAATTATGCAAAATACCATTTACCGAAGCACTACTCAGCATCTTTTTGAAAGGGCCAACAAAGAAGAGCTTGTGATTATTGAGTACTAATCCGAAGATCAAGATGATGATCAACGAAGAAAGATGGAACAATTTGCCAATAGAATATAATAGCAGCAGCACAGAGATTAGCAAAAAGAGCTTTACCTGAGTGTCTAGTTTTTGAAAAATAAGTACTAGCCCGTAGCTAATAATCACGGAAAGCGTTATGGTAATCAGAATATTACTTACCACATCCCAAACGATGAGGTGGGTGTCTGTGGTCTCTGCATTTCCGATGATGAAGTAAAAAAGCATGATGCCCAGAATGTCTGAGAAAGTAGCTTCATAGACCATAAATTCCTTTTTGTGCTCATCTAAAGCCCCCACACTAGGCAAGACAATCGCACTGCTCATGATACAAAGCGGAATGGCGTAAACGTATGCCGTAAAAAAATCTTCTATATAAAAATATTGCAGAACGTAGGCGGTCGCGATAGAACTTATCCCGAGGGAAAGCATGGCAACCAAAAAGGATTTCCAGATAATCGGCCATTTGTCCTTGGTGAGTTCAAGATCCAAAGCAGCTTCCAGTACGATCATCGTAAGCCCCACAATACCCAGAATTTCTAGGATGTTGATCAGGTAATCCCCTGTTCCGACCCCAAACTTTTCAGAAGCCCATTTCATAGTAATTCCCAAGATAATCAACAGCAATACACTGGGAATA
>JBBSOG010000405.1:0-5761 GCA_038259985.1 Cytophagales bacterium
AGCCACAAGCAAGGCTAAGGTGATTATAAGAATGACAGCGGACCAAAGTAAAGTCTTACCGACTTTTCGTTGGGTAGTGCTACGTTTTGTTGTTTCTTTGCTCAAATTGTCCTGTGACTATGAATAAATCCCGTCATAACCTAGAAGAACCAGCTTTGGTCAACATCCTGGCCATAGAATCATCGTGCGATGATACCTCAGCGGCCGTCATACAAAACGGAAGGATATTAAGCAACGTCATAGCGTCTCAATCGGTTCATGAAAAATATGGTGGTGTCGTACCTGAATTAGCTTCCCGTGCCCATCAACAAAATATCGTGCCAGTGGTACACCAAGCGCTCTCCGAAGCAAATATAACAAAAACTATGCTTAGTGGAGTGGCCTTTGCGCAAGGCCCTGGCTTACTCGGCTCACTTTTGGTTGGGGCCTCTTTTGCGAAGTCGCTCGCTTTTGCGTTAGAAATTCCATTATTGGCGGTAGATCACATGCAAGCCCATATACTGGCCCATTTTATTGATGATCCCAAGCCCATTTTCCCCTTCATTTGCCTGACCGTAAGTGGCGGGCACACACAGATCGTCAAAGTAAATGACTACCTGGATATGGAAATCATGGGTGAAACCCAGGATGATGCAGTGGGTGAAGCTTTTGACAAATGTGCTAAGCTGATGGACTTACCTTATCCGGGCGGTCCCTACATTGACCAGATGGCCAAATCAGGTGACCCCACAAAGTATACTTTTCCTCCTACTAATATGCCTGACCTGGATTATTCATTCAGTGGTATCAAGACCGCATTTCTCAATTTTTTAAAGAAAAATGAGCATAAAGACCCTGACTTTGTGGAAAAAAACAAAGCGGACATTTCAGCCAGTATCCAGGCTGCACTCATTAGTATGTTGTTGGATAAACTCACCAAGGCAGCGCAATTGACAGGCATCCATGAAATTGCGATTGCCGGTGGGGTTTCTGCCAATAGCGGATTGAGAAAACGCCTGGATGAAGTAGGAAAAGAGAATAAATGGTCTATCTATTTACCGAAATTGGCCTATTGCACCGACAATGCTGCTATGATAGCTATGGCGGCACATTATCAATTTTTAAGAGGAAAAATAGCTTCTTTGCGAACCGGCCCCGATCCCCGTCTGCATTTTATGGCTCATTAACTAACAAATTTTCAGGGATGACGCGCATCAAATTTGGAAAGGTCAGGTAAGTTTTGGGTAAGGCAATAGACGAAAAAGCCGGTAAGGATTTAATCGCATCAAATAAGCCCTTTTTGATTTTATTTCTATCTTCAGCCGTAAGCTTTTCCTGTTGGTATTTCTGTAGTAGCTTAACAAGTTCCGGCTGTTTCAGGACCTCTACCATGAGGTTCGGGCTTTGTTCCCGCACCATCAGCGACAACCTATTGAGAAAATGAGTGCCCAAATGGCTTATTTTTTCTTCGTCATATACTTTAAGGTGCTGCCAGTATTCAATAATAAAGCTTTCCACGGCCACCATACTGCTTTGAAAAGTCATATTGTCCAGTTTAAGCTTTTGCTGTAGGCTTTCCATGAAGAACTGTTCTTCCTGATTAATACTCCTATCGGCGCAGACGGTAAGGATAGCTAATTCCATGAGGTGCCTTCGCATAATAGAAGATGTCAATTCAGAAAAGTCAATGTCATTGATGCCTAATTCACGTTCAAGTAGGCTCATCGCCGCTTGCTGTGTTTCCTCGTCAAAGTGGGCTACATGCAGGTAATTTTGAAGAAGTTCTTTTTCTTCAGGCTCTATAGTCCGATTGGCATAGGCCGCCGCCAGGATGATTTTGAAAATAAGTAAGCGGTCTTTCTGATGCTTTTTAATTAATTCCTCTGCTTTGTCTTCCGCTTTATAAGCATGCAACCACTGCCCGAAATACAATACATCTAGAAAAAGGAGGCTACTTTTAAAAAACTGGCTTTCCAGGTTTTTATCAGAGCTTTCATTTTTCACACTGGTGTTAAGTACATATTCGGAGAGATCCAGGCCCTTTTTTTCCCGGCGAAGCAAGCCAGACTGGCTGCCCGAAAAAGTATTGGGATATACCGTTTTATAAAATTTACCTATAAAAATAGCGGATTCTAACAAAGCATCAGCTACATCTAAGCGCTGACTAATTTGATGGTAACGGGGGGAAATCAGCCCGCTATTGAGAAAACTTTCGGTGAGGATAATTTTTAACTTGTCGCTGGCTGGCATTTTTTCAGTACGCAGCGCCCTTAAAAATGCTTTGTATTGGATAGGGATGTTATTAGGATGGCCGTATAGCAGGCCGGTTGGTTGCAACAATTCATAAATAATTCCTTCCGGCTCCTGATGGTTTTCCAGGTTCATCAGCCTATCGTATTCCTTTTTGAGGGCATAATTATTTCTGAGGTGTAAATAGCGCCTAAGCCAGCCTTTTTTGCTAAAATCCATAACAATTTTTTGTGCAATATAAGTTATTCACCAAGGAATTGTAATGTCCGAATCAGATAGGCAAGTATCCGGATGTAAGCAGGTATCAGATTCGGTATTAAATGATGAGTTCTACGAATAAAAACCTAATGAAGAAGAATGTTTGCATCTAAACAAATTGAAATTTATTTTAGTAAAGATATTGTTATATTGAAGGATTGTTAAGAAAGCGTATGGCAAAAGAAGAAAAACAGCGGTTTGCGAATAACATTAATATTAATAACCGCAAAGCAAGATATGAGTATCATTTTCTGGATAAATACACCGCTGGTATCCAATTGACGGGCACGGAGATTAAATCTATCCGGGAAGGCAAAGTGAGTATGCAGGAAGGATATTGTTATCTCAAAAAAGGGGAAATGTATGTGAAACAGGTACATATTTCCCCGTACAAGCAGGGCACTCATTACAACCATGAGCCTGACCGGGAACGTAAATTATTGTTGACCAAAAAAGAGTTAGCAAAAATAGAATCAAAAACGAGCGAAAAGGGGTTGACCCTGGTGCCTACGCGGCTTTTCATCAATGACCGGGGATTTGCTAAGTTGGAAGTAGCCTTGGCAAAAGGGAAAAAACTATTTGACAAGCGGGATGATATAAAGCAGAAAGATGCCAAACGCGAACTAGACAGGATGCGCATATAAAAACACTAGGGCGCTTCCATAATTCTTTAATATTGTATAGCTATTAAATAACACTGAGTTCAATGAATCGTACTGTTTTGCTCCTGAATCAGGATTATAGCCCCCTAGCCATATGCTCTATGGAACGCGCCTTTTTACTCGTTTTTTTGAATAAAGCGGAATTATTAACAGAAGTTGAAAATGACGTCTTACATACTGTAGATAAGTCTTTTCCTATGCCTGCAGTCATTAGATTATACAAATATATCCATATCCCTTATCGGGGAGTGGTGCTTACCCGGCAGAATATCTTTAGAAGGGACCGTTTCAGTTGCCAATACTGTGGTACCAACAAAATCCTGACCTTAGACCATGTAATTCCTCGGTCAAAAGGTGGAAAAACCAGTTGGGGAAACTTGGTAACCGCTTGTCGGCGTTGCAATACTAACAAGGGAGATCGCTCCCCAGAAGCTTCCGGCCTGAAATTACAAAAGAAACCACTGAAGCCAACCTATCTGATGTTCCTGCGCGACTACTCGGGGACGCTACGCAAAGAGTGGCAACCATTTCTTAATTATGCGTCTTAAGATTTAGGGTTTGGTAAACGAGGTTTTAGGTATTGGGAAAGCTGTTTCCATACGAAAACTATCGCTAATGCTGCTACATACTTATCTGGCTTACAAGAAATTTATTAATACACAAAAAAGCCTTCTGCGTTTAAACAGAAGGCTTTTGCGAATATTTAAATGATAAGACAGGTTCAAAGATTTACGATAAACTTGAAAACTTTGAACCCTGAACTCCCAAAACCCTAAACTCTTTTCAACTCAACACTTCTTTCACCCGGTCAGCAGCGTCTTTGAGCAAGATGGCTGATTTTACTTTTAAGCCGGATTCCTCAATGATTTTGGCACCTTCTTCGGCATTGGTTCCTTGCAGACGAACTATGATAGGTACCTTGATGTCACCGATGTTTTTGTAGGCTTCTACCACGCCACTGGCTACCCGGTCACAGCGAACAATTCCGCCAAAAATATTGATCAGAATAGCTTTTACATTCGAGTCTTTCAGGATAATCCTAAAGCCGGCCTCTACGGTCTGGGCATTGGCACCACCCCCAACATCCAGAAAATTAGCCGGCTTGCCCCCGGAAAGCTGGATGATATCCATCGTGGCCATGGCCAGTCCGGCTCCGTTTACCATACAACCTACGTTACCATCTAGTTTAATATAATTCAGGCCGGATTTGCTGGCTTCCACTTCCAGTTCATCTTCTTCGGAAATATCCCGCAACTCAGCTAAGTCAGCATGACGGATAAGGGCATTGTCATCCAGGCTCACTTTGGCGTCAACAGCCAAGATTTTATCGTCAGAAGTTTTGAGTACAGGGTTGATTTCAAACATAGAGGCATCAATGCTCATGTAGGCATTGTAAAGGGAGGTGATAAACTTCACCATTTCTTTGAAAGCTTTTCCCTCCAAACCAAGTTCAAAAGCTACTTTCCTGGCTTGGAAAGGCTGTAGCCCAATCGCCGGGTCAATGGGTTCTTTGATAATGGCATCGGGATTTTTTTCAGCTACTTCCTCAATTTCAACTCCGCCTTCTTTGGAAGCCACGATGATGTTAGAACCTATTGCACGGTCCAGCATAATGCTTAGGTAAAATTCTTTGATACGGGGGTCATCAAATTTGGGGTAATATACATCCTGGGCAATCAGTACTTTGTTAACTTTTTTCCCAGCTTCACCCGTTTGTTTGGTTTCCAGTGTGCCTCCCAGTATCCCTTTTACCTTTTCTTCCAGTTTTTCCATCGTGCTGATGACAACCCCTTTGGAGCCGGTCTCTTTCACTTCTCCTTTGCCCCGACCTCCGGCGTGAATTTGTGCTTTGATGACAAATTCTTCAGTTCCCGTCTCTTCTCTGAGTCGCTTGGCTGCGTCTTTGCTTTGTTCCAGCTTATCAATGACTATGCCTTCTTGCACTTGTACGCCGTACTTTTTAAGGATGTTCTTGGCTTGATATTCGTGTATGTTCATGCTTAAAAATTTTTCACGAATCTATCAAATTTTAGTTTTATACTCAAAATAAAATACCTTTTGAAAAAAGCAGAAGACTTAAATATTGATTTAAAGGGTCTTCCCTGCGCTAATACCCGGAAAAAATATTAATTTCCGCCATCTATTTTTATTCAGAAATTAATATTAACGCAAACTTCAGCATGCTTAGGGCGGAAAACATAGTAAAGACCTACGGAAAACTTAAAGTACTCAAAGCCATAGACCTGGTGATTGAGCAAGGTAAAATTGTTTCTATTGTAGGGGCTTCGGGTGCTGGTAAGAGTACTTTACTGCATATTTTGGGCACGTTGGATAAGCCTGATGCCGGAAAAGTATGGCTGGGAGACATTGAACTTTCCAGACTGAAGGGAAATGACCTTGCCCTGTACCGTAATTTAAATATTGGCTTTATTTTTCAGTTTCATAACCTGATGCCTGAGTTTACGGCATTAGAAAATGTATGCATTCCCGGTTATTTGGCGGGTAAAAAAAATGACAGGGATATCGTTAAGCGAAGCAAAGAATTATTGGAACTCCTGGGCCTAAAGGATAGGATGGAGCATAAGCCTTCCGAACTTTCGGGGGGGGAGCAG
>JBBSOG010000406.1:0-5758 GCA_038259985.1 Cytophagales bacterium
AAAATGCAGGTGTACCATGCGCAAAAGCCATAATGGGTGAGTGACATTCAAAACTAACCACGGCCAAAGCTTTTTTGTAGATAGCGCTTGTCTCATCGGGCAGCCAATAATTATCCCGTTTGACTACGTTTTTCTTGACATCCTTTGGCAGTGGGTCAATGAGCAGTTCATCCATAATCGCTAGCTCATAAGTCATTTCGGGGCAAATCAGTACTTTTTTACCCGTTTCGCGTACATATGTGACCATAGCTTCCCGGGCTTTGGCATGGTCTTTTTCCTTATGCTCATCGTTTAGTGCATTGACTTCATCAATCCTTTGCTGGCTCCATCCTGCATTGTTTGGTCGGATTTTGTAGTAGGGCGTTTTTCTCAGGCGGGGAATTACACATATAAACTGACGCTCTTGCAAATCATGTTGCCGCAAAAAGGTTGAAGCCTTTTGCTCATCCAGCAAATGCATGGCAAAGGTTGCATCGGGGGTAAAAGCAATATGCTCTCCCCGTATGCCTTTGTCCGCCAGATTATCCAGGGATTTAGTTTCTCTTGTATAGACGAAAGAGGCACCTTTTAGTAAGTCTTCTAAGTCAGGGGTGATTTCCTGAATGGTAACCCCATAGATACCGTAGGCTTTTCCAGTGATCTTGCGCCAGCTTTCCAAACCTTGTTCGCCGACTACATGGGGACCAGAACCATGCAACATAAAATCCGCTTTCTCAAAAGCCTTTTTCAGTTCCGTACTTGCAGGTTTATTTTGCTCATCTAATTCGCCATTGACAATCACCAACTGGGGGAAACCATTACGCAACATGGCCTCTACACCCCGATCAAGCTTATTTTTTGGCCACAAAATGATTCGGGTATCCGGAGAATAATCGTGGAGAATATTGATCAATCCTGGCGTATGGGCAATATCCCCGATATTAACGGTTTGCCAACTGGAGTGGAGCAGTATCGTTTTACCCTTGAGCGTATTGCGGAACATCGCTGAAATGGCAGGGCTTACCAGACCTGCCCCTGCGATTAACCCCAATTGTTTTAGCCAGTTTCTTCGGTTGATTGTCGTGTTGATCATGCTTAATGTTTTGTTGGTGATATCAATCTATTACATTTTAATAGACCATCAAATAATAGCCATACCAAACACCTTTGCTTATTTCAGTTTTCCTACCGCTTTAAATTTCACAAAAACCTTATCCGTATGCGGGGCATCGGGCAGTTCGTCAGTAAGGTCTTGTCCAGCCCAGTGTTCATAGTGTTTTCCCTTGTACCAGAGTCGCGAATCAGTTACATCGTAGATAATACCGTGGTACGCTATCCAGATTTCTTCCCGGTCCTGTCCGTTGCGCAAGGCAAGCTGAGCCGGGGTGTATTCTCTTAAAATTTCATCCATACTAAACTTTCCTGATGCGTATGGTAAACGCTTTCTGAGGGTTGACGACGGTAAGCTGCCTTATTTCTTTTTGGGAGAAACCTGCTTTTTGTAATGTAGTAATCAGTTTGATAAAAATGGCGTCATAAGGACGGATGGCCCCGCCCCGTGGAAAAGAATTGCCATCGTGGGAGATCAATATCTGTTCTAAATAGCCTGCTTTTTTGAGTTCCTTAAGATAACTGGTATGCTTCTCCATAGTCTCCTCTTTTACTCCGTCCAGAGAAATCCAGCCTCCTTCTTTGGCAGCGTTTAACAACGGAGCTACCGCCTCACTTTGATTGGCATGCGTCCATATCCAGGCACTTGGGCTGACGCCTTCCTCTTTCAGAATTTCTAATTCCTGCTTGGCAGCTTCAGGGTTGTTGCCGGTATGGCAGGCAATAGTCAGTCCTGATTGCTTATGCGTATTGGCAGCTGCCCGAAAAAGCTTGGCATCTATCGCTGATAAGCTTCCGCTATCTACCGCGACTTTGATGAATCCGGGACAAATGCCCGTACCCTGTATGCCGTTTTGCCACTCTTTCAGCCAACGGTTGGCAATCGTTTCGGAATCTTCCTGGAAAGCATGCTCCGGTACATAACGGTCATCAGCTGCGCCATAATAACCGGTATTGGTAAGGATTTGCACACCACTTTGCGCTGATAATTTTTTGAGAATATTCACATCCCTCCCAAAATAGGCAGTCGTACAATCGGCAATGGTATCACAGCCCAGGTTCTTTACCTTTTTCAGATAAGGGAGAACTTGTGCATAAAGTTTTTTCTCATCGTAGTTGGGATCAAGGCTATTTTCTCCACCAAAGTTTGACATGACATGCTCATGCGTAAGGCAAAAGCCTAACTGTTCCGGGTTAATAGCTCCTGTTACTGTGTAGATTTTTCCTTCTCTTTTGACAGCCAGTTTTGACAAAGGCTGGGTAGACAAAAGCATTCCCACACTCGCTAATTTGGTCAGAAAATCACGACGGCTTTCCATAGCTGGATAATTTACAAAAACTTAGCGTGGGTTTGTATCCAGCGGTCGGGCAGTTCACCTTTAGTGGCCATTTCATAATCAGAAGGGTCGCAGGGTACGATGCTCTGGCGTTCTTTCACCGCTTCTACTTGGGGATTTGGCACTTCCATCCACCATTTCTCACTCTTTTTGGCTTTATAAAAAGTAAGCACAGAAGGTTTGGAGGGCATAGGGACGATGTATTTGATAAAATCATTGCTTTCAAAATTACTTTCGTAGGTGCGGTGATAAAAACCTTCTATCAGATACCAGACCATGGTGGCGACTACCGAGGCTGTTTTTTTCCGTTCATTGTCCCAATCTGGATTATATTCATAAAAGCCTGCTGAGGTGAGTTTTTCACTGTGTCCGGCATACCAGCAAAGCTGACAAGCTTCCTGTCCGCTGAGGCCAAATGGTTGCGCATAGCGGTTGCCCGGGGCGTCATCCATTTTGATCGCTGTAATATCAAAGCTCAGCATATCCGCGGCACGTATTACCGGCTCCATCGCATTGAGGTTTTGTTTCACTAAGCCAAGACGGTAAGTGTCAAAGTAGAATTTATCCAGCAGCAAGGGAACAGAATTATCTATTAAATAACTCTGATAACCGATATGGCTGTAGTTGAGCAGGTAATTAGGATCATGGACTAATATTTTATGCAAATGATTCTTAAATGTACTGCCTTCGTCACTTTCCGTCTGGTTAGGGTCAATGTCAATCATTGCATCTACACTTAGCATGTTGATCAGCGTTTCCATGCTTTCGTAGGCCTGGTACTGCCCATAATCCAGGTCATGGGTACCCCCAATGAGTATGGGGAAAGTGTTATGGCTGATTAGTGTTTCACATACTTCTTTAATCCTAAGACAAGTTTCTTCTAAGCTATGACCTTTGTTCAGATTGCCTAAGTCTACCACTTTATAGGCTCCACTGCCTTTCTTGAGTTGATACAGCGCTTGTCGTATTTGACTGGCTGCCCGTTCAGTCCCTCCATTTTCTTTGTTTCCCCGGTTTTCAGTAATGCCAATAATCGCAATGTCAGCCACTTCATAATCAGGAAAATCATGTGTGTACACCTGGACTGAGCGAAAAAAACTATTGGCTGCATTAATTTCCTGGTACACTGAGGCTTCAACCGGCTTGAAGAAAATACTTAAGTTCATAGCAAAATCAAATCTTTGGAAACGGTAAATTACAAATTGCTTCCCTGTAAATGAAGCTTTTGCCGGAAGCTGAGCGCATAAAAAAAGGAGTGATCGCTCACTCCTTTTTTTATGGATAAACAAATTACCCCCCGAAGTCATCAAACCGGATATTTTCTGAAGGTACGCCCATGTCATCCAGCATTTTGAGGACAGCGGCGTTCATCAAAGGAGGGCCACAGAGGTAGAATTCTACTTCATCCGGCTCTTCGTGATCTTTCAGGTAGTTATCGTACAAAGCCTGGTGGATAAATCCAGTATAGCCATCCCAATTATCTTCGGGAAGAGGTTCGGAAAGGGCGATATTATAAGTGAAATTAGGAAATTCCTCTTCAATCTTACGGAATTGATCCGTATAGAATAATTCTCGCTTAGAGCGCCCTCCATACCAGTAAGCCACTTTGCGATCCGATTTCTCGGTATGGAAAAGGTGGAAAATGTGTGACCTAAGTGGCGCCATACCAGCACCACCACCAATATAAACCATCTCACGTCCGGTAGGATTAATAAAGAATTCACCGTAAGGACCGGAAATAGTTACCTTATCGCCGGGAACGCGAGAGAACACAAAAGAAGAACAAACTCCAGGGTTCACATCCATCCACTTGTTCGCTGCCCTATCCCAAGGCGGCGTGGCGATACGGATGTTCAGCATCACAATGTTACCTTCCGCCGGGTGGTTGGCCATAGAGTAAGCGCGGAAGATGGGCTCAGGATTCTTCATCTTCAGCGTCCAGAGGTTAAACTTATCCCAGTCTTCTTTGAATTTATCCTCAGGGTCGCCAGTCTCGGGATCAGGTTTGATGTCCATATTACCAAAGCCTACTTCAATCACAGGTACATCTATTTGAATATATCCCCCAGACTCAAAATCCAAGGTTTCGCCTTCAGGAAGCTTCACGACAAATTCTTTGATGAAAGTGGATACGTTGTAGTTGGATACCACTTCACATTCCCACTTCTTGATACCAAAAATTTCTTCAGGAATCCGAATGTGCATATCGTTTTTCACTTTCACCTGACAAGAAAGGCGCACATTTTCTTGTTGCTCTTTGCGACTCAGATGACCTACCTCAGTAGGTAACACATCGCCGCCTCCTTCGTCAATAGCACATTTGCACATGGCACACGTACCACCGCCACCACAGGCTGAAGGTAGGAATATTTTCTCCCCGGAAAGCGTAGAAAGCAGTGTACTTCCTGCCGGGGCTACCAGGGGATTTTTCTCATCGCCGTTGATGTATATTTTTACATCGCCCTGCTGCACCAGCTTGGACTGGGCATACAGAAGTAAAACTACCAACAGCAGGATAATGAGTGTAAAAGCGATAATAGATGTTACAACAACCTGCGTCATTTGACTAGTGTGTTTGATTTATGAAATTGAACTTTAACTGCAAATATATCCAATAAATTGGTTTTCCGATGAATATCTATGCTCAAATTCTATGGTGTACAAAAACACTATCATAACGCATCGTTTCGCAAAAAAGTTGATGCAATTTTATCATTTTTCAAGACTTTTCCCGACCTCATGCATTCAGATTAAAGTTTATATTTACGCATTGTTAAACCTAATTTCTTTTCATGTTTAGATTCGTACTCACCCTAGCTACTTTTTTTATCATCCATTGCGCCACAGCCCAACACCCATCTATGCCTCATATACTGCCTTTGCAAAAGCGGGCAGAGGCGATGGACAATATACTGGAAGAGCGTTTTGATCAACTCTTGCCCAGGTTGATGGAAGAAGAAGGTATTGACATGTGGCTGATCATGGCAAGGGAATATAATGAAGACCCGTTGATCAAGACCATGTTACCCGCTACCTGGCTGTCTGCCCGTCGCCGCACAATCTTGCTCATTTACCATCAGCCTGGCAGTGATACAGTGGAGGGACAGGCCATTGCCCGCTACAATGTGGGCAACCTCTTTGCCAGCGCATGGGACCCGGAGGAAGAACCTGACCAGTGGAAGCGGCTGGCGGCGGTGATCGCTGAAAAGAACCCGCAAAAAATCGGTATCAATACTTCCCAAGTTTTTAACCATGCCGATGGCCTGACCAGTACCGAGCACCAGGCTTTCTTGATAAGCTTACCAAAAAAATTTCAAAGCAAAGTAATCTCT
>JBBSOG010000407.1:0-5741 GCA_038259985.1 Cytophagales bacterium
CTGATAATAACGGGGCAGGACCATTTTAAAGATCGCCCTTTCGGCTGGGCTAAGGTCGCTCTTGCCAGAGGCATTTCCCGCCCCACCTTTCCAGATAGTACTCAAAAGGGCAATCAAGAAGTTGCTTTTCCCGGAGGTGAGGTGATACTTACCCTCATCGTCTTTTTCCAGCAAAAATGGGTTGAAAGCCAAAGGTTTATCGGTGCTGTATTCAAAATAAGTCTGCGCAAAATCTTTACCATTGAGGGCATACATCACATTGCGATAAGTACCCCCTTTGTCAATGATGATCTGCCGGGCACCCCGTTCTAACCTTTGGGCAATGAAGTTGCCCATCGTATAGGACTTGCCCGATCCTGAAGGCCCGATCACCACACAATTTTGATTCGCCTGACGGGTGTTGAACAGGTTTACCTGCAAGAGGTTTCTAAAGCGGTCACACAAAAAATCACCTTGTTTATCACCACTAAATGACCATCCAGTCCGGGACTCGCCAGTCCGGGAAGCCATAAAATGCAGATAACAACCTGCCAGTTCCCCCGAGGTGATCAGCCAGCGATAATGCTGGAAACCATTGCCAGGAAGAGAAGCAAAAAACATATTGGCGGTATCAAAACTTTCTACCAAAGCCTCGGCCCCGTAGAGCTGGCGAATGGCAGAGACTGTCCGTTCAATATAGCTCTTGCGCAGGCGCTCATCACTCTCATAGACAATCACCGATTGGTGTAAACTGACAAGTCCGGCATTGGAAGAGCGCACGTAGGCGGTGAACTCATCCAACTCTTCAGCTTTAAGCTGATGGTCCTGGGTAGTGAGCCATTCCAGGGAATCGTTGATCTTTCTTTCCAGGTCAAGGGATTTTAGCTCACTTTCAGTGTCTTCCACCAGCAGACATTGCGTAGTGATGTGGGGAAACTGCATGTATTGGGATAGCATATACCCGTAGGGGCTACTCACCCCGTAGTGGTTTTTGACACTGGCAAAGACCTCACTGCCTTGCCCCGTCATGGTGATGACATTGGCTTTCTTTTCCCCAACCACCAGCCCTGATAGATCATTGTAGACTTGCCTGTTGAGCTTCTTATTGGGCTGGTCACTAGACTCGTCAAAAGAAAGATTGAGGTAGCGAATGAACAAGTCGTTCAGCGCTTCTTCTCGCAAGCGGGTGAAAGTGGTTTCCTTTAGGCTATACAAGCCTTTCACAAATTCACCAGCCAGTGATTCAGCTTCTATCAACAGTTCCTCAATACCGCTAAAGGGGTTTTTGATCACGGAACCTTTTTGAGAAAACATGCTGGTCACCGGGTTGACATGCTTAAATCTATTTTTTGATTTAGTAGGGAAAGACAAAAAAAGGTATCCCTCATGCAGTAGGGTCAAGCGGGCAAAGAAGTGGTCATACAACTTACTTTCATAGTAAGCGGAACCCTCTGATGCACTTTTACCCGGCAGGTATTCCTTATCAAAATAGACATCGGTTTTCTGCACCACGGTGCCCACGGGGAGCATCTTCAACTGCCGGGTGAGCACTTCATTGGCTTGCTGATAGTCTCCTTCCGTCCAGGATTCTAATGGGGCACCTTGTACCCTGAAGCCTACCGCCACCCTACCGTCACGCAAAATCACTTTATCTTTTTCCAGGGCAAAGACCGGCAGTTTATCCGCCAGGTAGGTGGTTTTTCTTGACTTCTTTCGCTGAGGTTTTTGAAATAACATGATGGGTTTAATTTTTTATTGACCGCTTCTGGTTTCCAACTTCTACGCTTCTCACTTGCCAAAAGCGGTAAGAAAGGTAGGAAAACAAAAAGCTGGGGTGTTTACTTTTGTTGATGCGTTTGAGCGAGAAGAAAGCCCCCACGGTGGAGAGCAAGACCAGCATGAAATAATACTTAGTCACTGGGACAAAGAAGTTGAGCACGATGCCCAGCACCATCGCCAGTGACAGTCCAAACAGCAAAGCAAACATATCCTGCATGGGCAGGCCCAGCAACTGGGCTTTCTTTTCTATGGCTTTGAAGGTTTTCATCTTAGTTAGCATCCAGTAAAATATCACCTCCTAAGAAAGCGGCCAGGTCATCTACGATAAACTGGAATCCTCCGAACAACAGGATGGCAATGACTACCCCGACCATGAATTCCATCTTGTCGGGTGCCCCGGTAAAGAACTTCATGGCCGCCTTGAAGATACCAATGGCAATACCGATCAGAAAAGCTACATTGAGAATGATCACGATCCAGCCTTTGATGCTGTTCATCGCCGTTTCCACCTGTGCTTGCCCAAAAGACTGCTGCACAGTGAAAAAGACAAAAGCCAAGAAGAGAATGAAAGCTTTACTTTGGCTAAACTGCTTCGCCCATTTAGGAAAGTGGAGTTTGAAAGGGACATACTTGTGTTGCATAATAAGAATTGGTTTGAGGTATAAAATAATTGTTTGATAAAAGATTTGATGCTCAGACGTCCCAGGCATTAGGAAAGCTTGGCAGATGTTCTACTTGCTTTCCCGGACTGGGTTTTGGCTGCTTAAAATTTTTGATGGGTTTATGGTTAGGGCTTTCTTCCTTCACTTTTAAACCTGTATGCCCAGCGAACTCCGAAAGTTTATATTCTTTGACCGGTATTGCCGGGTGGTTTTGATAGATAATTTTTTCCTTATGACTGGCTTTGGCCCATCGGTGACACTGCCGGATGGCCAAAAAGAGCAGCAATACCCACAGCAGTAGGCCGACTATGGCCAGGGGTGAGTTTATAAGGTTTGATAGACTTTGTGTCATTTTGATGTATCTACTAAAAGTATAATTATCATTCAAATGTCAAATAGCTGTAAATAGATTTAAATCTTATGAATTGATTATCTATAACTATCTGATTATGATGCTATTATAGCATAATATATAATCAAAACACAAGATATTGGAAAGAATTATGATCAATGATGTAATACTCTATCTTAAGAGAAAAATTAGATTAGTACAATAAATTTTTTGCGAATTATGCCTTCTCAAACCTTTTCTTCTCACTTCTCATATTTCCAATTGATAGGAGTAATAATTACCCTTGAATGATGAACGAACGTAAAATTTTGTTATTTTTACCCTTGTTTGAGGAACACGTGTAATAATTACTTTTGACTATGACGCAGTTTGATAGAAGAGTCCCCTACAATGATTTGCCATTACTTCCCCCTCAATATGAATTGGAAACAAGGAAGGTCTTGCTTAAAACAATTTCTGCCAGTAGGGCACTTGCGCAACTCAATGGGGCTTTAAGTAACCTCCCCAACCCTGGGCTTTTCTTGGATACTATTCATTTACAAGAAGCAAAGGCCAGTTCAGAGATTGAAAACATCATCACCACCAATGATGATCTATACAAATTAGTAGTCGCTGATAAGAAATTTGGAAATGCTGCTACTAAAGAAGTTTTGAGCTATAAAGAAGCCCTCTGGTTAGGGTTAAATAAACTAGAGGTAAAACCCTTCATTACCACAAATTTTTGCATTGAGATTGTACAGTGCATCAAGAAAAATACAGCTGGTATCAGGGTAACCCCCGGCACTACCCTTTCTAACAGCAATGGCGAAGTTATTTATACCCCTCCCTCCGGAGAGGATGTCATCCGAGAGAAGATGGCTAACCTGGAAAAATTCATCAATCAGGATAACTCTCTTGATCCATTGATAAAGATGGCGCTCATGCACTATCAGTTTGAGGCCATTCATCCCTTTGCTGATGGAAATGGAAGGACAGGAAGGATACTATTACTCCTGTATTTAAAAATGGAAAGGCTCCTGGACATCCCTGCCATCTACCTGAGCGAATATATCATCAAACATAAACATGCCTATTATCAGAAACTAAGGACAGTGACAGAGAATGAAGATTGGGAAGGGTTCATCTTATACATGCTGGATATGGTTGAAATTACAGCTAAGAAGGGACTGTTCAGGCTAAAAGAAGTCATTGCACTGATGGAACTGATGTCAGAAAGAATCAAAGAAGAACTACCTAAAGTCTATTCCAAAGATTTGACAGAAATACTCTTTAAATTACCCTATACAAAAAGACAATTCTTAATAGATTTAGGGCTGGGAACGCCTAAAACGGTAGGTAACTACCTCAGGGATTTGGAAGAAGCCGGGTATTTAAAATCTGTTAAAGTGGGAAAGGAAAAACTATATCTAAACCATCAACTGATGAATATACTTGAAGGCCAATAGAGAAAATGCAATCTGCTTATTACTGGGCAGTAACTCTTCTCGTTTGAGATATTTGGCACAGGGACAAATCCGATAGCCGCCACCCACTTCTAATACCAGTAGGTGCATTGAGACCTTGAAAATCACCGCTATTACTATTGTAGTTCCAGCAGGTGCAGAAAACCATGGTATAGAACTATACAACTATTTTATTGTAGATGCAGCAGATGGGCGAATCCTATACTTTACGGGAAAATCAGCGGTTGGGGCAAATGGTCAATTCCACTATGCCCAGCTGATGTTAGCCAACAGACTACACGCTATGAGGTGCGCGTAGAGCGCCAGGCACCCAATGGAGAATTTTGTGAAAGTCCGGGAACTTATGTAGACGCCATTATTATCAAAGCAGGCACTTTGTCTATTTCACCTAATTCGCGCTGCGGGGCGGGCACAGTGACCCTCGGTGCCTCGGCCAGTGGGGCGGATAGTTACCGCTGGTATACCGCTGCCGGTTCGCTCATTAGCGGGGTTACAGGTTCTTCCTATTCACCCACTGTAAGCAGCACGACTAATTTTCAGGTAAGTGCCATGAAAGGTGGATGTGAAAGCAGTAAACGCACAATTACTGCTACCGTAAATCCCGTACTTACGGCTACTGCCCCCCCTAAAAGCCGTTGTGGGGCAGGTACAGTGGCCCTGACGGCTTCGGCCAGCGGGGCGGATAGCTACAAGTGGTACACTGCGGCAGGCTTGCTCATCAGCGGGGTCACGGGGGCTACCTATTCCCCTAACCTAAACAGCACGACCAGCTTCCAGGTAAGCGCGGTGAAAGGGGGATGTGAAGGGCCCAAACAGTCGGTTACCGCTACCATTACCCCCCAGGCCAATCCAACGATCACAGCTCTAAATGGGCCGACCTATATTAACGCAGGGGCTTCGGCGGCTTACACGGTTACGGCCAGCGGGGCGACCAGCTATAAGTGGTACATCAATGGAGCTGACCATGGGGTCAACAGTACTTCTTTTTCTAAAAGTGGCCTTGCCAACGGTACTTATACTATCCTCTGTCGGGCTTATACTTCCAGCAGTTGCTACACCCGGCAGTACCACGAAATGAGCAAGGTTCTCACCGTAGGCAAGCCCGTGGTAAGCGTGCAGGCGTTGGGAAGTAAATTATTTGGGCAGACGGGTGATGTACAACTCAAAGCCACGCCCAGTCCGGCCAGCCCCACCTCAGGCAGCTACACCTACCAGTGGTCCCGCAACGGTACGGCAATCAGCGGTAGCGGATCAACACTCACCGTCAAGCAAGGGGGCAGCTACCAGGCCAAGGTGACCCAAACCAATGGGAGCAACAGTGATTTGTCCACCCCACTGGTATTGGAGGGCAATGACTATAACTTTATTGTGACCCAAAAGCTTAAAGTTTCGGGGAAGAAGAATGCCACTGATGCGCAACAGGCCATGATCACCAGCAACGGTACGGTCTTCAACCCTACCCAGGGCAGCCAGCAGATCACTTATTTTGACGGCCTGGGCCGCCCC
>JBBSOG010000408.1:0-5734 GCA_038259985.1 Cytophagales bacterium
AATGGAGGCTCAATCCGTATTCGGGGCACTGGTACTGTCAACAATGCCGACCCGCTGGTCATCATTGATGGTATCCCTGCCGGTAGTATCAATGATGTAAATCCCAATGATATTGAATCCATTGAAGTGCTGAAAGATGCTTCTTCCTCGGCGATCTATGGTACCCGGGCTGCCAATGGTGTAGTCATCATTACTACCAAAAGAGGTGACTTTGGCGAAGAGCTTAGTTTTTCTGTCAATGGGTATACCGGCGTTTCCAATGCTGTCAATACCATTGATGTGCTGGACGCCCCAACCCTTGCTCAACTCAAAAGAGAAAGATACACCAATGATGGTATAGCCATAAACCCCATCTGGGAAGATCCTCAATACCAGACACAACGTACCAACTGGCAGGATGAACTTTTGGGTACAGGCAATGTCAACAATCTGGATATCTCCCTGAGAGGAGGCGGAGAGAATTCGTCATTTATGATCTCTGGTGGTTATTATGATGATCAGGGTATGATCAAAAATTCCTACTTCCGTCGCCTGAGCCTGAGGGTAAATTCAGACCATCAAGTGGGTGAACGTTTGAGAATCGGCCAGAGTTTACAACTTACCAGCCAGTCAGGAAGTGGTGTTAATACAACTTCAGCACAAACCGGTGTACTGTGGAGTGCTATCCGTTTTCATCCCGGCCTGCCTGTAAGATATGAAGACGGTAGTTGGGGTTCTTCGCAGGTGAGTGGAGAGTTTGGAGATATCAACAATCCTATCTTTACTGTCACCACCCAGGATGAAAAGTCTGCACGGCAGCGGATCTTAGGAAACATTAGCGGAGAGTTTGACATCACGGAAGGCCTATCCTTCAAAGCCAATTTTGGGCTAGATGCCACCCTTCTGGATGAATACAATTTTAACATCATTATTGATGAACAAATCAGGCAAAACAGCAGGAATTCGTTGCGAAGAAGATACGAGGAAAATTACTCCGTCCTGATGGAATATTTTCTGAATTACAACCAAATCTTTGCCGAAAAACATACAGTAAACGTAGTGGCTGGCTACACCCAGCAGACTTTCAATGTGGACGGATTCGCTGCTCAGAAATTAGATTTTCCTGATGAGTCTCCTTCTCAGCGTTACCTGGATGTAGGAAGTACATTAGATAATATTGAGGGTACCCGAACAGAAGATGCGCTGGTTTCATGGTTTGGCAGGGCGAACTACAATTATGATGAACGTTACCTGCTTACTGCTACTTTCCGGGCTGATGGTTCATCCCGCTTTGCCGAAGGTAATAAATGGGGATACTTCCCAGCTTTTTCAGCCGGATGGCGTATTTCTGAAGAAGACTTTTTCCCAAGTAACGGACTGATTAATAATCTGAAACTTACCGCCGGATGGGGACAACTCGGTAACCAAAATGTAGATCGCCTGCAATATCTTGCCCTGATCAGCCGTGGGGTACGCTATTCTTTTGGAGGTAACCAAACTGTAGGCGCAGCACAGACTAGAATTCCTAACTCAGATATTTCCTGGGAAACCGCAGAGATGACCAATATCGGATTGGAAGTAGGCATGCTTGACAATAAACTTGCCGCAAATTTTAATTACTTCATCAAAGATACCCGTAACATGCTCTTGGCTCCTCCTACCATCGGGAGTATTGGATTAGCCGAGATCCCTGATCAGAATGTGGGTGAACTCCGTAACCAGGGATTAGAAATTGAATTGGGCTATAATGGTTCCGCAGGAGACCTGACCTATAGCTTCAGTGGCAATGCTTCTTTTATACGCAACGAAGTAACCCGACTCTACGATGGTAATTTCCTTACTTCTGATCGGTATGGAAGACCTAATCAGGAAATTGCTCGTACTTATCAAGGAGAGCCTTTGGCTACTTTTTATGGTTGGAAAACCGATGGCTTATATCAGACTGAGCAGGATATTGAATCTGATCCCAATGTTGCCAATGATGCACGGCGAGTCAACGGGCAAATTGTACCCGGAGATGTACGTTTTGTGGATCTGAATGGAGACGGACAGATTGATGAAGAAGACCGTACTATCTTAGGAAGCCCGCACCCAAATATGGTTTATGGCTTTAACGCTGACTTTGGCTATAAAGGCTTTGACCTTTCTATCTTTTTCCTGGGCAATGCCGGTGTGGACATCTTCAATGCTGATCGTATGCAGGGTCTTGATCCTACCTACTCTTTCAATATGTATGCTGAGGCAATCAACCGCTGGAACGGGCCAGGAACAAGTAACAGTATACCACGGATGACTACCAACAGAAATAATTTAAATCATCGTACTTCTGATCTCTTTATAGAATCCGGTGATTTCTTGAGGCTCAAGAACCTGGTCATAGGCTATACCCTACCCACATCGCTGACGGAAAAAGTAGGCGTAAGCAGAGCGAGGTTTTACGTTACCGGACAGAATGTATTTACTATCACCAACTACTCCGGGATGGACCCCGAACTAGGCTATATTGAGGGTAATCTGCAACTTAATGTAGACTATGCCCAGTATCCGCAAGCCCGTACCTGGACAGTGGGAGCCAATATTACTTTTTAACGCAAGACCATTTATCATCATGAAAATATTAGTACAAACACTTATTATTCTATTCTTCGTGGTTCCCTTTCTGGCCTGCAACAACGAAGATATGTTGGAATCTACTCCTTACGGACAATCAACTTCGGTAGACTTCTGGCGCAACGGAGAAGATGCCGTTGCCGCTGCCAATGCCATGTATGAGCCTCTGACCTACGAGGATTTTTACGGTCATGCCGAACATACCTTTGACATTCCATCTGATGATCAGTACCGTGCCGGTGATCATGGAGAAGACCAGGCCATAGAGGAATTTACCTTTGATGCGGATAATCCGCAGCTGGCTTTTAGCTGGAAGCCCAAGTACGAGATCGTTTCCCGGGCTAATGCGATACTCATCAACGTACCCGAAATAGAGATGGACCAAACGCTGAAAGACCGCACTTTGGGAGAAGCTTACTTTATGCGCGCTTTTGCCTACTGGCGTCTGGCAGTAATTTATGGCGGTGTGCCTTTGATCCTGGAAGAAGATGTGCTCAACAATGAATTCAACAAACCCAGGGCTACGCTGGAAGAAACCTATGATCAAATTGAAGCTGACTGGCTGCTGGCTGCTGATCTGTTACCTCTTACCCACGATGCGTCAGAAGCAGGACGTCCAACCAAAGGGTCAGCCTTTGGATTTTTAGCTAAGCTTTCCCTCTATCGTGAGGACTTTCCGAAAACCATTGAGTATGGCAACAATGTCATAAACGGCCCCTATTCACTGGCAGGTAGCTTTGCCGACAACTTCCGCATAGAAACGGAGAATAATCCTGAAATGCTATTTGCGGTGCAGGCGCTGGATGGCTGGCAGGGAACGGCGCAAATCATTTATACCACTCCCCGACCCTGGGGAGGCTGGGATTTTAATGAGCCTGTCCAAAATCTGGTAGCTGAATTTGAAGAAGGTGATCCCCGTCTGGATTATACTTTATTTACACCCGGCGAAATGGTAGACCTGGGTGGCGATCAAGGGCTTACCGAATATACCGCTGACCTCTCTCAAACAGGCTATCACTTCCAGAAGTATGCTTCCTGGAGACCAAGTGGCGGGCTAAATGAAAGTCAAAATGTCCCCATTTTGAGGGCTGCGGATGTATATCTTTTGGTAGCTGAAGCCAAAATCCGTTCCGCTCAAAGTGGTGATACAGAAATCAATGCCTTAAGGCAAAGGAATGATCTTCCTGTCATTGCTAATGCCACGATGCAGGATCTGATCCATGAAAGAAGAGTGGAGCTGGCCGGAGAAAATCAACGCCACCAGGATCTGATGCGCTGGGACAGAGCAGGTATTGTAGATATTGTGGAAATCTATGCAGAAGACAGAGGAACTTTTGATCCGCCCAGAAATTTCCAGCGGCCCAAGCACTATTTATTTGCCATACCTCAGCGTGAAATAGACCTGAGTAATGGAGTACTGGAACAAAATCCCGATTATTAGTTCTTCATGAACGTTTTGTCATCTTTCATTTTCCGGATAATTAACCATGAGCCTGATCTTTATAGATCAGGTTTCTTTTTGGAGCATATGCGTACATGTTTATTATTTCTCATGCTACTTTGCCAGTCTTGTCAGCAGACTGATTCCTCTATGATTGAAGGAAGTTGGCAAATGGATTCTACTCTTCACTATTACAATCATTTTCAGTACCTTGAAACAGGTGACGAAAAAGTCTTCTATCATTATAAAGCTGACACGCTGATCATTTCCAAAGCCGAAGAAGTAAAAGCGATAGGCTACGTACTTGAACAAGATACGCTGAAATGGTTTGATCAGAGCAGAAAACAGATCACATCAGCTTTTCAGGTTCTCACCCTCAAGCCCAACTGTATGATTCTAAGAGAAACGCTGAAACCCTTGTACGAACAGCCTAATCAACAGCGGTATCGGCAGTATTATTTTTCAAGAATAGACTGAACATACAGAGAGTCCATATTCACTGCTTTCCCCTCTACTTCTATCCTTTCTATAAGATCAGGCAACAACCAGATTCCTCTTCCAGCCTGACTCAGATAACCATTGCCCCTATAGAGTTCTATTTTCTGCTTGCGTCCATCTTTGAAATGCACTGTAACTTCCCTGACATCCTGTCTAAAATCATAGTATTTTCTGGCATTTGAATTTACTTCATATGCCATGAGCTCTCCATTATTCTGACTGGCCAGTATCAACTCTTTGCCATCCTTGAGCTTCAAATGTGTAAGGGCTTTAGCATCTTCTTCCACCCAAAAACCACTTTTTGCTAATGACATGCTTTTGAAGTTACCCTGACCATCCCCTATTAACAATGCACCCTTCAAAGCGTCATAGGGGCCACTGATGACCTCGGTAGCATAGGAGTTACCCACCAGGAGCAGATCGGGATAAGAATCCTGATTATAGTCTCCGCTAAGCATTCCGGAGACAGGCCCGATCTGCACTTCTACGGGCAAGGGCTTAACAGCAAAGTTGAAATCACCTAGATTTTCTAAATAATAGCTACGCATCTCCCGGCTTTCAAGCACTTTGGAGTTTTTTAGTTCTTCTGGAGAAAAAATATCTTTTATACCAGCCTCTGCGAAGGAAGAATAGTTTGGATATTTTCTTTTGAGATTACTGAGCTGGCGAAGCATATCATCGCGTGGGTGCATAGGGTAAGTAACCCCATCCTGCTCATATGTCAGAATCGCGTCTATCCGCTGATCCTGGTTAAAATCATTCACGATTAACTGTAGCGGCGAAATACTATCTGCCCGGTAACGGGAATTTAAACCCAGATTTCCCAGCACGTAATCTATATCACCATCCTGATCAAAGTCAGCACCCAGAAGGCTGTTCCACCAGCCGGAAAGTGCTGCAAAAGCAGGTACTTCTACCTTCTCCAAACGTCCTTCGTGATTTTTGTAAATCTGTGGTGCCATCCACTCGCCCACCACCATCAGGTCTTCCCATCCATCCTGATCAACATCCGTCCACAACTCGGAAGTGATCATTCCTGCCTTTTGCAGTTGAGGCGCTTTTTCTTGGGTAACATCCACAAATTTACCTCCCTTGTTTTCCAGTAAATAGCTTATTCCTGAAACCGGATACTGCTGAGGTGTATGCCTCCCCCCGATGAAAAGATCCACATCCCCATCATGATCATAATCCGCTGCTACCACTATG
>JBBSOG010000409.1:0-5723 GCA_038259985.1 Cytophagales bacterium
AAAGCATATTTATTTTTGGGCAAGTTGCTTCTTGATTAGAGCTTGTATCTCATGGTTCTGATGTGAAGGTTCCATTTTTTCCAGACTTTGTTGCAGCCTTTGCAAAGCTTTTATTGCTTCCTCAGATTCTATCGCGCCCACACGTTGTATTGTAAAAGGTAAAATATGCGGCACGTCGGCATTAGAGACTAGGTCAACAGCCCTGTTCACATCAGTGGGTATGGTGGGTTCCAATGCGTACCAAAGCATCAATGGCATATTATGATCGTCTTTATCTTCAACCCGTTGAATGAGTGCTTCAAGCGTTTCCCACCTTTGCTCAATTGGAATTCTTTGCATGGCCGAAGCAAGATATAACCGTACAAGTGCAGAATTATCTGTTCTTGCCATTTCAGCAAATTGTTTCAGGGCAGCATCCGATAGGTTTTTGTCTTCAGCCAATAGCTGTACGGCCCAACTTCTGATGTATTCATCTTTATGAGCCAGTAATTGAAGGAGTTCTTTCTCGGTAAGTCCTTCTGTCACATGAAGGGTCCAAAGCGCCCGTAATTTTCTGGTGACATCAGGGTTTTCATGCAGGATTTTTTTCAAAGCTTTATGCACTTTCTTATTGGGCCCACGTTCCTGCAAAATGAGCCTTGCTGTTCTTACATACCATTCATTTTGATGAAGCTGATAATTCACCAGGTCCATATCAGGGGCTTTAGAAAGGTCCACCTGCACCCACTGATCTGTCTCATGACTGATCTTAAAAATTCGTCCAAGTGTCTTGTCATGTACATCAGGATTAGGGCTATGGCACTGGTTCTTGTCATACCAATCAATGGCAAATACAGATCCACTGGCGTCATATCTGAAGTTGAGCCATTGGGACCAGGTATCATTGGTCAGTAAGAAATCATCTTCGTGGCTTGCCAGATATCCAGATCCTTTTCTGGTAAGCTGATCAACATTGACCCTGCTGCCATGGATGTTATTCATGAAAATTTTGTTGCGATATTCTTCAGGCCATTGCTCACTTCCTAGATAAATCATGGCGCCAGCATGCGCATGGCCACCTCCTTTGGAATTGGACCTGAAGTTACCTGCATGGGGGCCTCTGTCTCCCACCCAATGAACATGGTCGCCTATTTCCTTGATATCTTCATAAGTGTAAGGGTTGAAATGCTTCCCGGCCTGGCGAAGGTACCTGGCTCCTTGGATGACATGAAACATGTGAGGAATCACACATACCGTAATAAAAGGATGTCCATAGTCATTGAAATCAATGCCCCAGGGATTGCTGGTGCCTTCTGCAAAAAGCTCAAATTTCTTGGTTTTCGGGTGGTAACGCCATACGCCACCATTCAACTTAGTCCGCTCCTCATCAGTGGCCCCCGGCCGGCCTACGTTGGAATGAGTGAAAACCCCGTGGGTACCATAAAGCCAACCATCAGGGCCCCACCGAAAGTTATTAAGGATTTCATGTGTGTCATCTAAGCCCCAGCCATCTAAGAGCACTTGCGCAGGACCTGCAGGTTTATCGTTTTTATCATCTATAGGTATATAGATGAGGTTTGGCGCAGACCCAAGCCAAATACCACCCATACCTACTTCAATGGCACTAATCAGGTTTAGTCCTTCCATAAAGATAGTCCGTTTGTCCAGCGATCCATCGCCATTAGTATCTTCAAAGATGAGCACTCGGTCTTTACCTTGTCCTTCGGGTGCCCGCACAGGATAAGTGTGTGCCTCTGCTACCCAAAGTCTTCCACGTGCATCAGTGGTGAAACTAATGGGACGAACTACATCAGGTTCAGCAGCGGCCAAAGTCACAGAAAATCCTTCCGGTAAAGTCATAACCTCAGTGGCTTCCTCTGCTGAAAGCCCTGCATTGGGTACAGGATCAAGGGGCGGCAGGATAATGATATCACTTTGCTTGAGTTCGTTAGGAAAATCCGGACGCTCCGAATAAAAGAAAAAATCATCAAAATTGATATGGGCCCATACATCATCTTTGATATAAGGGATTTGCGAAATACCTGTTTCGTTGTCAATAACCCGGATAAATATTTCCTTGTTCAGGTGCTCTTCCAGGTCCACCACAACAGGCTGAAGTGTAGCACGTCCTGATCCGGTGATCTGAAAAATAACTTCCTGGTAGTCTGTTCTTACCAATTCTACACGCGTATCCTGTAGGGCGCCTCCTGAAATTTTGAAAGAGGCAAATGGATGCGTAACGATAAAAGGTACTGAGGTAAGCGTACCGGTTCCCTTGTAATTTTTAGTGCCGCCGCTGCTTACAAAATACTGCCCGCTAAGATTGATTTGCATATCCTTCTCATGAACCGGAGAGGGGTCCTGGGATATGAGGGGATCTGAAAAGGCATCACCCGTTGCTTTCCAATCCTGCAGGGTCCCTGTTTCAAAATTTAAATTCAGTTCCTTTCCGTCTTTTTCGGGCATGTATGCAGCGACGGTCATTTCCTGGGTGCTAATGCTGTCAACCACTTCAAAATTTCCTACCATGCCAGCAGCCCTGTGGCCGGGAATGGTACAATAATAAGTGTCACTTTCCTCAGCCTTAAAAACAATACTGGCCGTATCTCCCTTTTCTACCAGTACATTGCTTTTGATGCCTAATTTTTCAAGTGCAATATCATGTGTCATAGGCTCGCCGTTCACGATTTTTATACGCACCTGCTCCCCCTTTAGCGCTTGAAGCACAGGGTTGCGTGTGCCATCTGCATCAAAATATCCAAGAATAGTGGCCTGTAGCTTGTAATCACGATCGTATCGCTCAGCCATATTTACTTTGGTACTGTCAGTATCAGAAACTGCGCAGAAAGCACTCGGACGTAGAAATACTGTAAACAGTATCAAAATCAGTAAACGTGATTGGTGCATAATCATTGGTCAATTTGTATTTTATTAGTCTAGTATTGTCCTTTGCTTCTTAAGGATTTAAACATTAATTTTTGCTTTTTCTATCATCTTTAACAAAACCTCCACTAAAATTTCCGCAAACTTTCTGTCATTGATATGCGCGTCAACTTCCACTACCCTCACTTTTTCTTGGGTAAATTTTTTTATAGAGTCAAATAAGGCCTTATCCACTTTAGGACGATAAAACACGCCGCCTTCTGCATCAATCTGGGATAGGCCTTTCTTAGGCAACAATATAGCGGTGGCGGCGGTAGAACGGTTCAATTTTTTTGCAAGTGTTTCACCCAGTATCATATTCTCCTCCTTATTAGTCCGCAATAATGTAACATCGGGGGACCAGCTATAGAGCTCCCGTGATTGGTGCTGCTCCGGTACCGTATCCAGATGGGCAAAGTTCACCATATCCAAACAGCCGGGAACGACTACCTGTGGAATCCCCATCTCTGCCGCTGCATTCAGGCGATCGGGGCCGGCGCTTAAGATTCCTCCGCATAATTCATCGGCTAGCTCCGTTGTGGTTATGTCTAAAACAGCGTCAAAATAACCTTCTCGAATTAAGGCTTCCATAGTTTTACCGCCCACCCCCGTAGCATGAAAAGCGAGTACTTCATAGCCTACATTTTCCAATAACTCAGTACATATGTTCACACATGCGGTCGTATTTCCAAACATGCTGACCGCAATACTGCCCAAAGAAGTAGCAACACTTTCAGTGTCAGTAACTTTTGCCATAGCACAGATCGCCAATGCTGCTTGTTTTATTAAAAGGTAACTGATCCGATTAAGGCCGGCCACATCTACAACCGAAGGCATTAAGGTAATATTCTTATTGCCCATTTGTCGGGATAAGTCTTTGGCCGCCACGGTGGATAAACAAATCTTGGGTAAGGCCAATGGTATGTGTTGCATAGCAGAAAGGGTTATATAAGTTCCACCGCCCCCGCCCATCCCAATGGCGGCCTTTATTTGTCCTTGTCCTATCAGGTTTGATATAATTTTGGAGGCTCCCTTACCCATGATATCAACGGCGTGCCCCCGGTCAGCTTTTTTCCTTAATTCGCTTAGATCAGCACCACCTTCCTGAGCTACAAAATCTGCTTCAATATCTACTGGAAAGTATTCGGTAGAGCCCATGATACCCGTATTGATCGTGAGTACCTGCTCTCCCTGATCCAGGATGCACTGACGGAGATGGGCAAATACCTCTCCTTTAGTGTCAAAACAGCCAAGCACTAGAATGAATTTACCAGTAGCGGACATCATGTTTCAATATATGGTTAAAATCTTTTGACAAGGATATTTTCTTTCTGAGATCAATTTAAGGTTCAAATGTCCAAGATAATATTCAATTGGAGTTGATAATTTTTAAACAATAAAATCAAAAACCACCACTCTTTCCAGCCGGGGCACTACCAGTTCCTTTACTTTCTCATGGATGGGATGGGGCAAATAGACATCTCGGGATTCCAGGGAGTCAAATGTCATAATAAAGCCATGGGTAAAGTCTTCGTTTAACCCTTCACTACTGTTGTAGGGGCCATACTCCATCGCCAATAGTCCAGGAATACTCCCCACCATAGCTTTCATCGATTGAAAACACTCCATTATTTGCTCTTCTGAAATGGTAGGTTTGAATTTGAATACACCAAAGTGTCTAACCATTATGTCTATTTTTTTGGTGAACAATACTTTTACTCCTTTTAACATTGCTCATTCCAGGGTACGGATATACGAAATCAGATCAGCAATCTGTTCGTCGGTATAGCTCTCTATTAGTCCTTTTGGCATGAATGAACGACCTCCCAGAAAACCCTGACTCCGAATATCATCAGCTTCAATGAAAACCTGACTGCCTCCCATAAATGCGATGGTGGTCCCACGATCGTCTTTTTTAACCAAATACCCCTCGACACTACTATCATCTTTTCTAGTCACCCGATAGGCGGTATAACCGGATTCTACGGCGGCATCGGGATCAAGAATGGCCGTAAGCAGGGCTTCAGTATCACGGTTTGCCGAACCATCTAATGCCGGTGCAATATCCTGTCCTTCGTTGCCCACTTTGTGGCACATCAGGCAGGTTTGAAATAGCATTTTACCTTTTATGGGGGTACCGTGTTTGTTGTCAGCAACGTTCATGTACTTATCGAGTTTATCGTTGAAAGCCTTCTTTTCTTCTTCTTCAAGTTTTGTTACTCCTTCAAGAATTGCGTCGCCAACTGGATCTTTGGGATTAGTATTATAAACCCGCTCTGCCGCCGAGAGATCAAAGGCGGCAAGATCAATGAGCTTTTTATCATACACATGCTTCAGTAGATCAGCCCCCTGATTTGTTCCCGATAACATGGTGGCAAGCTCGCTTTTTTGGGAATCATTAATCTGTGAAATCCATTGCTGCAAAGCGTGTAATCCAGCATCTGGATTTGCTTTGGTGAGGTTATGCAACGCAGCTGCCCGTATCTCGAAGCTGAATTCTTCATTTTGGTGCATCTGAGAAAAAACCTCCTGATTAGCTTTCGGGTCATTCTCTAATGCCTTAAGTGCGAGCTCCAGCGTCTGGTCGGACATTTGATCATTCATCAAACTAACAATATCTTTCCCCGGTTTTTCAAGATTGAATCGTCCAATAGCATCCAGTGCCAGGTTAATGTCTTCTTCAGAACCCTTCTGCAGTAGTGTATTTACGGGTACCTGGAGCATGTCAGCGAGTTCAGGTGATTGCACCTGGGCCTGATTTTGCAACGCAAAACTGATGTATTCAGCTGCGTGAGTCGGATTTTGAATAACCGGCTTTACTG
>JBBSOG010000410.1:0-5711 GCA_038259985.1 Cytophagales bacterium
AGAGACTACCTTCAGTGAGATTACTGCTCGCTTTCCAGCTAAGGTGCATGCTGTGTCTCCCAAAGGTTTCCTGCTCAAAATCATATTGTTCATCTTTGCTTTTACTTTCAACAAATCATTATCCGCAACTTGAATTAATTATTAAAAATAATGCCTCATCATTTCCTGAATTTTAATTCTAAGACAAGTCGTCTTCTACTTTTTTGATCTTATTATAGTCTTGAGGGGTATCTATATCAACAATTCCCTGGGCAAAGGGAACGCTGGCTACTTCAGAAAAGTGCTGCTGGATGAACTTACGGGCTCCCATCTGTCCTTCTAACTGGCTGAGACGTGAAAAGTAGCTCTGGTGGAAGTAGGCCGGTACCCCCAGTATTTCTTTGTAGGCCGAAGCAACAATAGGCATTTGGGAATCTTGGTGGGTTTGAATGAGTTTCTTCAACAAATGCTCATCTGCATAGGGTTGGTCGGTTAGCATAATAATAGTTCCCCGGCAGGCAAGATGATGTTTTTGTACTGCTAAAATACCCGCCCGAATAGAACTTCCCATTCCTTGCTGCCAGTTGTCGTTAACGACCTTTTCCACCGAAAAGTGATCAAGTTCTTTTTCCATCCTTTTCAAAAAAGCACCTAGCACCACGATCACCGGGCCTATGTCCGCACGAATAGCTTTCTCAACAGCATGGCACAGTAAAGATTTGCCATTTAATTTTAGCAATTGCTTAGGTCGTCCCATGCGGGAAGACTCCCCGGCAGCCAACAAAATGATAGCCGTTTGCTCAGGCACGTTCATGAATAAAGCCTTTTTTTTCTTTGAGTATTCCCCCTTTTCTTCCCTGATGTACTGCCTGGATCTCTGAAATAATGGACAAAGCGATTTCTTCAGGTGTCTCTGCCCCTATGTCCAGGCCCACTGGGCTATGAATACGTTTTTGATCACTCTCACTCACAGGTATCCCTTTTTGCGATAATTCATCCAGCATTCTCAGATAGCGTTTTTTAGGTCCCAGAATACCGATGTACTGGACGTCAGAAGCCAGCAGTTGGGGTAATACAGCGATATCATAGGCATAATTATGTGACATCAGGACAGCATAAGTGTAAGGGGTAATGGATAAATTTTCTACGACACTTTCACGGGGGGCATGCAATACTTGGCAAGCACCGGGAAAGCGTTTGCTGCCAGTATGGGCAATGCAATCATCAGTCACGCTCACCTGCCAGCCGAGTGCATCACCAAGCCTTACCACCGGAACAGCATCATAACCACCACCAAAAATGATCAGCTCAATACTGGGATGGAGCACTTCTATACTTACTTCAACCTGTCCTCTTTCTACAGTATATATTTTATGAAGCATTTGCCCACTGTCTAGTGCAGCCAATGCATTGGGATATATTTGTTCTTTGAGAAAAGGCACATCTATGTTGCCCAACTCCCTATTGCGACTATCAATAATCAATCTTTGTCCAATACCATCTCGCATGGATTCCTCCACATTAAAAACCGTGGCAATGACGGCTTTTTTACGGTCTTGCAGGAAATTTTTGAACACCCCCATCAAATCCATTTGCGCATGCAGATAATCCATTGGTTCTATCAGCACATCTATAATACCATTGCACCCCAGGCCCACGCCCAGTCTGCTGGCATTTTCATCGCTCATGGTATCATAAGTAACTACGCTGGGTGTATTACTGAGTATGGCTTGACGCGCCTTCCTGAGGGCATCTCCTTCCAGACAACCCCCACTGATAGCACCCGTCCAACGTCCGTCGTCGGTCATAAGCATGCGGGCACCTGGTCGTCGGTAAGAAGATCCTTGTACCTTCACGACTGTAGCCAGCGCCGCTTTCTGCTGATTATCAGTGATTTGCTCATACGCTTCAACAATTCTGCTGAGTTCTTTCATGAAGCCATTGGTTGGTGTAGAATTAATAACAGTCTCATAAGTAATCGCTGATTCTGCTTTTAAGGTTTAATAGTTAGCGTTTTAGGCCGCCGTGGAGCGGTTTGGTAAACAAAAGCATGGATGCTTAATTTACTTTCTTTATTTCTTAAAAACCACCAGAATGAGAAAGTGCTTCTTATCTTTCGTACAGGAAACCAGCAATATACAAAATCATCATGGCACAAAACTATCCTACACTGTCTTGCCAAAAAGATAAATTTACCCTCAATCCAGATGACACTTATCTGAACTGTGCTTATATGGCCCCCATGATGAAAAGCGTGGAAGTAGCAGGCATCAAAGGCTTGAGGCTCAAGCAGGCACCCCAGCGAATAGGGCATCATGAGTTTTTTGACGAAGTAGAAGCGCTAAGAAAAGAGTACGCCCGGCTTATACATACTGCTGAACCCTCACGTATTGTCGTAATTCCTTCAGTCTCCTACGGCATGGCCGTGGTAGCGCGAAACTTACATATTGGCAAAGGCGAAAATATAATCGTAGCAGGCGAGCAATTTCCCAGTAATGTATATTGCTGGCAGAAGCTGGCTGTTCAGAAACAAGCACAACTCAAAACTATACAAGCGCCTGAAGTTGAGGAAGATAGGGGCAAACTGTGGAATGAAAGGATAATGGACGCTATAGACAAGCGTACCCGCCTGGTGGCCATTGCCCATGTGCATTGGTCTGATGGGACACGCTTTGACTTAAAAGCCATCCGACAACGAACACGCGAAGTAGGGGCACTGCTGGTTATTGATGGCACCCAATCCGTAGGCGCCCTGCCTTTTGATGTGAGTGATATTCAGCCCGATGCACTGATTTGCGCAGCTTATAAATGGTTGATGGGCCCGTATGCCATCTCTCTGGCTTATTTTGGGTCTCATTTTGACGAAGGTGAGCCACTGGAAGAAGGCTGGATGAGCCGGTACGGGAGTGAGGATTTTTCTAAGCTGATTAATTATCAGGAACGTTATCAGCCGGGGGCATTGCGCTATGAGGTAGGCGAACGTAGCAATTTTATTCTGGTGCCTATGCTATTGCAGGCGCTCAAAGAGATTAATAAATGGGGAGTACAAAATATACAGCATTATTGTCAAAAACTGATTGAGCCTATCATTAACCCTCTGCTGGAAGACGGTTTTCAGATAGAAGGTCCAACATTTAGGGGGCATCATTTGTTTGGTGTAAGATTGCCTAAGGGCATTGCCATGGAGAAACTTCAGCGAGAGTTACAAGAAGCACATGTACTGGTGTCTGTCAGGGGTAATTCGGTGAGGGTTGCACCTCACTTGTACAATGAGCCAGAAGATATGCAGAAGTTGCTCACTTGCTTCCAGGCATCCTTATAAAAAAGAACCCCGGGCGCGACCAAACGCCCGGGGCAAACTATCAACCTTAAACAAACGCTAAGAATTAATCCTTGCGCTATTATACGATTTGCAATAACTGTGCCTGATCAAAATAAAAACCTTTTTGAGAATAATTATTTGCCTGACAAAACAGTCATTTTCTTACGTATTGCAGGAACAACGAGGGCACAGTTTAATTGTTGCATAGAAGAAAAATACCTGTTTTGTTACTGGTGCCTTAAGCACGAATGAAAAAAATATGGAAAATTATTTGCCTTTGTTTCCGCTGAACTTAGTGGCTTTCCCCGGTGAAAAACTGAACCTTCATGTTTTTGAGGAGAGATACAAACAGCTGATCAGTGAGTGCCTGGAAAAGAAGCAGCCCTTTGGTATACCTGCTTACGTAGATAAAAAAATAGAATATGGTACAGAGATTTATGTAAAGAAAGTAGTGAAAAAATATGAAGATGGGCGTATGGATATCACCACCAAGGCGTCCAGGGTATTCAAAACCTTAGCTTTTTCTAATCCTGTACACGGTAAGCTCTACGCTGGGGGAGAAGTAACTTACCTGGAGAATATAGAAGATGGCGATTTGGCTGCCCGTTTGGAAATGGCATCCTTGATCAAGGCGCTTTTTGATGTGATGAATGTTGTCAAAAGAGTGGAAGTAGATGCTGATATTGCTACCTTTGTGATTGGTCACGAAATCGGGCTTTCCCTGGAACAGGAATATCAACTTATTAAGCTAGAGCGTGAAAGTGAACGTCAAATATTGGTTATTGATCATTTGAAAAGAACAGTTCCGCTCTTGCGGGAAATGGAACGTACCAAAGAGCGTATTAAAATGAATGGCCACTTCAAGCATTTTGATCCATTAGATTTTTGAGTTTTTTAGGTTAATGATAACACAAGACACAGAACTATCGGCCTTCGCAGTCATCCTACTGTTTATTGTGGGAAGCGGGATATTCGTCACCATCGCTTTGCTGACTGCCAAAATGATCCGCCCTGACCGGCCCAATGAAGAAAAACTCACGACTTATGAGTGTGGGGAAGATCCTATTGGCTCAGCCTGGGGTCAGTTTAACTCCCGCTTTTATATCATCGCCCTGATTTTTATCCTGTTTGATGTAGAAATTGTATTCTTGTTCCCCTGGGCTACTGTATTTGGACAGAAGATATTAATTGAAGGGACAGATGGGTTATGGGGCTGGTTTTCGCTGGCAGAGATGTTTATTTTTATAGGCATATTGGCGATGGGTTTGGCATATGCCTGGGCTAAGGGTTTTCTGGACTGGATTAAACCTCAGATAGAAAAACAGGTTTACAAGTCTCACATACCCAAAGAACTATACGATAAAGTCTCGGAAAAGTACTAACATCGTTTCTGCACAGTAATAGTTTTCAATTTGTAATCTGTATTAATTTTATGGGAGGCTTACTAGACCAGCAGTTTGGAAAAGGGGGAATGATCATTACCAAAGTAGATGACATTGTGAATTGGGCGAGGCTTTCTTCCCTCTGGCCGATGGGTTTTGGGTTAGCCTGCTGCGCCATAGAGATGATGTCTACCTATGCTTCGGGCTTTGACCTGGATAGGTTCGGCGTAATTCCCCGGCCTTCCCCCCGTCAATCTGATGTGATGATTGTTTCGGGAACTGTCACTTTCAAAATGGCGGATCGCGTACGCCGATTGTACGAACAAATGTCAGAACCCCGTTATGTTATTTCTATGGGTTCCTGCTCTAATTGCGGCGGCCCTTACTGGCAGCACGGTTATCATGTTGTGAAAGGTGTAGACCGTATCATTCCGGTAGATGTATATGTGCCCGGCTGCCCTCCACGCCCCGAGGCATTGATCGGCGGCATTCTTAAATTACAAGAAAAAATCCGTCATGAATCATTGATGGCACCTAGCGCGTTGGAAAAACTTATGGCCAAGAGAAAGGAAAATAAAGTAGCCCCGCTTGAAGCACAGAAAGCATGAACCTGGAAGAAGTAAAACTACTATTAACCACTAAATTTGGTGATGACGTTATCATGGCGGTGGATACAGACTCTTCACCACCAATGCTAAGTGTTCCTGCTTCACGCATTGCCGAAGTATGTTTGGAACTTCATACCAATGAACACACTTATTTTGACTATCTGGCGTGCCTAACTGGTCTGGATAACGGTCCCGAGCAGGGTACCATGGAAGTCATTTACCATCTATACTCTATCCCCTACAATCTTCAACTGGCTTTGCAAATTGTGATATCCAGACAAACCGAAGGACAGGAAAAAGTGGAAGTTCCAACAGTAAGCCATATCTGGCGCACCGCTGACTGGCATGAGCGTGAAGCTTTTGACCTGCTGGGCATCTATTTCAGTGGTCACCCCGACCTTCGTCGTATTCTGTTGCCCG
>JBBSOG010000411.1:0-5706 GCA_038259985.1 Cytophagales bacterium
CAAGTGCATGAATACATGGGTAAACCCCAAGTATCGGGCGAAGAAGAAGCCGTATTAGGTCAATTGATTGATCTACCTTTTGCGGAACACATCAAGTGCAACAATACGACTCGCCGTATCTTGCTGGATGATTTGGTGAAGTTTTATCAAATGCATGTTGAAAACTTTAATGATCTTAAATCAACTGTGATACTCCGGGAGTTGATGGAATAAAAAAAAGCGGGACTTGATCCCGCTTATCATTTTGAGTAGGCATTCCACTTAGGAAGCTGGTTCTTCGCTGCTTTCTTCTAAGGTGAAAGTTCTTTCCTCACTATTGAAAGGGCTTTCTATAAGGTTCCCATCACTATCAAGTAATTCAATTTTGACCGTATTTTCGCCCATAGGCAAGCCTTCTAACACCATAGGTGCCCATTCATCTACCATAAACTCTTGATCTCCGTTTACGGTGACGCGTACTTGGTTACCATTAGCACCAATCTCCGTATTGACCAGATAAAAATCAAAAAGTACAGTTTCTGTATCCGCACCGGTATAAGTGCCTTTAGGGCGGCTGTAGAAAAGCATAGGAGCAGAAAGGTCTACTTCTTCTCCTCCGCCATCACCTACAGTAAACTGAGAAACAGTAAAGGCTTCAGGATGCTTTACACTTTCGTGATAAGACCTTGAGAGAAAAGAAAGCGCTACATAATGACCATTGTCCAATTCCATTTCATGAGTAGGCTCATAAATAGCGTAATAAGGATTGTTGTTCAGAATTAGGTGAACATGCTGCCCTTTGTCAGAATTAGCCAAAGGCTTCTGGGTAGCATCAGTGGTTTGAGCACCTAATTCATAATTGGTTACCTCATAATTGAAAGTTACTTTATTCCCACTTACCGTAGCTCCCTCAGCAGGTGCACTCATCTCTAAGATAGCATCAGGGAAATCAACAGAAGCAGGCGCAGGTGACAAAGTGACTTCACCCATTGGCTCTTCCTGCATAGCAGCAGTACTGTCGCTCATGGCAGAGCCTTCATCTTGTGTACTGCTTGGGCCGCATGAAACCACGACGAGTAAAAAAAATAAAGAAATAAAAGATAAAAATAAGTTTTTCATAGCACAGTTTTATTTAGTTTGATGGTGTGCAATTTATTACAAATTTCGCCTAATTATCCATTTATAGAGAAGTATTAATAAAATAGTAAAACAATGACAAAAGTATCATTTGATCATATACCTTCCCTGGATTTAGAAGACTTCAGAAGTGGTAACAAAGAAAAGAGGACAAAGTTTGTATCTGAATTAGGAAATGCATTTAACCATGTCGGCTTCGTAGCCATTAGAAATCATGGGTTAAGTGATGAATTGCGTGATAAGCTTTATCAGGCCATTCAGGATTTCTTTGCCCTTCCTGAAGAAATCAAGAAGCAATACGATAGCACAGCCTATCACGGACAAAGAGGTTATACCAGCAAAGGAAAAGAACACGCCAAAGGCCGCAATACCGCTGACCTGAAAGAATTTTACCAAATTGGGCAAATTGTTGAGGACGACGACCCCGTAAAAACTGTTTATCCAGATAACATATGGCCTTCAGAACTTCCCGCTATGGAAAAATACGCTTCAGAAGCTTTCAAAACCTTAGAAATGGCCGGGCAGCAAATTTTGAAAGCAGTAGCTTTATATTTAGCACTACCCGAGGATTATTTTGATGCCAAGGTACACAATGGTAATAGCATTCTGAGGGCTATCCATTATTTTCCTATTGAAAACCCTGATGCTGTTCCTCCAGATGCCGTGCGGGCAGCTGAACATGGCGATATCAATTTGATTACCCTACTGATGGGTGCCAGTGCTGAGGGGCTGGAGATACAAAGAAGGGATGGCAAATGGTTTCCGGTGACAGCACTGCCCGAGCAAATCGTGGTCAATGTAGGGGATATGCTAGCCCGGCTCACCAATGATAAACTAAAGTCTACCATACACCGGGTAGTCAATCCGCCCAAAGAGAAGATGAAAACTTCGCGTTATTCGATACCATTTTTTCTCCACCCACGCTCAGGGATGGACCTTACTTGCCTGGATAGTTGTGTAAGTGAAGCTCATCCCAAAAGCTATACTGATATGACAGCAGGGGAATTCCTGGACGAAAGACTGGCGGAGATTGGTTTAAAAAAATAAATCTGATCTTAAGCTTAACATTCAACAAATTAATAAGCATGTAAAACTCAACTCTATTGATCAGGCGTGTTCGTCATATCATCTTTCTCAAAGATGTACTTCTCCTTACGATCAGTGCCTTTGGGGGGCCACAGGCACATATGACTCTTTTCCTTCGCATGATGGTAGAAAAGAGGCGGTATCTTAGTGAGAAAGATTTGATAGAGTTATATGCCCTTTGCCAGATATTGCCCGGGCCTACTTCTACCCAAACCATTACGGCCATAGGTTATAAAATAGGAGGGCCAAAACTGGCCTTTCTTACCTTGCTGGTATGGGCATTACCGGCCGTGTTAATCATGACTTCCCTGGCAGTCACTATTTCACACATTCAGAGGAAAGATCTTTCTTTGGATTTTACCCGCTTTATACAACCGATGGCGGTAGGTTTTGTAGCCTACGCCGCTTATACGATCAGCCTCAAGGTAGTCAATACCAGGGCGGGGATTGTTATTATGCTTTTGGCTGCCGTGGGGTCTTTTTTGGTTCGCAAGCCTTTCATCTATCCTCTGCTATTATTATTAGCAGGTTTTGCCACATCTATCAAGTGGAAAAGGCATCCTCATGAGCAAAAGCAAAAAATGTCTATCAAATGGGGCAACCTGATATTATGGGTCGGCATACTGGTGTTTGCGGCCATCACCGGAGGAATCACCCAGGCTTTGCCCATTCGCTTGTTTGAGAATTTTTATCGTAACGGCAGTTTGATATTTGGCGGAGGACAGGTGCTTATTCCTTTGCTTTATACAGAGTTTGTAGATTTCTTAAGTTATCTCAGTTCAGAAGAGTTTCTTTCCGGGTATGCTATGGTACAAGCAGTGCCAGGGCCTACTTTTTCTTTCAGCGCTTACATTGGGGCATTAAGTATGAGAACTTATGGGGTAAGTGGAGAGATTATAGGTGGGCTAATAGCTTCAGTAGGGATATTTCTTCCTGGTACTTTTTTGATTTTTTTTATGATCAGGTTTTGGGATGAGCTCAAAAAATACAGGGTCATCAAAGCTTCGTTGGAGGGCATCACCGCTGCCAGTTCGGGAATGGTCATTGCCGCTACTTTTTTACTGCTGGAACCCATATCATTGGGAGTAGTAAATATCGGTTTTGTGATAGGGACTTTTCTCTTGCTTAAGTTCACCCCTATCCCTGCGCCTTTGATCATATTAGTGGGACTAATAGCGGGCCTTATAATCTAGAAATAAAAATCCCTTCCGAAGAAGGGATTAACTATTATTATTTTCCCTCTGCGCGAAGGATTACCATGACAGTCATCAGGATAATCTTTAAATCAAGATAGAAAGAGACGTTTTTCAAATACAATAGGTCAAAGCGCAGTCTTTGTACCATCTCGTCAATATTCTCAGCATAGCCAAACTTGATTTGCCCAATCGACGTAATCCCGGGTTTGATGTGGTGTAAGTATTTATATTGAGGGGCAATCTCTACAATTTGATCAATATAGTACTTTCTTTCTGGCCTGGGGCCTACTATGGACATATCACCTTTTAGTACATTAAAGAATTGGGGAATCTCATCAAGGCGCAATTTTCTCATAAATTTCCCCCAGGCAGTAATACGAGGGTCATCATTAAAAGCTAAACAGGGACCTTTGCACTCGGCGTCAGTGTACATGCTTCTAAATTTGTAAATGAGGAAAGGGTTTCCGCCTTTCCCAATCCTTTCCTGGGAAAAAAGAACTGGTCCCCTGGAAGTTATTTTAGTGAGTGAGGCCGCAATCAAAAATATAGGCATCCCAAGAATGACTACTGTCAGCGCAAATAAGATATCAAATCCCCGCTTGAACGCAGTTGCCTTTGCGTCTTCAACGGAAGCGTTTGTAATGTTAAATACAGGGATATTGTCATACCTTTCAAGGGTAACGCCATTGTATGCAAAGCTCCTATAATCCGTAATCACTTTAGTTTTTCTCTTGAAACGTTCACCAAAATTAATGACTTGTTGCACATCATCATTATCCAAGTAAGGTGTACAGCAATAAATTTCATCAATCTCATTTTTGAGCACATAATTAATTAGTCCATCTACTTTTCCTATTACTTCCTGATGTTCACTTTTATCATCAAAATACCCCATAAATTTGTAACCATATTCCCGATGGCGGGTAAAAAAACTTCTTAATTCTTCAGAGATTTCACCATAACCGGCAATGATAAATTTACGATTGTTATATCCCTGTAACCTATATTGGCGCAAAAAGTAAGTGAAAACTGCTTTCCACAAAGAAACCATAAAGAAAAGCAGTAAATATGAAATAATCAGATGTTCCCTTGAATAATAAAAAGCTTTAAAAGCTATGAAAAACACGGCTACAATTAGTGCATGCAGTAAGATAGATGTATAGTGCTTAATCAAGATGTTAGGCACTGTAGAGGAAACCCTTGATACCTTATAGGGCTTGATAATTAGGATAGATAATATCCAGGAGATGTTGACAAAAAACAAAAGCCCTGAATAAGGAGAATTGAATAAAGTATTAATTCCCTCAAAAACGAATAAATAGGAGGCTAAAAAAGATAGGTTGAGCAGAAGTAAATCTACTCCTATATGTATGGTTCTTATATTTTTTGAGAAACGGTGGTTCATGATTTATTCTCTTAATCAACGGTCTAGCGTCTTTTTTATGCTTAATTAACATTTATCATGCCAGAGCCCTGCATCACTGACACCCATCAAACCAAGATGGTTGTAATCTGAGGTGTCAAAAAAATTATAAAGCTTAATTTTTTAATAGGACATGCCGTGTTTAGCAACCTACTTTACAAGCATGTAATAAATAAGGCAAACACGGCGATTTTTTTTGATTTTTTTATCAATTGCAAAATTAACTGAATAAATGGTCAGAAAAAATATTTACTTGTTTAATAAAATGAAATTCATGCAGCGTGGAAAATATTTGCTTTATGCATTAAATATAGTCTTACGATTCAGGAAAGGGAGATTATTACTAAAAATTGTAATATTAAGTTGCCCATATGGTCTTATCTATGGATATTCCTTACGAAAAGACCTATTACCGCTCCATTTCATACCTACCATAAATCCTGCATTGTCTGAAAGGGCTCCGGCATCTAAAATGCCTGAAAACATCAATTTCATATTGTTCTTTAGGGATATGCTTGTTTCTAAAAGAAAATAATATTGTTTCAGAGGCGGATCAAAAGCATAAGCTAAGTTAGGATTTGTGCGGCTTCCCCATTTCTGTATTCCCCCATTAATTCCTCCGTACGTTCCGTAGTTAACCGTAGCTGTGGTGAGCAGTTTATACTCAAGCTGTGGAATAATTGCACCTTTGATTCCAACATGATGCGCAATCACTCTATTGTTTACCACATTAAAATTAAAAGCGCCTTCATCGGGGTCTGAAAAGTCTTTAATATAAGCACGTGCCCTTTCTTTTGTAAAAAAAAGTGGCGTACCCATAATTTGTCCTTTATACGTCCATCCTGTCCTATAAAGGTAATTATTATAGTAGTTGTCCCTTCCTCC
>JBBSOG010000412.1:0-5675 GCA_038259985.1 Cytophagales bacterium
AAGTAAATGGAAAAGTAACGGATACTTCCGCAAGAGAATCTTTGCCTGGCGTCAATGTACTGGTAAAAAACACAACCATTGGTACAGTTACGGATGTTAATGGTAACTATAGTATCAACGTACCCAACGAGGATGACATATTGGTCTTTTCATCCATTGGATATACTTCGCAAGAAGTAGCCTTAGATGGAAGGACTACCATTGATTTGACTCTGGAGGAAGATGTGCAAAGTTTGGAAGAAGTTGTGGTAGTGGGTTATGGTACAGTAAGGAAATCTGATTTGACGGGCTCAGTCGCTTCAGTATCTTCAGAAGAAATCAAAGCTGTACCGGTCACTACTTTTGATCAGGCCTTACAAGGAAGGGCCGCCGGTGTAAAAGTGGTGCAAACATCAGGAGTGCCCGGAGGCGAGACCAATATCAGGATCAGGGGAACGAGTTCTGTCAATGCAAGTAGCGAACCTTTGTACGTCATTGACGGCATGCTAATCAACAGCAATGGCGGTGAGATGTCTATTGGGGGAAGAGGGCCCAGAATAGGGGCTTTGTCTACGATCAACCCCAATGATATTGAATCCATAGAAGTACTAAAAGATGCTTCAGCCACGGCTATTTATGGCTCAAGAGGCGCTAATGGCGTGATACTAATTACTACTAAAAGGGGGAAATCCGGTAAAGGGACAGTGAGTTTTGAAAGCTACTATGGCCTTCAGGAAGTCACCCATAAGCTGGATCTTCTTAATGCTGCCCAATATGCCGAGTTAGTCAATGATGCCAGCATTAATGCAGGAAATGAAGCTGTTTATCCCAATCCACAGAGCTTGGGGGAAGGCACTGATTGGCAGGAAGAGATATTCCGGGTAGCCCCTATGGCCAATTACCAGCTATCTTTGACCGGCGGAAATAATAACACCAAGTATGCCATCTCCGGGGGATATTTTACCCAGGATGGCATTGTAATAGGCTCTGATTTCAACCGCTATTCCTTTAGGGTTAATTTGGATACCGATGTCAATGAAAAACTAAGCGTTGGCACCAATCTATCCTACAATAGAATCACTTCCAATGGCGTATTGACCGGCCCGGCACCTGTGGTTCAGGGAATTGTTACAAATGCGCAACAATTTAATCCCATACTGCCGGTGTATGATGCTTCTGTTCCCGGAGGCTATACTTTTGAGCATGATAGAAAACCAGCGGTGGCCAATCCGGTTGCGGAAGCAAATGAATATATTGCTACTACCGGAACCTCCCGGATACTCGGAAATTTCTTTGCCCAATACGAAATAGTAGAGGGCCTGGCGCTTAAGTCAAGTTTTGGGATAGATGGGTTGACTACCAAGTCCAATTCTTTTGGCCCTAACTTTCTCAAAAGGGCAGAAAATAGTTTGGGCGAGGCATCTATCTCCACGCTTGAGGCACTTACCTGGCTCAATACCAATACGTTTACCTACGATAAACAAATTAACCCTGACAACACGATCAATGTCCTGGCGGGGTTTGAATTGCAGCAGTTCAGAAATGAATCCCTCAACGCCTACGCCTTTGGCTTTCCGGATTCCCGGACCGGGTGGCACGACATAGGTGCTGCTGATAACCCTCAGACCCCCAGCAATGGTGAACTGGAATGGAGTATGCTATCTTATTTCGGTAGAATAAATTACTCGCTGATGAACAAATACCTCTTGACCCTTACCGGTAGGGTAGATGGGGCTTCTAAGTTTTCTGAGGGCAGAAAATACGGCTTTTTTCCTTCAGCAGCCTTCGCCTGGAGAGTATCTGACGAAGCATTTATGAGTGATGTAGATTTTATATCTGACTTAAAGTTCAGGGCGAGCTATGGTCAGACAGGAAACCAATCCATACCACCTTACCAATCACTTGCTTTGATCGGGCCTATTGGCCAGGGGGTTTTTAGCACTGGTTCAGGCACTGAAGTGCTCCGTGGCAGAGAACCTATTTCGTATCCCAACGAAGAATTACAATGGGAAACAACCCAGCAGCTTAATTTTGGAATTGACCTTTCAATGTTGGAAGGAAGGGTAGCACTTACCGCAGAAATGTATCATAAGAATACAGAAGACCTGCTGCTTAATACCCCAATTCCCTATACAACGGGATTTGCCAATACCTTACTGAACATAGGAAATGTTCAAAACAGGGGCATTGATTTATCCTTGAGCACAGTGAATTTTGAAGGGGTATTTTCCTGGAATACTTCCCTCAATGTATCGTTCAACCGAAATAAAATAACGAACCTGGCCAGAGAAGAAGACATCAATTTAGGTGTTGGAGGAAATATATTACGTGAAGGTGAGCCTATCGGTACTTTTTTCGGATATGTATTTGACGGCATTTATCAGACTGATGAAGAGGCAGACCAAAGCCCGGTCATAGTGGGGCAGACTCCATCAGCCGGAGACAGGAAGTACAAAGATATTAGCGGGCCAGAGGGCGTGCCCGATGGGGTGGTCAATGATTTTGACAGGACTGTTATCGGCTCTGCTCAGCCAGTTTTTACCTGGGGTTTTGATAACAAAATTGCCTACAAAAGTTTATCCTTATCATTTTTCTTTCTGGGGTCTCAAGGCAATGAAATGGTTAATTTGAATTTATCCAATTTAGCCAATGTAAATGGACAGCAAAATGTATTGGCAGAGCCCGGCCTTAACCGGTGGACTCCGCAGAACCCTAGCAATGAATATGCGCGGGCTTTGACAACGGCCAACGACAATGTTTTTTCATCAAGGTTTGTAGAAGATGCTTCTTACCTCCGCTTGAAAAATGTCACATTAAGTTACAATCTTCCTGCGTCTATTTTAGAAAGGGTTCGCTTGAGCAACCTGAGGATTTATGCAAGTGGCACCAACCTTTTGACCATAACCGATTATACTGGCTATGACCCGGAAGGAAATGCCTACGGCCAGACTACGAATATTGTAGGGGTAGATTTTGGAAGTTATCCCCAGGCTAAAACGTACACCTTGGGCCTTAATCTAGGATTTTAATTGTCATACCATTTTAATTCTTGAAGAAAATGAGAAAGTTAATACCTATAAAAACATTTAGTCTGGTCTTATTACTATTGACCTTTTGGTTCACCTCCTGCAATGATTTCCTGAAAGAAGATCCTCAGGACAGGGTTGCCCAGGACCGTTATTACCAAACTGAAGAAGATGCTATCGCTGCTGTTAACTCTATTTATGCCAATTTAGGGTCTACATCTTCCGGTCCGGAAGGGGTCTACCACAGCACGACCTGGATTGCCGCGGGCCTTGCTTCTGACAATTTGAAGAATATGCAACAGGGAGCGCTTGCCAATGATCAGCTCGGTACTTTCTCCTGGAATGCTGAGAATTCAAACATCCTTACCATATGGCGCATTCATTATAAGACGATCAATTTAGCAAACATTGCCATACAAAGAATTCCCGGTATTGAGATGGACGAAACAGTAAGGGATAGGCTGGTTAATGAAGCGAAATTTCTAAGAGGCTTGATGTATTTCAATTTGGTAAGGATGTTTGGCGAGCTTCCTTTACTAACCAGTGAAGAAGTTCCATTGAATCCTGAGGTTTCTGAAGCAGTAGCGGTGTACGCGCAAATTATTAGTGATCTTGAGGCAGCAGGGGCTTTACCTACGGATGGAAACATTCAGGAAGGACGGGCAACCAGTGGGGCTGCCAAATCCTTACTTGCCAAAGTATATTTAACATTAGAAGATTATGAAAATGCATCTGCTAATGCTTTAGAAGTAATTCAATCCGGGAAATATGAGTTGTGGGAAGATTTTGCGGATGTGTTCAAACACACCAGCCGCAACGGCAAAGAAGTCATCTTTTCCGTTGGTTTTGGCGATGGAGGGGGCGCTATTTCGTTTTGGGAATTTGGGCAATTTAATGTAAGGCTTTTACCCCCTGAGCTTACACAGGCAAGGGCTTTAGTGACCAATACGCATGGTTGGCAGGTAGCTATTCAAGATCTTTATGATGCTTTTTCCCCCGATGATGAAAGAAAAGAAGTGACTTTCATGACCGAGCTTAATGACGATGAAGGGAACCTGATATTGTTAGATGAATATTATATCCAAAAGTATTGGGATGAAGAGGCGGAACCCAATGCCGGGGATTCTCAACAAGATTTTCCGGTGATAAGATATTCAGATGTACTTTTAACCTACGCTGAGACCCAGGCGGAACTGGGGAATTTTAATGTCGCAAATGAATACCTGAACATGGTGAAGAACCGGGCAAATCTAGCGAATGTAAATATCAATAACATTGAGGGCTTTAAGGAAGAAGTGCTGCTGGAAAGAAGGAAGGAGTTTGTGGCAGAAGGTCAACGGTTCTTTGATTTGGTGAGGACTGAGACGCTGGAGCAAAAGGTTCTGGAAGCGAAGGAAATCCAGGTGAACCCTATTTATTATTTATTCCCAATTCCTCAACGGGAAAGGGATGTGAACACAAATTTGCCCCAAAATCCAGGATATTAATAAAGTGTATTCTTAGCATGAGCAAGTGATTAACGTAAACAATCACTTCATTAACAGAAAGCTAAAGGTACCCGCCGCTCCTCACTGGAGGAGCGGCTTCCTACCAATGACATAGCTGAAAAGAAATGCCTTGCTGTGTTTTCATTTATCTAATTCTAAATGGACGTAAAAAGAAGTTTAGACCAGTGCAAATTCAAACAACTTTCATGAGTGGAAACCGATTATAATTCAATTGGTTACAATCCTTTATGTGCTTAAAAGGCAGTTATAAAAATAAGCCTCGCGTGGAACGTCATGCGTAGCGTACTGGAACGCAAGCTATTTCTTTTTCACTGCAACCGTGGGGTTACGTTCCGAAAACCCCACAGGTACATAATCTTTTTGTGCATTATTGAGCAAATTTACAAATCTTTGTCCTACTAATTTAACGGTAGAGAATAGCCCGCGTGGAACGCCCCGGCAGGGTGACCACGAAAAAGGCGTGGAAGGCCAGTCACAATTTTATTGAAATAGTATGTGTGAAATGGGGCGGACGGCCAGTCGGTAGAAAATAAAAAACCCCTTAAACCATACGATTTAAGGGGTTTTGCCGACTTTTGTGTGTCACTAAGTCGGGGCGGCAGGATGATAACCTTATCCCCTTAAATACAAATATTCAACAAGTTATAACTAGAATTTCATGATTAGACCATGAATTAGGCACATGTTTTTTTCGTTCCGTTTGAACTCTTTTATAAATATGGGGAAAATGATGGTTAAGTGAAAACAAACTGCCAAAAATTCTAGAGTATAAGAGCAATTGATGGGAATAATATTTTAGTAGTATCCGAACCTCCTATCTCAACTTTCTTCCAAGAATTTGACCCCTTCGGTAGGATCATTAGCAAACTCCTTAGTCTGAACTGATTATACTAGAGTAGGGTACGGTTTCCTCTTGGGGATCTTTCACATGAAAAAAACCATTGATTTTTTTAAACCGATCACGGAAGCTCCAATTAAAACACCGAGGAAAGAGCATGTATCTGCAGAGATTGAAGCTCCTGAATATTATTTATAAATATTTGAATATCAAATTTTTATAAATTCTAAGTTCAAGTCATAAGTGCGAAACTAATATTGAAAACTCTTTGGGCTAGCCCAAAGAGTTTTAGGATCAATTGATATATTAGTCTTGCATGAAAAA
>JBBSOG010000413.1:0-5644 GCA_038259985.1 Cytophagales bacterium
AGCCTTGGATATTACACTTGACAAAAAAGGGAATACTGAAGCCTCTATTAAAATTAATTTAAAAGAGGAAGATTATCAACCCCAGATAGAAGAAAAAGTAAAAGAATACCGGAAAAAAGCCAGTCTCAAAGGTTTTCGTCCTGGTAAAGTCCCCCCTGCCATTATCAAGAAGATGTATGGCAAAGGCATTAAAGTAGAAGAGATCAATCAACTTGTATCACAGTCCCTGCCTAAGTATATCAAAGACCAGGATTTAAAGATTGTAGGTGAGCCCCTACCCAACTATAGCGATTCTGAGAATATTGACTGGGAAACCCAAAAAGACTTTGAGTTTACTTACGATATTGGTTTTGTCAACGACTTTGAATATAATATTTCTGACAAACTGGAAGTTACCAAATTTAAGCTTGAACTTACTGATAAAGAAATTGATGAAACTGTTGATAATCTCAAGCAGCAGTTTAGTCAAACTGAAAATGTTGATGAAGTCGCTAAAAAAGATATTATCAACGGAAAGGTAAGCCAGAAAGACGGCGCACTTGAGAACGAGACTTCAATTGACCTAAAAACCCTGGATGATAAGCAGGCTAAAGTTTTCATAGGTGCCAAAAATGGTGACGAAGTGATTTTTGATATCCGTGAGACCCATCCAGAAGATAGTGATGTGGCGGTACTTTTATCCAAATCACCTGAAGAATCAACGGAAGTAAAGGGGGAATTTGGTTTCACTATAGAATCTATCCTTCGCAGAAATCCCGCCGAACTTAATCAGGAATTTTTTGATAAAGTTTTTGGGAAAGATGCCGTTACATCCGAAGAAGCTTTTCGCGAAAAAGTGAAAGAAGCCTTGCAGGAAAATTATAACCGCGAAACTGATAGCGTTTTTATGCTGGATATTCGGAACACTTTGGTAGACCAAACCGAATTTGAGCTTCCTGAAGCGTTTTTGAAAAGGTGGTTGTTAGATAAAAATGATGGGAACGTCACTCAGGAGCAGATAGATAAAGAATTTAAGGACTACATGCGTGATATGCGTTGGAACTTGATCGTCAATAAAATCACTGAAGACAAGGAAATCAAAGTAGAGCATGAAGATGTAAAAGCCAAAGCCAAAGTTTTGATTGAAGAACAGCTCGGCCAGTCCGGTCTGTTAGGGCAACTGGGCGATAACCTTGATCCTTTTGTAGATAACTATTTGCAAGGGGATAACGGCAACAATTATATGCAGGTATTTAATCAGGCGCGTAGTGAAAAAATATTTGACTACATTAAAGAAAACGCCACCATTGAGGAGAAAAAAATCACGGTTGACGAATTCAAAGAAGAGGTGGACAAAAGACAATAAATTTGAAATACAATTTTCGTTCTTAAAAAGAGTCTTTAAATTCAGGACTCTTTTTTATTTTAAATATCATTAAATAATCCCAATATGATTAACAAAGATGAATTCCGTAAATTTGCCGTAAAAGGACAAAATATCAACGGCAATACTTTTGACCAATATGTGGAACGGGTAGAAAATATGACACGTGCGGTCATTGAAGAACGCCCTACCAATTTCCGCGAAATTGATGTGTTCTCCCGACTGATCATGGACAGGATTATTTTCCTGGGGATGCAGGTTGAAGAAAACATCGCTAATATCATCACCGCGCAGTTGCTTTTCCTGGAAAGCGTTGACCCTAAAAAGGACATCTTGCTTTATGTCAACAGCCCCGGTGGATCGGTATATGCCGGATTAGGGATGTACGATACTATGCAATATGTTGGCCCCGATGTAGCTACTATTTGTACTGGCATGGCCGCTTCCATGGGAGCAGTGCTCCTGGCGGGTGGTGCCAAAAATAAGCGTTCTGCGCTGCCCCACTCACGTATCATGATTCACCAGCCCAGCGGAGGCATGCAGGGCAAATCCAGGGATATGGAAGTGACTTTGAGACAGATGCAGGAACTTCGCAAAGACCTGTACGAAATACTTTCTTACCACTCCGGTCAGACTTACGAGAAAATAGAAAAAGATTCTGACCTGGATTTCTGGATGCGTCCGGAGGAAGCCAAAAAATATGGCATCATTGATGAAGTCCTGGACAAAGGACACCATGCCCGTAAAAAAGAAAATGCTTAAATTTGATATTCAGTGACGGTTCGTTTTTATTGAGCGAACTGTCACTTTATTATTTTTAAAAACGTATACTTATTATTATGCCACAACAAGTCACTTGTTCATTTTGTGGAAGAAATAAAAAAGATGTGGATCTGATGATCTCGGGAATCAATGCACACATCTGTAATTATTGTATCAATCAGGCCCAACAGATTCTGGACGAAGAGCTGAAAGTAAAAAGCAAAAGCAAATCTCCTGAGTTTAACCTGATGAAGCCCATTGATATCAAAAAATATCTGGATCAGTATGTGGTAGGCCAGGAAGATGCCAAAAAAGTCATCTCAGTAGCTGTTTATAACCATTATAAGCGCCTCATGCAGCAGAAGGATGATGAGGAAATAGCGATTGAGAAATCTAATATCATCATGGCGGGAGAAACAGGTACAGGTAAAACTTACCTTGCCCGTAATCTTGCCCGTATTTTACAAGTCCCCTTTTGTATTGCTGATGCTACCGTTCTGACTGAGGCTGGTTATGTGGGCGAAGATGTGGAAAGTATCCTTACCAGATTGCTCCAGGCAGCCGATTATGATGTGGAATCTGCCGAACGCGGTATTGTTTACATAGATGAAATTGATAAGATTGCCAGAAAATCAGACAACCCATCCATCACCCGCGATGTAAGCGGTGAAGGTGTGCAGCAAGCTTTGCTGAAACTTTTGGAAGGTACGCATGTCAATGTGCCGCCCCAGGGAGGACGAAAGCATCCCGATCAAAAAATGATCTCCATCAACACCGAAAATATCCTGTTTATCTGTGGTGGTGCTTTTGATGGTATTTCCAGAATGATTGCCAACCGACTGAATACCAAACCTTTAGGTTTTTCAGGAAATACTGTCAATATATCAGACCAGCATATTGATAAGGAAAATTTATTACAATATATCACGGCGGTAGACCTTCGTCATTTTGGCTTAATTCCTGAGCTGATCGGCCGGCTTCCCGTGCTCACCCACCTTGACCCGCTGGGCAAAGCTACGCTCAAAATGATTCTTACTGAGCCTAAAAATGCTTTGACTAAGCAATATAAAAAGCTCTTTAAAATGGAAAATGTTGACGTAGCTTTTAAGGAAGATGCGCTGGACTACATTGTGGAAAAAGCCATGGAATTCAAATTAGGAGCTCGGGGCTTGCGCTCCATTTGCGAAGCTATAGTTACCGATGCCATGTTTGAACTACCTTCTCAAAAAGAAATCAAAGAATTTACCATTGACAAAAATTACGCCCAAGAAAAATTTGAGAAATCAAAATTCAAACGTCTCTCTGCGGCTTGATAATTTGTCAGAAATATACTTTTACAATCCCCCATCAACTATTGATGAGGGATTTTTTTTACATGATAACCTACTGGATTTTCTAGAAAATTTAGAATTACTCAATATAAGTTAAGAAAAAGCAAAATTATTTTTTTAATTAAAATTATAAGAAATATAATTTATAATATTTTTTAACTCAATTCTTCGCCCTTGATTGACTATTTGTCAGAAAAAGTTCTAAATTAAATATTCAGTTATTAACCTTTTGACCAAAAATACATTGACAATTTTCAGCGCTTATCTTTTACCGCTCAGCGGTTCTATTCCCCAACTGTTTTCTAAGTTTTCAATTCCATTCCCTTATCTTAACACTTTTTTGAGGTTAGATGCCCAAAAGCTAAGTCTGTTCCCTTTTTTTGTTCAAAATAATCCTAGGCTATATCCTAAACATATAGTTTTAAATACTTATTAAAATTTGCTTCTTCATTAACTTCAAAAAAAGGTATGGCTTTTAGCTTACCTTTTTTTTTATATTTACAAAAAATGCTTCTAAAAACCGTTCATCTTCTTTTACTATTTTTTATCCCTTTCCTTGCTATGAGCCAAGATAATATGCTGCATATTCAAGCGGTTACTGATTTTGACATTAATGGAGAAGGTGATGCTTCTCCGTGGGAAAAAACAGATTGGATAAAGTTACCCCTCAGACATGGTGAGGGAACCGATATGCTTACCCAGGCCAAAGTACTATATTCCGAAACTGGAATTTACTTTCTGATACAGTGCCGGGATGAACTCCTTACGGCTACGCTTACCGAAGATTTTGCTAATCTATTCAATGAAGATGTGGTAGAGGTCTTCCTGTGGACTGATGAAAACACGCCTATGTATTTTGAGTATGAACTCTCCCCTTTGGATTACGAACTCCCCATTCTCATTCCCCGAACGGAGAAAGATATGTTTGGTTGGAGGCCCTGGCATTATGAAGGGGCAAGAAAAACCCGGCATGCTACTTCTGTACAAGGTGGTGAAAAAGAGAGTGGCGCGAAAGTAGCAGGATGGACCGCAGAATTTTTTATCCCGTTTGCTTTGCTGAAGCCATTAGCCAATGTGCCCCCTGAAAAAGGAACAAAATGGAGAGCCAATATGTACCGCATTGATTACGATTCGGGGAAACCATTATACTGGCAATGGCAACCTACCAGCGGAAGTTTTCATGAATATAAAAAATTTGGCACCTTTGTTTTTGATTGAAATCAGACGGTTTATGTCCTCCATTTGAGTTGTGTCTGCTCGCCATCCCTGGTAAGATTGCCACCGATGGCGTACAATTTCAAATCTACGCCGGATTCATTGAATAGCGCATCTACCCAACCCACGGGCTGCCCATCATCAAAGTTATAGCCTACCGCCGGAAGGTTAACCAGATAAAGACCATCCTTATCTTCAATGTGATAACGGTGGGAGTGCCCGTAAAATACCGCTTTAATATATTTGTGTGGTTGGATAATATCAAACATCCGTTGGGCATCCAAAAGATCAGAATCCCCATCGCCCAAGGTGTGGTGTACGAATATCACGGTGGGCTTGTTTTCAGCAGACTTCAAATAGCTTTCCAGCCAATCCCGCTGCGTTTTGCCTAGCAGGCCTGCTACCTTGTTTACGTATAAAAGTGAATCCAGCATAATGATTCTCACCGGATCACTATCAATCACACTGACATATTTATCCGAAACTTTAGTTGCATCTAAATCAGGAAATGAGCTAAAAAAAGGTTCCCGATCATCGTGGTTACCCATTCCCATATGGATTGGGGATTGTTGGGACAAAGGTTTTAGCAAATCTTTCACTTGCTGGTAATCTTCCGCTTTACCTTCCAGACGGGCTATATCCCCGTTTATAATTATGCCCTCCGCTTGTACCTTGCGGACTTGTTCCACTACTTTTTGCAAATTTTGATAAGGGAAAAAGTTTCGGTACTCATTGGCTTTATCTGCTGAAACATGGGTGTCAGAAAGGAGCGCGTAATGTAGTTCTTTCTTTACCGAAGCCGCGTGAGAAAAAAAAGAGCCGCTCATAGCAGCTACGCCCAAGAGCGAAGCGCTTTGTCGGATGAACGTTTTGCGCGAAATAGGTTGGTAAAATAATCCGGGCATAGAAATATTGTTTTTCTTACTAAAACTAATAGAGCGCCATGTCAAACTGACGGCGATACTTTTTGGTG
>JBBSOG010000414.1:0-5623 GCA_038259985.1 Cytophagales bacterium
ACCAGTTCCGTAACCCGAATCTTCATTGATCACAATAGGAGGTTGTACTTCCTGATAACCGGCTTTTTCTGCTTCGTCCAGAAAGAAATTAATCAAAGCGCGTTGTAGCTTAGCGCCTTTGCCTTTGTATACCGGGAAACCCGCTCCACTAATCTTGTTCCCAAGCTCAAAATCAATAATGTTATATTGTTCTATGAGTTCCCAATGAGGCTTGGCGTTCTCCGGTAGTTGGGGTAGATTCCCATATTCTGCTATTATCAGATTGTCCTCAGCGGTCTTGCCCTCGGGCACTTTATCGTTGGGCAAGTTCGGCAAATCATAAAGCAATAAGGTCAATTCATCTTCATATTGTTTGAGCTGTTCGCCCAGGGCCTTGCTGCGTTCTTTTAAAGCACTGGTTTCCTGTTTAGCCTTCTCTGCTTCTTCTCTTCTGCCTTCTTTCATCAGTTGACCGATTTTTTTAGAGACAGCATTGGAAGAAGCTAACACCTGGTCCAGTTCTGTTTGTGTAGTTCTACGCCGCTGATCTTTCTCGATAGTTGCCCTCACTACTTTTTCTGCATCTGGGAAATATCTTTTTTTTAATCCTTCAATGGTCTTTTCTTGATTTTCTCTTAAAAATGAGATTTGTAACATGTTGAAAGAATGATTTGATGGTGCGCTAAAATTCCTTTTTAAATATATAACTTTGAACTCAAGTTGACAGCTATATGTTGACTTCACAAAATTATCTTATTTTTCTTGACAATTAGCAGTACTTAAAATATAATTGCATCATCAATTCGGACGAAACCCTCTGTCAGACACTTCACAACACCAGGTATTTTTGCATTGTCCTTTTGAAACCCTTTTATTTATTTAACAATCATTCCAAATTAAATTAATCCACATCTTTATTTTAAAGATGTATTTAATTTTTAGCACCACTTAATTTTTCCTATGTACAACATTGATGAACTACAAGTTAGGCTTCTTTCTGAGTTGAGAGAGATCGCCGAAGAATTGGATTTAAAAAATTATAAGAAGCTCAATAAACAAGATCTAATTTACAAAATACTGGATCAGCAGGCTGTTTTACCTGACGAAAAGCTCCCCTCTAAAAAGCCTGCCGAAAACAAAGAAACCGTAGAAGCAGAAGCAGATAAGCCGAACGCCAAACATAAAAAGAGAGCAGATCAAAAACCTGATAACCGAAGAGAGGAAAATCAGCAGAAAAATAACAGAAAACAAGAAGAGCAGGACGAAAAACGTGAAGAAAACGCGCGCCATCGCCGGATGAACCGTGTAAATGTAACGGAATCCCCTGATACAGCTGATACAGATAGTACTACTAATACAGATAGTACTAAAGAAAATGCTGGTGCTGAAGATACGGATGATACCAATGAACTGCTTAGTTCATTTGATATCCAAGTAGAAAATAAAAGCAACAAGACTTCCCGCCCTTCTGAGCCTAAAGAAGAAAAAAATAGAGAAAACAAGAACAAAGAAGAAAACGAAAGAGAAAGTACGAACAAAGAAGAAAAAAATAAAGAGAGCCGAAACCGTGAAGACAGGAAAGAACCGCAGCATAATAAGCCTAAGAAAGAAAATCAAGAAAACCGCGACGCTCGCCAGGACAACAAAAAGCCCCATAGAGACAGGGAAAGAGGCCCTGCAGGTTCGCCCACTATTCCTATTAAGGAGTTTGACGGCCTGATTGATAATGATGGCGTATTGGAAATCATGCAGGACGGGTATGGTTTTCTTCGTTCTTCCGACTATAATTATGTAGCCAGTCCTGATGATATTTATGTTTCTCCTTCGCAAATCAAGCTATTTAGCCTCAAGACTGGGGATACAGTAAAAGGGCAAATTCGTCCCCCTAAAGAAGGTGAGAAGTACTTTGCGCTCTTGAGAGTAGAATCGGTAAACGGAAAAACTACCGACGAGATTCGCGACCGTGTTCCTTTTGAGTACCTGACCCCACTCTTTCCTAATGAAAGATTGAACCTTCAGACCAAATCAGGACGCTACTCTACCCGTATCCTGGACCTTTTCTCTCCTATTGGTAAAGGCCAGCGGGGCATGATTGTTTCCCAGCCCAAATCCGGGAAAACGGTATTACTGAAAGAATTGGCGAACGCCATTGCTGAAAACCATCCAGAAGTTTATCTGATGATATTGCTCATTGATGAGCGTCCTGAGGAAGTAACGGATATGGCACGTAGCGTTAATGGAGAAGTGATCGCTTCTACCTTTGATGAGCAAGCCGAGAAGCATGTAAAAGTAGCCAGCATTGTCTTAGAAAAAGCAAAACGCTTGGTAGAATCCGGTCATGATGTGGTCATTCTACTAGATTCTATTACCCGGCTGGCCCGTGCGTATAATACGGTGATTCCTTCTTCCGGTAAGATACTTTCCGGTGGTGTGGATGCTAATGCACTGCATAAGCCTAAGCGTTTCTTCGGGGCAGCCCGTAATGTTGAAAACGGAGGCTCACTCACTATCATCGCTACCGCGCTGATAGAAACTGGCTCTAAAATGGATGAGGTGATCTTTGAAGAATTCAAAGGTACCGGTAACATGGAATTGCAGCTTGACCGCAAACTGTCCAACAAGCGTATCTACCCTGCCATTGACGTGCCTGCTTCCGGTACTCGCCGCGAGGAACTGTTGATAGAGAAAGAAGAACTGTCCCGTGTTTGGATACTCAGAAAGCTGATGTCAGATATGACTTCTCAGGAAGCTATTGAGTTCTTGCTACAAAGAATGAAAGGCACGCAAGACAATGACGAGTTTCTGGTATCTATGAACGGATAAGCGTTCTATTGAAAATGTTTGATGAAGGCTATTGACAAAATCTGTCAATAGCCTTTTTGTTTACACATCTGTGCCATTTACATAATCCTGTAAATATTGGTAAGGCGCAGTAAGTTTACCATCGTCAGCAATGGTCGCCCTGGCAATCATTCCGTTGTCTTCACCAAAAAGATTAGGGAAGACATGCTTGATCAAGTTCTCTCCAAAAGATTTGGAAGCATCACGTGGCAGCTCCGAGGGCAGGTTATCTATCGCCATCACGCTTACGCATTCTTGACTACTATAAGGCTTTTCTATCACCTGGTCATTCTTAGGATCATAATCATACACGGGCTTATCAATAGTAGAAGGTTGTTTGGTTGATGGAATGGAACCTTCAATATCGCAGGTGACGTCAGCGATAACTTTAATTTGAAAATCTTTTTCCAGCATATCTTTCCGGTGAAAAAGCACCGGTGCCTGATGGTCCCAGAATGCCCCAGCTATGAAGAGATTGGTAACTTTGGTGTAGGGTAAAAATCCCGGCTTAAACTGCTCAGGATGGTTGAAAAATTCCTTACGACTAAATCCCCCCCCCCCTATTTTAACATTATAATCAGTGACAAACAATTGCGCATAAACCGGCTCGTCAAAGCTTTTGGTCAGATATTCTTCCGGCGTGACTTTACGAATGCCTACGCCATTGAGTACTTCCATTGCTCCTTTGGCGACCCGCCCTGCTCCGGTGAGTGCAATTTTAATTGGAGGCAATTTGATCTTGCGGTATTCTGTTTTCAGGTCCTCCAGATCATAACAGTCTTTTGCCCGGCGGATATCGTAGAGATCAAACTTTTGCCCGTAAGTGTACAGCCCATTGTAAGCGCCCACAATTCCTGCAAATCGACCAAAAGCGACAATGCGGTTTCCTTTTTCATTAGTCAGGCGTTCGTAGTCAATCAAACGGATGTTTTTCTTCAAAATTTCTTGCAACAGTTCCCGGTTATAAGGCTGCTTCTTGATGGTATGCGAGAAAAAAAGATAGGTTTTATCTGGGATCAACTTAGGAATAGGAACTTCTTTAACCCCCAAAAGAATATCGCAATGGCTGATGTCATCTATTACTTTTATGACTTGTTCACGATATTGCTCATCGCTAAAGCACCTCCACTCGCTTGGCTGGCAATATACCTTCACATTTGAAAACTTCTTCTGCACCTCCGCCGCTTGCTTTGGGGTCAGTATAACCCTTCGGTCGGCAGGTATTTTTTCTTCTCTAATCAATGCTACACGGATCTCGCGCATAAAAATGTTGTTTATATATTTTACTTACTTCACCAGGGAAGGTTAATATTTAATGCGTTTCTTAGTTAAATAAGTCACGAATCTATTAAAAATCTATGCCCGGCAAAACCAAAACCTTTTACGAACGATTTAGTGCATGGACCCGAAATTCCATCACACTTCGTATCATTTCTATTGCAATTCTGGTGCTACTTTTATTGATTCCCACTTCCATGATAGAAAGCCTCATCCGTGAGCGTCAAAGCTATCGTCAGCAGGCTATTCAGAATGTAAGCACCTCATGGGCAGACGCGCAAACACTTGCCGGTCCTATCCTTACCGTTCCCTATCAGGTCATGAATAGGAATAACAGTGATAAACTGGTAGAAAGCACCGAATATGCTCATTTTCTGCCCGAACTCTTGCAGATTGAAACTTTCATAGCCCCGGAAACCCGCCGTAGAGGGATTTACGAAGCAGTAGTTTACACTGCTCAACTGGAATTTACAGGCAGTTTTCCCTCCCCTGATTTTGAAATCCTAAACATTAGCCCTGAAGCGATTTCTTGGAAAGATGCTGTTATTGAGCTTGGGGTTCCTGATATGCGGGGAATACAGCAAAATGTAGTGTTAAAATGGCAGGGAAAAGATTTTTCATTTGATCCGGGCGTAGGTGCAGGAAAAGTGCTTTCATCCGGTGTGAGCGTAGGTGTGTCTCTGGACTCATCTTCTCTTGCCAGCAATTTTAGTTTTAAGATCGAACTCAATGGAAGCGGCTCATTAGGCTTCTTACCACTCGGAAAAACTACGGAAGTACAGGTAAATTCCTCCTGGTCTAATCCCAGCTTTGTCGGCGCTTTCCTTCCGGACGATCAGGATGTGAATGACGATGGATTTAACGCAAAGTGGGAAGTGTTGCATCTGAACCGTAATTTTCATCAGGCCTGGAAAGGGGAACAATACTTTTTCCCACTAAATGATATTGCCCCAGCACAAGATGATTATCTGTATCCGTCTTACCAGATAGAAGCTCCGCAACAAAACAATGCGCAGGATTATGGTTTTGGCGTCAATCTTTTGATGCCAGTAGATCAGTATCAGAAAAGCATGCGCTCCGCCAAGTATGCTATCATGTTTATATCGCTTACTTTTCTCACTTTCTTTTTTGTAGAAATCCTGAACCGCAAGCGCATACATCCGGTGCAGTACCTTTTGGTGGGCTTGGCTTTGTGTATTTTCTTCGCTTTGCTCTTGGCTATCTCCGAACATACCAGCTTTAACTTAGCCTATATTATTGCCGGAATATCGGTCACGGCATTGATTGCTGTCTATGTAAAAGCGGTTTTCAAAAGTCAGCGGCTTACTACTTTGTTAACTTTATTGCTCGTACTGATGTACGGCTTCATATTTACCCTACTCCAACTACAGGACTATGCATTGTTGATTGGTAGCATCGCGCTGTTTATCATTCTCGCCATCGTCATGTATATTTCCAGAAAAATTGACTGGTATGCTGTAGCCGAGCCAAAGGAGGAAAGGGAGGAATAAATTATATCTAAATA
>JBBSOG010000415.1:0-5617 GCA_038259985.1 Cytophagales bacterium
AACCCTCCGTTCCCCCCTTCTTTAGTTCCGTCATTTCTTCACCTACAGCCATCATACTGCCTTTATGAGACCAAATCAGTCCATCAGCAGCTTTTTTTAGCTTGATGGTTTGGCGCACTTCTCCGGTTTTCGCGTCAAATACAGTGACTAAATAATCCTCACTCACTGCAGCTACATACTTGCCATCCGCTGACCATCCGGCACGTTCCACTTCCTGGGCTGTATACTGTCGCCAAAGCTCAGCCCCATCGCTGGTGCGCCACATCACCACGGAGTTATCATACTTGGTACCACTAACTATATATCTTCCATCAGGAGAGAATTCAACGCTCTCCACCGAACCTGGTTCCCCCAGCGCATCCGCTACACGAGACCAAACGGGCTCCAGCCTTAACTGATAATCCTCATAATGCTGCGCGTAAACGAAGGCGAGATGAAAAATGAATATGATTGCTAATGTTAATTTTCTCATGTCTACTATTATCACTTGATTTAAAATCTATTGAATGCCAATTACCTTAATTTCTTTACCATGTACCTGAAGTTCAGCGCCACCTTCATTGACAGATTTTAAATAGCCCAGTAGCTCTTTTCCCTTACCCTTATTAGGATCATACAGACGAAACTCATTGTCGTCTTCTCTCCAGGTGGGCACCAAGGCTGCAGACTGTAGCTTTTTGTTTGCTACTTGTAAATAGACCATCAATCCCTCCCTATTATGCTTGTATCTGTCCAATCTGCGGTCGTCAAAAATAGCCTGACCCAGGCTGTGAAAAATAGGTTTCCCTTTGTATAATTCTATTTTTTGATATTTATGAGGGCCATGCCCGAACACTACGTCCGCTCCCGCATCAATCACTGCCCGGGCTACGTCAGTCTGGTAAGATACAGGCTCAGTTGTTCCGGATACCCCCCAGTGATAGGAGACAATAACTATGTCTACCATTTCTCTTAGCTTTCGGATATCATCGACCATCAAGTTTTTGGACGCTTCATCCATCCAGGTGATCACATAAGGTGGTTGTCCGGGCTTATCCAGATTTTTAGGCGCTTGGTAGGCCGTATGAATTTTTATTTCCGCAATGCCCGGCTGATTTTCCAAGGCTGCATGGTTGGTAGGGAAAACGGTGGCCGCGTATTGCATAAAGCCCACTTTCAGACCATTTTTTTCAACGATCACAGGCTGGTGTGCTTCTTCAATGTTTCGACCGCCACCTGCATACTTGATCCCTGCCTTTTCCAATACTTCTTTGCTGCGCATAAAAGCCTGCCAGGGGTAGGTCACATTGTTGGCCACTCCTACCGCATCAATTCCGGCAGCCTTAAGTGCTGCTACCTGATCGGGATTGGAATGCCTCCAGTTTTTGTGTGGGATATCGGATTGCTGAGGATCATCAGTTCCTCCGGCAAATGGGCCTTCCAAATTGAGAAAAATAAAATCAGCAGCGTCCAATGTCGGCTGCACAAATTGAAATGCTTTCTCAGGTTGCTTTCGATATTGAAAATTGTTGTCTCCTAATAAGATGATAGATTGTGACACATCTTTATTTTCAGTAAAAGGCCACGGCTGTTGTGCATATCCCATCTGCCACATGCAGCTACAAAAAGTGATTATCAGAAGTATATACTTTAATGTTTTCATTGTTTTATCTTTTTTATAAAATCTTCTCTACAGGCTTATGTTTACTTACATACCCCGGATCGATTTTCACACCCAATCCTGGCCCTGTTGGCACGTTGATCTTCCCGTCCTTTATCTTCAGGTCAGCCGTATCACATGTGATTGGTATTTCACCGTTGAATCCCTTAAATTCATGAAAAGGACCGGCATTAGGAATAGCCGACACAAAGTGCATCATGTACAAATAACCCAGCCCTGAGCCTGACATGTGCGGAACGCAAATTTTGCCTGCTGTGTGTGCCATTTTGGCTACTTTCATTGAGCGGATCATACCTCCAAAGTAAAACGGATCCGGCTGTACAATATCCAGTGCATCGTTGCCAATGAGCCACCGGAAATTGTGCATACTACCTTCCTGTTCTCCACCCGCCACAGGTACTCTTAGCGCGTCTTTGACCATTTTAGTTTCCTCATACCAGTCAAAAGGCACCGGTTCTTCATAAAAATCAAACTTGTATTCTTCCATGAGTTTACCTATCCTAATGGCCTCATCTGTGGTGTAAGATCCATTAGAATCGGCATAAATAGTCATCTCATCGCCAAACACTTTTCGCACCAGCGGTATCAACTCTTCAGTACGACCGGGTGGGTAGTCAGCATTCCGGCTCATACGTCCGCCTACTTTAAATTTTAGCGCACGAGAGTCCGTTTCTGCCATTTTCTTTTGAATTAAATCAATAGACTCCTGAGCCGATTTACCCCGAAAGTTATTGGCCTGATATACACCTATTCCCGGATTGTGGATTTCTCCTATCAACTGACCGATAGATTGCCCGCTGATATTACCGAGAAGATCAAGAATGGCAAATTCAGCAGTGGCTACAGGCACCCAGATCGGATAGCCCTGCATCTTGTAATTACTATCGTAGACATAAATTTCTTCCATCAGTAGATCGAGGTCACGCGCATCTTTGCCAATGAAAAAGGGCGCCACATTATCTATAAAAATAGGATAGAGGTTGTGCATCCTTAGGTTATTGCTCACCGAAAGTCCTTCTCTTCCTTGATCGTCAGTTACCCTGCATATGAAGTTACCTTCGTAATGAAGCAACTCAACTTTACTTATCGTAACCGGGTCCGGGAATAAGTCTCTTTTCAATATGGGCTGTTGTAGAATTTCATCAAGCTTACCATACTTATCGCTTTCCGCTGCATATGCCTTATTCAAAAGGGGGTCACAACTTAGCAATAAACCAGCACCAAGTGTTCCTGCTGTCGCTTTTTTAAAAAAATTTCTTAGATTCTGCATGGGTTATGCGTTTAGCCTTTCAATAAGTTTCTCCGATGAACTTTTACCGCTCCAGAAATCATCAATACTAAGTATTGCCAGATATCCGGCAAGGATCGCTCTAGCTACTACACTTTTGCCCTCTGCCTGTTTGGATCTAATTTTTTCATCGGTAATTCCCGAGCTCGTATCTAGTAATACAGTCGAATCGTCCCCATAGGCCGCACTTAGGCGATTAAAGGTAGATGTATCTACAATTACCGATTCAGATTTATCATAAAAGTTACTTTGCAGGACGATCTTTTCCTGTTGTTGCCTGTTGGGTTCAAGCACTGCTTTAGCTAAATTATCGTAATAATTATCCGTTTGTTTTCTCCAGTCCTGCATGATATGCACCCAATCCGAGCCCATGCGCTCGTCAGGCATGATGGTGTGGAAGCGAATCAATGTTCGGGGTATCATTTCTTTAAACAGGTTGCTCAAAGCCTCAGTATCAGAAGACTTCTTGCCTTTGGAGTAAAAGTCTCTCAACAATTCAGCATCTTGATAGAGCTGTATTTCCTGAGAAGAAATACCTTTGGGTTCACCAACGCTACCTTTTTTCAATTCATTATTAATTGCCCGGTAAGTTAAGGCTCCAGTTATTATGGCCAGTTGTTGGGTATCCTTGTAAGCCAAAGCGTTTTCCGTGCCTTTTTTCATCAAAGGATCCAATCCCTTAACCAGTTCTTTTGTATCAAACGGTAAGTTCATACCCATATAATACGAATTACCGGGTGCTAATTGGGAGATATCCTGATCCAAGGCTAAATGAATATCTGAGCTAAGATGTGCCGTTCCCCGCACCAGCTTGGACGCCTTACTCATCAAGATAAAAGGTGTAAGTGAAAGGTAGGATAACGCTATATCCCGTTTCGCCGAGGCATCCGCATTCAACATCGACCATGCTGGCCCTGAAATGGCTATACCAGCAGATAATAATCCACTCAATTTTAGAAAATCACGTCTAACCAATCCGTTGCCAAAAGAATACTTTGTATTATTTTTTTCTAGTTGCATAGTCTATAATTTTAAATTCTGTGTGATTTATTAAATATCTGAACCTGATCGTAAACTTCATTTCTTGCAATCTCCTCTAGAAAGTATTTGTTCGCACTGCGAATAAAGTCATAACTTCTTGCAAGTCCCTGGGCATAATGGCTCTGACTTTTAGCTCGCTCCAGGGCGTTTTCTAAATTTATAGGAGACGTAGCATTAGCGGTACCCTTACGTTGAATTTGCCTAACCAAACGAATAATCTCGTCCTCTTCGTTATAGAAATTTGTTTCCTCTACATACCGATTTATTTTTACCGGGTCGGGATCAACGAATGCTTCAATGTAGACTTCAAGATTTTCACTTAGCTTCTGGTATTCGTCTGAGTAGGCGTCCAACCACTCATTCAGTGAAGCGGATTCCCCGTTAAACCTGCGCATCGACAGTAACTGTTGCTGCACCATACCGACCATGAGTGGTTCCAGATGACCTACATGCACCAAAGCAGCCGCAGGATGATTTTCCATACGATATTCCAATACTGCTTTGGAGAGTTTCACCAGAGGTGAAATGGAAGGATATGCTCCCCCGCCATATACTTTCTCAAAAGTTATGGCATCATAATAAATTTGTTGCTCATAGGTTGAAAACCTCGGGTCTTGCAGTCCATCCTGTTTGAGATAGTTAGGTTTTACCTGAAGATCCATGGCACGGTGGCTCAACCAACCAATAGATGCCGCTAATAACTCCTTGTATTTTGTTGGCTCTCGACTTTTTTTCCAATCCTTACGGACTTGTGTAATGATAGGAATAGCAAACACATGATTTCCTCGTGATCCGCTGGCGACCAAACCAGCATCCGGCGCATCACGGAGGCTATCTTTAAATGGCTTACCGAACTCATCACTGTGGGCAACGAGTCGTGCGGTATCTTCGTATATCGCAATGTGCGTTATGTGTTCTGACATAAAGAGTAAGTTTAAGCGTCTGATTTTCCAGACTATTGTGAAAAATTAGAATAAAATTTATTTTACCACCAACTTCAAAGCTTTTTGTCCAGATGGCTCGTATATCATTATTTGGTATATCCCGCTACTTAGCCCCTCAATTACTAGGCTACCGTTTTCATCTGCACTTCTTGCTCTAATTAGCTGACCAGTAAGTTTGTATATCTTCACACTGGCTCCAGCTGATAGATTTTTCAAAGTAGCGGTGCCAGGACTGGGATTTGGGTAAAGTACCACGGTGGGATGCTCCATTATCGGATCATCAGCCACTATTCTGAACTGGGTGCCGTTGACCATGAAAGCGCTGCTGCTGGCACCAGAAATGTCACCAAAATTGATATATCCAGGACAGTACATCGTTTCTTTAAAACTTCCTCCACAACTACTATTTTGCCAGGTAGCCGTATTCTCAGCTTGGTCTTCTGCTTGAAAACGAGTAGTATTTACATCCATGAAATCAACTTGCATGTCCGTTCCGTTGTCGGCAAAGTAGAGTTTTACATTACTACCCAGGTCACTGAGTGAATGTGTGTAATTCGCGTACGTATTTCCTGAAATGTTCCAGGTATGTACTGTGGTGTTATCCACTCTGAGTTGGAGGTAATCCGATGTACCACTGAGCATCTTAGCCCTTACGGTGACAGTAGTTTCGCTACTTCCATTACC
>JBBSOG010000416.1:0-5617 GCA_038259985.1 Cytophagales bacterium
AGTTTATATTTATAGGATACATATATGAATCATACCATGAAGAACAAACAGCTAGCAACACTTCTTGCTTTTACAGTGGGTATGTTTGGTGTTCATCGTTTCTACCTACAGCAAAAAAAACTAGCATGGTGGTACCTGGGCTTTTTCTGGACATTTATACCGCTTATTATTGCCTGGATTGACGGGTTTGCCTTTCTTTTTATGCGCTATGAGGTTTTCAATAGAAAATATAGCCTGAGGCATGTCTTCAAGAAAAAGTATGTGGACGATGAAGACATCCTGGACTTTAATACGGATGAAAAACTTGAGAAAGAACTTCTGAACAAGCTGCTGGAGCTGAATGACAAGGATAAAATAGAGCATTTTTTGAGAAACGCTAAGGAGAAAGGGGATTATATGCCCCGTACTGTTTACGCTCAAGCGCTGACAATAATTTCATCGGAGGCAAACATTTATGAAAAGAGACTTGACATCCAATAAAAAAATGTGTAGCTAGAATTATACACTGATTTTTAGCAACTTAATACACTACCTACTTTACACCTGAATGAGGCTAATTTCATATTGTTAGGCTGGCTTATTACAGGTAAATTTGTAAAATAATAGTTTTTTGTTTTAACTAAAGTTTTATTTTTATTAGTAAAGCAAAAATAATTTCATAATTCACACAAATATTTTTAAACTTATTTCATATTGACAAATAGCCTTACATTGTACAGGAGATATCAGTATTTGTGTGTGTAAGCCATTATATAATTTTAGATTGAGGCAAAATTTAATGAAATATGCCGACACTTAGTGTTTCAATAGAAAGAGGTACAGAAAAAAAATTTGAGAAGCTGCTCAACGAATATGGCTACGAATTTAGCAAACATTATGAAAGCTCCTCATCCGATGAAAATGAGGTTTCTTTTGTGCTGACTTCAGAAGAAGAATTTGATATTGTTGAGCTTGGTATCCTCAATGAATATGCCCGTCAATCACAAAGATTGGAAGACTTGGAAATGGAAAATTTTCGCCGAATTGCTACTGATAAAAAATCAGGCCCGGTGAAAGACAGGTCTTTAATCTATTCTCAAAAAAATGCTAATTAATATACAATCAATTTATCAGAAGTTGAATATTGTAAGGGTTTGATCATTTCGTAGACTGATGGCTCCTAATCAGGATAATATTCCCTTCCCCACATTTTCATGGCCACTTTAATTATCTGACATTTTTAAAAAATTATAAGTAAGTAAAGCTGTTATTGAAAGTGGCTTACAGTTTTGGATTGAGTTGTTAAAATTGATCTTGGTTGAAAACAATCTTTCCTATAGTTTTGCGGCTAAATTAAATTAGCCCTATGATCATTTGGACGCTTCCTATTATAGCTGCCCTCACCGGATATATCACCAATTACATCGCCATCAAAATGCTGTTTCATCCCAGAAAGAAGATAAAAATTCTTTTTCTGGAAATTCAGGGAATTTTTCCCAAGCGGCAAAAGGTACTGGCGGAGAAATTGGGAAAAATAGTGGCCGAAGAGCTTTTCTCTATAGAAGATGTCAAACAAAGTTTGCAAAACCCAGGGGGTACAGAGGAGGTAACTGCTGTAGTGGATGCTAAACTGGATGATTTTTTGGATAACCGCCTGATGGATGTAATGCCGATGCTGGCGATGTTTATGAACGATGAAGTTAAACAAAAAATCAAAGTTACTTTGCTGGCTGAAGTCCAGCTTATGCTCCCGGAACTGATTGGTCGTTTTATCAGCAAAATTGAAAATGAGGTGGATGTTGAAAAAACTGTCTACGATAAAGTGGTCAGCTTTTCAACGGATAAACTGGAAGAGATTCTCTATTCTATTATGAGCAAGGAATTCAAATTTATTGAGATACTGGGAGGCGTATTAGGTTTCGTGATTGGCTTGATTCAGATAGCTATTTTGCAGCTTCAGTAGACGCTAAACCATGCGCTTTCATTTGCAAAGTATCAAATAAATAAACGTCTACTTGCTTGCCCATTTTTCTTAGTATTTGTGCCGTCCCTTTCAGCGCATTGAGACTTTGTTTGTCATCCGCTTTTTCATCAAACTGAATTATGATAGCTTTTTCCTGATGAAATATAACCCGGTCTACCTGATATAAGCTGCCTTGGAAGTTAGAAAATGGCCTTTTTAAGAAAACCTGTCCATTTTCTTCGGAAAACCATTCAGCAAGAGGAAGTATGGAAAGGGCTTCCTGAAGATTTTTCAATATGATGGCTTTGTCCCGTATATTGATTCCCCTTTCAAAATAGACTTTCTCCAGCGATCGCTGCAAGTCACTGGCATCATACATACTGGCCAGCACATCGCGGTAAATAACGGCATAGTTAACGATCATTTCCCCTCGCCCTGCAAAAGAAAAAAAGCCTTTAGCAAACGGCCTTACGGTAAGCCTGTCCCGCCAACGTTCGGCAGGATAGTGGTTTATCGCTATGCTATCGGATTTGACTTGTGAAGATTGTGTGCTGACCTGCATTTTTCCCAGCGTAAATACACGTTTTTCTTCATCCCAAGCACCTGCCATCCTCTCATTATCCTGAGAAGAACTACAGACATTGTAGAGGGCATTGGCCACTGAATTGACCGGACAACTTCCGTTGCTCCTCACCGCCGGGGCAGAGAAAGTAAACAAGGCTTCTTCCGCACGGGTGAATGCCACATAGATCAGGTTCAAATTATCAATATAAGCTCTGATCATCTCCTGGAAATAATCTAGGTTAAAATAGGTATCCGCAAGGCGGCTGCTATAGCGCATGGGCATTAGCCCAAATTGGTCAAAAGGCGGTTGTTGGGTTGCTGTCCAGATGATGTTGTCCTGGCCTGGGCGATGATCTAGCTCCCAGTCACAAAATGGGATTATCACTACCTTGAATTGCAATCCTTTAGCCTTATGAATGGTAAAAATCTGCATCGCGTCAACCCCTTCGGACACTCTGACTGCGTTTTCTTTTCCCTTTTCTTCCCACCATTGGAGAAAAGTAAATAAATCCCCACTTTCCTGCCCGCTGTAGGCCAAAACAGCATCCTGAAAAGCCTGGAGGTACGCCAGTTCATCGGATTGATTGAGGTCAAACAAGCTGATCAGATGTTCTATTAATTCGTATAATGGAAGCTTCCCCAGGTAAGTATAAAGATTTCGAAAATCTTGAGGAAACCACTGAAGAAATTCCTGGAATTGTTCTTCATTGTCTTCTTGACTTGCAGACACAAAAATGCGGTGCAGTTCATCTGAGCTAATGGTTTTGTGTTGTAATTTATGGTATTTAAACACCGCACTGCCTTTGGCAATGGCATCCTGAGGATTATCAAAAATTCGTAGTAAGTCTATCAAAAAGCCCACGTTAAGGGAGGCACTAAGAAAAAGTGATTCTGAGGATATTACATCATACTTATACCCCTTTTTAGCTGACCCACTACTTTTGTGTTGCATCAGGGTATCTACTACTTCTTTCCCTGCCCTTTTGTCCCGAACCAAAAAGGCAATATCCCGCAAGGCAAAACCCTGGTCCTGAAGTGATTCAACCAGCACAGGCAACTTATGCCTGACTTGTTCTTTCCAATGTACGCTCTCTACATCTTCGTAGTCCGAAGTGTGTTTTTTGTCCAGCATTTCTATTTGGACAAAGCCTTGCCACACTTCCGGGGACTGCTTGGAGGTAGGCAATTTCTGCTGCACATCAGCATAAGCTTGGGTAATGATCTCTGCCCGGGAAGTCAGGATTTGCCTTTCATGTTCATTTAGGGTTTCCAGTTTGGAGGTTATTTCATTGCGAACAAGAATTGGCAAAACAGAAAAGAGCCAGTTGTTGAAGTCCACAATATTTTTGTGGCTTCTGTAATTCATGTCCAGGTTGAACGTGGCAGTATTCCAGGGTGAGACATCCTGCTGAATTTTTTCTAGCAAAAGCTGCCAGTCCCCTCCCCTCCAGCGGTAAATAGACTGCTTGACATCGCCTACCACCAGGTTTCTGTAGCCTGCGTCCAGACTGTTTTCTATCAGCGGACGAAAGTTATTCCACTGCATACCGGAGGTATCTTGAAATTCGTCTATCAAAAAATGCTGAAAGTTGCTGCCAATTTTTTCGTAGATAAAAGGGGTATCATCTTTGCCAATCACCCCCTGAAGAAAAACGGAAGCATCAGAGATCAACATCAGGTCATTTTCCCGCTTGTAGTCATTCAGCTTCTTTCCGATATCACGTAAAATACCGTAAGCATAGATAAATTTCAGGAGCTGAGAGGCAGATTGATATAGGATAAAATCTCGGTCATACAATGAGATTGCTTTTTGAAGGATTTGCTGTAAACCCAACTCAACTACATTCAGGATAAGCGCTTTGTTTTTAGAAGATTTAGTAGTCCATCTTTCGGCATCTTCAGCAGCTTCCCTACCCCTTTTTTTAGGATCAAAATCTGATTTATCATCCAGCCTCACAAAGTAATTTCCCACGCCACTCTTTCCGTAGGCAAAGTCTGTATAATGCAGGCCATGCTTTTCCATCATGTACAAGCCTTCTTTTCCGAAGCTTTGCATGTGATTTTCAAAAGTTTTGACAATGGCTTTAAGTTGGGCAAGCACCTGCTCAAAATGCTGGTGATGTGGCGTAATGTCATCATCATTGTCATGCTGGGAGATCTTGTATTCTTCTTTAAAAAGCTCAGTAGCCAGTTGTTTAACATCCCGGCGGAAGTCCCAGGCTTTGCCGGATTCCACCTTTTCTTCTGAGAAACGAACCAGCCATTGGCGCAAGCGCTGGTGCTCAGGCTCTCCTATTTCGCTCAGCAAACCGTCAATCACTTCGTCCAGTACTTTGTCCTGGTCTAGTTCAATCGCGAAGCCTGCCTGCAAGCCCATTTCACGGGCAAAGGCACGGATCACTTTCTGAAAAAACGAGTCTATCGTCATCACTGAAAAATGGGCATAGCCATGCAAAATATTGGAAAGTACCTGCCGGGCACGTTCTTGCAGAGGATTTGCCTCTAATCCGCTGGCTGACATTAAGACCTCTTTCAATACAGGGTTTTTGTCGTTAGCCAACTCGTACAGAAATTGCACGATACGCCCCTTCATCTCCCGGGTAGCCTTGTTGGTGAAGGTGACCGCCAGGATATTCCTGAAAGCGGCCTGGCTTTGCAGTGCCAGTTTGAGGTATTCCAAAGCCAGCGTATAGGTTTTGCCCGAACCCGCTGACGAACGGTAGATGACGAAGGGTTTTTCCATGTTGCTGCTAATCTACTAACTTTAAGTCTGTGTGGGCATAGTTCACAAAACCATTTTCTAACCCAAGTTTTTTCATTTCATTTTTTCCATATCCAAGCATTACAATTAAATTAAAACATAAACTTATTCCAATGGCTAATGCTAATCTTCTGAAGATAATTGATTTGCCAAAATGGATTCGCTTTTTTTATATGGCTTTTAATAATATTTTTAGACTTCATAAATCAAAAAAATATGCGCTACACTTATTTCTATTGGCTTGTATGCTTATCATTTATTTCACTGTCAGCATGCAAAACTGCTGATGAAAACCTGCAAGAAACAGCTAAAGCAGACAATGATTACGGGGATTTTCAAATCCATCAAGG
>JBBSOG010000417.1:0-5614 GCA_038259985.1 Cytophagales bacterium
AGCTTCTTCTTCCTGAAGCGCTTTAAGTTTTTGCTGCTGCTCTTCCAGTTCATGCTTTACGGACTCAGTATGTGCGATTTGAGGATGGCTGACAGATCCACAGAGCGGACAGGCTTTGCCTTCCTCCAAATCATCAGCATAGTACGCCAGTTTTTCTTTGACTCGCAACTCCTGGATTTGCTCACCAACTTTTACCTGATTTTCCCTGCTTTGCAGAACCTGCGCTTTAATGAGTGGCTTCAAGACATGAATTTCACCTACTCCATTTGCCCAGGCAAAAGGTTGAAGTAATGACGCTTTTTTCTTGATCAGTGATTGTATTTGAGAAGCATACTGCTGCTTTTGCTGCAAACATTTCTTTTCTTCTTGTAGAAAATTATTTTGTTGATGGTGCCAATGCCGAATGTCTTGTAAGGTGGTGCGAAAGCGTAGCTTTTCATCCATTGCTTCCAGTTTTTGCTCGTCTTCAATGAGTTGCTTTTTGTTGGTTTCAAGGATATAGTTGAGCTGTTTTACTTCTTTCTGAGTAGTGATAAGTTGAAAGGATGCCTGCTGATGTGCTTCCTTAAACTCCCTGATCTTGATCACATATTCCAAATCCTGACATTTCAGGATATCTGTTTCCCGTTGTTCATATTCATTTTGCTTTTTTTTTAAATCTTCCCAGGCTGAGGATTTTTCAGCTTCCTGTCGGGTAATAAGTTCAAGAATTTGCTTACGCTTTTCGCTCAAATCGCTGATCTCATGCCCGGTTTCCTGCTGTAGTTGTAGCCGCTCTTTGAAGAATGTATACGCCCGGTTATAATCCGAAAGCTTTTTTTCCCTTTGGGCATAATTTGTTTTTTGTTCCTGAAGCTTATCAAGCTGAGTTTCGGTTTTGCCAATATCCTCAAATAATTTACCCAGGGCTTCCTGTGCCTGACATCTTTTGTCCAGTGCATTTTCTTTGCCCCGTTCTTCGCCCAATTCTTTTTCCAATACAAGGACTTGCTGTTTGGCAACTGATATTTCTTCCTCACTGACTCCTCCTACTTCCGCCAGGCGTGCTTTTACTTCTGTCAGCAAAGTTTGGTTGCGGGTGCTTAGTATTTTGACCTTATCCGAAAGTTCGTACTGGTTCAGGTTGAAGAGTTCTTTCAGCATCTGGGTTCGCTGCGAAGCGCCCTGATCAACGAATTCTCTGAATTTTCCCTGGGGAATGATCACCGTCTGCATAAAGTGATCGTAATTCATGCCCAGCAGTTCCGAAGCATCTTTTATCGCAATAGGAAGCCAGTTGCCTTCTTCATCTTTGTAGTAATTACGGTCGCGCAGAACGACCTGATCGTAGTGCTTACGGTTTCTTCCAGCACGGAAATAGCAGCGATAGAGTGATTTACTTTTTGCTTCAACCTTAAAAATGAAGTCAATCTCCATTTCATCACTTTGCAGATTGAGCATATTGTAATAACGATTATCTTTCTGGTTCAGGCGGTCACTGCGGTCAAACAGCACAAACATGATCGCTTCCAGTATGGAAGATTTGCCACAACCTACTGATCCAAAGATGCCAAAAAGTTGGGAGGCGGTAAGTCTGCTAAAATCAATTTGCTGAACATCCTGATATGAGTACAAACCTTTGAGCTTCAGTTCTACCGGGATCATGATGAGAGTTTAGAGTTTAGGAGTTCAAGGTTCAAAGTTCAGTAGTTAAGGGTTCAAAGTTGTCTATTGTGTCTGCCTAAAATAGGTTCGGGATCTAATCTGGGGTTTTCGGTTTTTACATCTTACAAGAATTGGGCAAGGTTAAGCTTTCGTAGCATTCAATTTAATCATCTTCGTCCACTTCCAAAATTTCATTAAACAAATCCATGAGTTCATCGGAAGGCTGCTGACCTTTTTTATGCTCAAAATAATCTTTGAACAAAAGGCGAATATCTTGTTTTAAGTTTACCTTATTCTTCTTTGCCTCTTTGGAATCCCCAGCCAAATTGATTTCCGGAATGATACTTACAATTCCATCATGAGCTTCATAAAAAGCTCGCTTGGTTTCGCTTTCTATATAGGTATCGCTGACAAAAGTAAGCTCTACAAAGGTGTCAGGGTTTTCTCTTAGCCAAATTAACGCTTCTTCTTTCGCCTGGAAGGTTTTACGGATCAGCTTTCTTCCTTTTTGCAAAGGGATTTTGGTTGTGCTTACCGCTTTGGCAGGCTCAGCTTCTATTAGCACCACATATTTTTCCTGGTGCGCTTCGCTAAAACTATATTCCAGCGGGCTGCTGCTATACACTACCGGACATAAGGCTCCTGCTAACTGCTGATAGCGATGTAAATGTCCTAAAGCTACATATTGTATTTGTTCAGGAATATTTTCGGTAAAAATAGCTTGTGCCCCGCCCATGTGTAGAATCGGTTTCTCATCTTCGGGCTCTTCGGGAGGAATACCGCCTTTTTGCATAAAATAGAGATGCGCCATCATTAGGTTTACCCCTTGGTCATCACAGTATTGCGTTGCCAGTTTTTGCCAATGTTCACTCAACAAATGTCGCAAAGCTTCTTCTTTATCTTCGGTACCCAGATAGTGTTTTAGGATCACTTCATTGGCATAAGGGGTGAGCAATAAACGAAGGGGATAATCAAAACCCGGTAATTTTAATGAGATAAAACCCTGATCGGCTTGGAGTAATTTTAACCCTTTGCGGGTTTCAAAAGAGCGAATTTGGGTGGAAGGCTTGCCGTGAAATATGATTCCCAGTTCACGTGCCAGTGGGTCGGGCGCTTCAATGCGGTCGGGAGAATCATGGTTTCCGGCAATGGCGATGACCGCTCTCATTCCATCATCTGCCAGGCGGTGCACTGTCGAATAAAATAGTTCTACCGCTTCGTTTCCGGGATTAAAAGTATCAAACAGGTCCCCGGCGATTAGCACCGCATCGACTGCTTCTTTTTCGGCAATCTCGCAGATTTCTTCAAGCACAGCGCGCTGTTCTTCCAAACGCGAATAGTCTCCCAAACGCTTCCCCAAATGCCAGTCGGCGGTATGCAACAATTTCATCGCCTAAAAGTAGGAAAGCAGATGCAGGCTGTCAAGTTAGGAAAAGCCTTTAAAGGAAAATCAATTATGAAAACGCATTTAAGGTTCTGAATCAGTTTGATTAACTTTTTCCCTGCCTTCAAAAGATTTCAGGGCTTCTTGAAAACCAAAGTATGCTGGTTTTGGAGCACGTTCTTTACTAAACAGCGTAGGTTCTTTTTCTTTATGCCATGCATTGGCATCATCCAGCCCCCACATCAAAATGGCGCGGCAGCGTGCTTGGGACAAACAAGCAGTCACTACATCAAAATACGCCCGCTGCTGCCATTGATAGGCTTCAGGTGTAGATTCAGGAATTTGAATATCAAATTCGGTAATATAAATATCTATCCTCAAATCGGCATAGCGCTGCATATTTTTTTGAAACCCTACAATAGAAAATATATCTCCCTTGCTATTGAACAGCTTTCCTTCGGCATCAATTTTCAGGTGCATTTGAAAGCCCACCCCATCAATCGGTACAGAACGCTTTATTAAGTCCTCCACCATCTCATAACATATCTCCGTGTTTTTTTCACCTAATGCGGCATTTTGGCTTTCGTTGATAAGTTTGATTGAAGCCGGATCAGCCGCTTCCGCCCACTCAAAGGCCAGCCGGATAAACTTGGGAATAGACGCATCTGTATTAGACATAGGTTCCATGCCGATGTTTTTAAGGCACATATTCGCGCCCCAGTTCCAACGCCCTTCATGACCCTTACTATCTAAGGATTCATTCACAATGTCCCAAATATCCACATCGCCCCGGTAATGGGTCATCACTTTTTCAATATGATCTTTGAGCAAGGCTTCCTGCTTAGCCGGATCTTCAATTTGGTTCCACCACGAGGGCATATACGCATTACGCCCTACCAGATGGGCAGCGTGTATTTTGTGCGGATTTTTCATGCGTTTTACCGCCGCTACAATCTGATCAGTATGATCAAAAAAGTATTCACCTTCTTTAGGCTGAAGGTTTTTGGGCGTAAAACTTGCGCCTCCGGTGTGCGCATTGTATTCATTGTCAACAATGGCTTTGCGTTCTTTATTGACCGGATTATCAGGGGCAAAATCCCCCCATCCGGCCTGGCTTCCGATCAGTATATCCTGTTGATCCGCTAACTCCCTCAGGTGCTGTGCATAAGTATGTGGTACATTAAAAATAATAATGATAGCCAATAGCCATACAGCATAAGACGCATTCTTTCTCATAGGGAATAAAAAAAGAGGACAGCAAAATTGTAGCCCATCCACTTTATACGTTTTGTAGTCAAGTGCTGTTATCTGGTTTGACTATTTGCTCAATGTTACATTGACCTCTATATTACCGCTGGTAGCTTTGGTTAGGGGACAATTTTTGAAAGCCTCGTCCAATAGCTTCTGGGCTTTTTGTTGCTCTACTTTAGGGATAGTTACTTGCAAATCAAGGGCAAAACGTAAATCCCCTTTTTCTACCTGAACAGCCTTCACTTTAGCCAGTATCTCCGTATTGTTAATTTCTGTATTGTTGAGCTTGGCTACGTGGTAGAGCGTGCCTTCGAGGCAAGCGGCATAACTGGCCGCAAAAAGCTGCTCGGGTGTAGTGCCTTTCTGCTTATCAGATTTTGTGCCGGTAGGCATATAGACTTTGGTGTCTAAAGCACCGTCTTCTGATTTTATATGACCATAAAGTCCTCCCTTAGAGCTTACTTCACTTGAATAAATCGTTTTCATGTTTAAAAAATTTAAGCGTTATATTTCTATCATTAGAAATAATTACGCTCTTTTTTGTTTGAAAAAATCTAGCTTTTCTTTCACAAAATTTACTTCCTACACAGTATAAACTTAATGAGGGTTAAAATTCGGAAGCACAAAAAAAGCCTGCAAGTAAAAACTTGCAGGCTGAAAATGTACCTGGAGCCGGAGTCGAACCGGCACGAGTGTAACCTCATTGGTGTTTGAGACCAACGCGTCTACCAATTCCGCCATCCAGGCATTAGGGTTTGCAAAATTAGATATGTAAGCCTAAATAACAAAGGTTAGCGAATATTTTTTGCTCAAGCCTTATCAAAATGAATTTGTACCGGACTATCAAAACCCAGGCCCAGCAAGTCAGCAGCGTTGCCGTGGTTGATGCTGATTTCTAATAAGCCCAGATGATTAAAAAATAATGCACATTCCCCGTAATCCACCTCATGGTAAGCCTGGTGGATATGCTTAAAATGCTCTCTGCCAAAACAAACTTCATAAGGCACCTCCTTGCTAAGCACCTGAAAAGTAAAACGGTCAATATTGGTGATCAGGTTACCATAATGGTCTACCTGGATCACATTTCCTGAAATCACTTTTTTATTCGCTTTAAGTTGCCGGGGAATTTTGCGGTTCATTTCAAATACTACCTCTCCCAGTTCCTCTGGCTTTTTCCCGGAAGCGATAGCCGCTGCTGCTGGCGCAAGGATTTCCTTGGCAGCGAAGGTAGTGGGAACATTAGATTTAGAAGTTAAGTTAACGATCTGTTGAGGTTCTTGCTCGCTCAGTAAGCTAATGATACCATTGTCAGCACTCACAAAAAATGATTGTCTA
>JBBSOG010000418.1:0-5597 GCA_038259985.1 Cytophagales bacterium
TGTTAAAGATTAAATGTTTAAAGTTAATGGATACGACCTTAAACATTTAACTATTAACCTTTAACTTATTTAATAATCCAGCTTTCCACTTCCTCTTTCGTGGGGTTTTTGACATCTTTTAGCTTCATCTTTTTCCGCATCCCACAGACATCATTGAATAGTTTGTTGGGCGATGACTCTTGTAACTGCTCAACGGTGGCAATGCCTAGTTTTTGCAAAATGGGAATGAGTTCTTCCCTAATCCCGGCGTTCACAAAATCTTCATCGGAAGAAGTTTTGGCCTTCGTTTCCGGCTTCATCTGGGGAAAGAAGAGCACTTCTTGGATAGAGGGCTGATTAGTCATGATCATGGAAAGGCGGTCAATCCCAATGCCTAAACCCGCAGTGGGGGGCATGCCGTATTCCAAAGCCCTGAGAAAATCCTCATCCAGCACCATTGCTTCTTCATCACCCCGTTTGCCCAGCTTGATCTGCTCTTCAAACCGCTCCCGCTGATCAATAGGATCATTCAGCTCCGAGAAAGCATTACAGATTTCTTTGCCGTTACAAATGGCTTCAAAACGCTCAACCAAACCTGGCTTATCCCGATGTTTTTTGGCTAGGGGCGACATTTCTACCGGATAGTCGGTGATAAAAGTAGGCTGGATCAAAAATGGCTCGCACTTCTCCCCAAAAATTTCGTCAATCAGTTTTCCCTTACCCATCGTCTCATTGACCGGTACTTTAAGTTGATGGGCTGTTTCCCGCAGTTGTTGTTCGTCCATCTCGCTGATATCAATATCGGTAAAATGCGCGATAGCCTCAAACATCGTAAATCGTTTCCACGGGCGCTGGAAATTGATGAGATGCTCACCTACTTTTACTTCGGTCTTGCCGTGTAGGTCCATGGCGATTTTCTCCACCATTTCTTCTACCAGTTCCATCATCCATTCATAATCCCGATAGGCCACGTACAACTCCATCTGGGTGAATTCAGGATTATGAAAGCGTGACATGCCTTCGTTGCGAAAATCTTTGGCAAATTCAAAAACCCCGTCAAAGCCACCTACAATCAGGCGTTTTAAGTACAACTCATTGGCAATCCGCAGATAAAGCGTCATGTCCAGGGTATTATGGTGGGTCTTGAAGGGCCTCGCAGCCGCGCCACCATACAAAGGTTGAAGGATAGGCGTTTCTACTTCCATATAACCGCGATTATTCAGGTAGTTTCGCATGGAACTCACCAGCGCGCTACGTTTGCGGAAAACCTCTCTTACTTTAGGGTTGACGATAAGGTCAACATAGCGCTGACGGTACCGCTGCTCAGGGTCAGTGAAGGCGTCGTAGGTTTTGCCATCCTCTTCTTGCGCTCCTTTCACTTCTTTGACAATGGGGAGTGGCTTTAGCGATTTGGTAAGTAGCTTAAATTCAGTGACATGCAAAGTAATCTCGCCGGCCTGGGTAGTAAACACGAAGCCTTTTACACCGATAATATCCCCAATGTCCAGTAATTTTTTAAAAACTGTATTATAGAGGGTGTTATCCTCTCCCTTACAGATATCATCCCGGCGGACATAAATCTGCATGCGCCCACTGGCATCCTGTAGCTCAGCAAAAGAAGCAGAACCCATGACCCTACGGCTCATGAGGCGTCCGGCCAAGCTTACATCTTTGTAATCAGTCTTTCTTTGATCGTAATATTGCAGAATATTCTTGATACTTACATTAACTTCGTAGGGCTCAGCGGGGTAGGGGTTGATGCCCAGTTTCATAAGTTCCTCGCGTTCTTCTCTCCTTCTTACTTCTTGATCGCTTAATGGCATAATGATTTTTGTTAAGTCGGGCAAAAATAAAGATTAATCTCTAATGATTAAACCGATATGAAAAGATATGCTTCATGATTTTTTTTGATAGACAATAAATACCTGGAATTAGGGAAAAATATTGAGAATTTGAAGGTATAAATTTTGCAATTTACGCTATTCTGTCACCTAGCATAGATATTGATGTATAGCCTATCAAATTTTCATTAACATTGCACTAATTCTGTAGTATTTATATTGAGGATTAATGATGAACCCCATTCAAACCACAAAGTATCATTTGCCAAGGTTAATTATTTTCAGCGCTATCGCTTTTATGGCATTTTCTTGTACTACCAAGAAGAAAGTAGCTGATACAAATACCGCCCAGCCCATCAATTTGTCTGAAAGGGCCATTTTTTCTTACGGCCAGGATTCGGTGATTGCGGATGACTTCTTATTTGCTTTCTTAAAAAATAACCATGATTCTCTTCAGGGTAAAAACCCTGCCCAGCTAGAGCAGTCAGTGAAAGATTACCTTCAGTTGTATATTAATTTCAAACTCAAGGTAAAGGCCGCCTATGGAGCAGGCATGGATAAGAACCAGTCATTTCTTCAAGAATTTGATAAATACCGGGAACAACTATCCAAACCGTATATGGTGGAAAACCGCTTGAACGAAAAGATGGTATTGGAAGCTTACGACCGTCTCCGGGAAGAAATTCATGCCTCTCATATCCTGATCAGCATGCCGGAAAATGTCTCTGGAGATGATACGCTACAATATTATCAAAAAGCCGATAGCATCCGCCGGTTGGCCATGCAAGGAAATTCATTTGCGATGCTGGCTGAGAAATTTTCAGACGACCCTTCGGCTGCGCAGAATGGGGGAAACCTTGGTTTCTTTTCTTCTATGCAGATGGTCTATCCCTTTGAGAACGCAGCTTATCAAACCACGGTTGGTAAAACTTCTAACCCGGTAAGAACGAACTTTGGCTATCATATCATTAAAGTACAAGATCGTCGGCCAGCGCAGGGCAGGGTCAAAGTCGCTCATATTATGATCAGGCATAAGGAAGGGGAAAAGCAGGATGAATCAAGTGCTGAGTACGATCAGGCCATGAAGATATACGATGAGTTGCAAAAAGGGGCAGACTGGAAAAACCTGACCGAGCGCTTTTCAGAAGACCTTTCTACCCGTTCCAGCGGCGGTGAATTACCTTATTTCACCACTGGTGGCATGCTTAATACCTTTGAAGATGCGGCATTCGCACTATCACAGCCGGGGGAGATTTCCAAACCCGTCAAAACCAGGTATGGATGGCATATCATCAAGCTGCTGGACAGAAAAGGACTGGAGCCACTGGAAATGTTGAGGCCGCTTATAGAGCGAAAAGTACAGCAGAATATTCAACAGGCAGAAATGCAGCCCGAAATGGTGAGTTTGCTCAAAGAAGAAAATAACTATGTGCCCAACAAACCAATGATTGCCCGCGCTATTAAATATATGAGCGCTGGCCCTGAACAAATGACGCTGGATAATAAGGGGGAATTGTTTTCTGTCAGTGACACTATGTTCACTTTTTCAGCATTACAGGCCTATTTGGAAAAAAATAATGTCAAGTTACCAGTAGATAGCGCTAAGGCAATCCAGCTTTACCACCAATTTGAAGGAGATCAGATTTTAGCCTACGAGGAAACCCATCTTGCGGAGAAATATCCTGACTACCGGCGATTGGTGCAGGAATATAAGGAAGGCATCCTTCTTTTTGATACCATGGAAGCTCGGGTTTGGAAAAAAGCCAGCGAGGACGATAAAGGATTGCTGACCTATTATCAGACCCATAAAGACAAATACCGTTGGCTTAAGAGAGTAGATGCTACCCTACTTGATGCTAAAGACCAGCAAACGCTGGACCGGGCGAAAAAAATGGTTTCCAAAGAAGAGAGTTTGAGTAAAAAAAACATCACCCAAATTGAAACACAACTCAATACGGACTCACCACTCAATATTCAGGTTCACCAGGATGTTTATGAAGAAGGAGGCCCGAGGACAGCCGCAGAAAGTGCCATTGATAAAGTGGCATGGGAAGTGGGTACTTCAGAACTCGCATCTAATGAACGGAACTATCAAATTATTATTCGTGAAGTTATTCTGCCCCGCGAAAAGTCTTTTGAAGAAGTGAAAGGATTGGTGATCTCTGATTACCAAAATGAGTTGGAACAGGCCTGGGTGGGCGAATTGAAAAAGAAATATCCGGTCAAGGTAAACGAACAGGTTGTAGGGCAATTAATTCAAAATTTATCGTATAAAAAATGAACAAACTTATCATTTTGTTTATCGCGTTGACATTACTTGGGGCTTGCCAAGAGAAAAACCTTCCTTCTTTTTTGCGTTTCAAAAATCAAAAAACAGAAGAAGGAACGGTTAAGACACCAGTAGCCAGGGTTTATGACAACTATCTATATTTACAAGACCTAGAAGGCATCGTAGATGTAAACGCCAATCAGGTAGATAGTGCCAATATCATCAACCGCTATATAGACTCCTGGATACGCAAACAGTTGCTCATCGCAGAAGCGGCCGCCCAGATAGATTTTGATGAAGCAGAACTGGAAAGGAAAATTTTAGACTACCGCTATGCCCTGATGGTATATGAATATGAGAAAATATACGTTAACCAAAGGGTAGAAACGGAAATCCCGGAAAGCGAAATAAGAGCCTATTATCAGGAAAATAAAGATAACTTTGACCTGAAACAGAACATTATCAAAGGTATATTTGCAAAAGTACCTAAAGAAGCCCCCCGGGTAGGACGTTTGCAAAAGCTATTTCAGGGTAAATTAAGCGAGGAGATCAGGGAGGAGATCAAATCATATTGCCTCAGTTTTGCCACTTCGTACTCCCTGGATGATTCTATTTGGTATGATTTTGAGGATGTGATCAAAAATACGCCTCTGGTAAGCATACCTAATAAAGTGCAATTTTTAAAAGAAAACGAATTTATTGAAACCTCTGATGATATTTACGTGTATTTTGTAAAGGTTACTGATTACAAAATAACCGATCAGATTTCTCCTATTGAATTTGTAAGTGATGATATTGTCAAAATCATTACCAATAAGCGTAAAGTAGCCCTGACAAAAAAGTTAGAAGAGGAAATTTTCAGTGAAGCCAGTGAAAATAAAGAATTTGAGATATACACACCCACAGCCCATGATCAGAATAATCTCGCACAAGATTAGCCTTAAGTTAACATTTTTAATTTTTGTTGTTTTTATTGCTGCTTTTGTCCAGCCTGCATTTGCACAATACAGTGGTGGAACCACCATTGATAAGATCGCTGCCAAAGTAGACAATTATATCGTGCTGCGTTCTGATTTGGAAGCAGCATATATGGAGGCAAGCCAAAACCAAAATGCCAAATTAAACCGTTGTGATGTCTTGCGGCAGTTGGTGATTGAGAAAGTCTTATTAGCCAAAGCGGCGATAGATTCCGTGGTCGTTTCTGAAGACGAAGTGAATGCTAATCTTGACCGCCGTTTACAGTATTTTATCACTACTTACGGTAGGGATAACATAGAATCACAGTTTGGAAAGTCAGTGGAAGAGTTTAGGGATGAGTTGCGCGGTGATATCCGAGACCAGATGACCGCCCAAGAAATGCAGCAAACCATTACTGCTGACGTGAAAGTAACTCCTGCCGAGGTGAGAAGGTTTTTTGGTAGAATCCCTCAGGATAGTTTGCCGTTTTACTCCACCGAAATTACGGTAGGGCAGATTGTGAAATTACCAACGGTGAGCAAAAACCAAAA
>JBBSOG010000419.1:0-5555 GCA_038259985.1 Cytophagales bacterium
AATAAAGCAGCTCACCCTACCGATAGAATGCGCTACCAGCAATCTTATGATGCGCTAAAGTATCTACATGCTTTTCTGGATTGGTTGCTCAGGACTTATGAGGACAAAGATCTGGAAATCCCTGCTTATGATGATAGCCTCATTCCTACCAAAAGTGGAGATGGTCAAGGTCACCAGGAGTTGATGAAGTACAAAGCACAATTTGAGGAGCAGCAGGAAGCTTTGTTCAAACAGAAGCAGGCTTTGTTAGAGAGCGAAGCCGAAAGAAAAGCTTTGGAAGAAAGGCTTAGCGCTGTGGAAGCCACACGTGAAAGAAATCAGGGGGTACAGGTAAAAGCTCCTTACAGCGAAGCAGAAACCCGGAAGAAATTCATAGATATATTACTAGAAGAAGCAGGCTGGAAGCTTGACGATCCTAAAGTCAAAGAATATGAGGTGCAAGGGATGCCCAACTCCTCAGGTAAGGGCTATGTGGATTATGTACTATGGGGTAAAGATGGTTTACCCTTAGCAGTAGTTGAGGCCAAGAGAACCATGGAAAATGAGCGAAAAGGGCGTACCCAGGCAAAGCTTTATGCCGATTGTCTGGAAAAGATGACAGGCCAACGTCCTATCATTTTCTATACCAATGGATTTATCACTTGGCTGTGGGATGATCTGATGTATCCACCCCGTCAGGTGCAGGGCTTTTATACGCATGATGAACTTAGTCGCTTGATTTTAAGACGCACGGAGAGGAATGATCTTAAGAGTGAAGCAATAGATAAAAGAATAGCCGGAAGATATTATCAGGAGCAAGCAATCAGGAATGTAACTGAAGAATGGGAGAGGGGAGGAAGAAAATCCCTCTTAGTGATGGCTACCGGATCAGGAAAAACCCGTACAGCGGTAGCCTTCTGTAAACTGGTGATGGAAGCTGGCTGGGTAAAGAACGCTCTTTTTTTGGCAGACCGAAATGCTTTAGTCACACAAGCCAAGAATGCCTTTAACGAGCATTTGCCTAACCTGACACTTACCGACCTGACCAAAGAGAAGGAAAATGAAAAAAGTCGGATGATCTTCTCAACCTATCCCACCATCATGAACCTGATAGACAATGAGCAGAAAGATGGTGTTAGGTTTTATTCTCCTGGTCATTTTGATCTGATCATTATTGATGAGGCTCACCGCTCAGTTTACCTCAAGTATAAAGCCATCTTTGACTACTTTGATGCCCTCTTACTTGGTCTGACAGCCACACCCAAGTCAGAAGTGGATCGCAATACCTATGAATTATTTGATCTGGATAACCATGAACCTACCTATGCTTATGACTTAGATCAGGCAGTAGCTGATAAATACCTTGTACCTCCAAAGTCTATTTCAGTGCCCCTTAAATTCCACAGGGAAGGAATCAAGTATGATGAGCTTAGTGAAGAAGAGCAAGATGAATACGAATTACAATTTCGGGATGAAGAAGGCAATTTGCCGGATGAAATTGGTTCCTCAGCACTAAATGAGTGGATTTTCAATAAAAATACAGCGGATCAGATTCTGACTTATGTAATGGAAAATGGACTCAAGATAGAGGGAGGTGATAAGCTGGGTAAGACCATCATTTTTGCCAGAAATCACAAGCATGCAGAATTCATTGAAGATAGGTTCAATCAGTTGTATCCTGATCTAAAAGGGCACTTTCTTCGCATTATTGATAATTATGATAGACATGCTCAGTCCACATTTGAGCACTTTTCAGAAATGGATAAATTGCCTCAAATTGCTGTATCAGTGGATATGTTGGATACAGGTGTAGATGTTCCTGAAGTGCTCAATCTGGTATTCTGGAAGCCAGTCAAATCCAAAGCGAAGTTCTGGCAAATGATTGGTAGAGGTACGCGATTATGTCCCAATCTATTAGGCCCTGGACAAGATAAACAGCACTTTTTAGTTTTTTATTTTTGTGAGAACTTTGAATTTTTCCAGCAGTTTCCTGAAGGTCTTACTCCTTCAGGGCAAGTACCTTTGAGTCAGAAGATATTCATATCACGCTTTCAAATTGCTGAAAGACTGAGATTAGATCAATTTCAGGATGATAGACATCAGCAGTACCGGAAAGAAATGCTAGACCATCTGCACCATTCCCTTGCCAGCCTTGACAGGAACAAATTCAAAGTACGTCCACATTTGAAACATCTGGATAAGTATGAGCATCGTGATAGCTGGAATGGTTTTTCCGATGAAGATATTTTGATCATCAGAGATCGCTTATCTGCCTTACCTGATCCTGAAGGTGAAGATGAACTGGCACGTCGTTTTGACTTGCTGATACTCAACTTGCAACTTGCCATTCTGGAAAACAGCAAAGCACAGGAGAATTATATCCTTAAGATACATGATATAGCGCAAAGCTTATCTAAGAAGAACAATATTCCAGCAGTAGCAGAACAGATGCCACTCATCAAAGAATTACTTCACGATACTTTCTGGCAGCATGCAGGAATCCCTGACTTAGAAAAAGTGCGCAACAAGTTGCGTGAATTGGCAAAATTCATTGATCGTACTGAGCAAAAAATTGTCTACAGTAATTTTGCTGATCAGATAGATTATGGTGGCGTAAGTGAGCATAATATTATGGAGCAGTATATTTCTGTAGGCTCATACAAGCAGAAATTAGTAAGCTTTGTTAGGCAGCATAGAGATCATTTAACGATAAGAAAGCTCAATACGAACCAGGCAATCACTACTGAAGAATTGGAAGAACTGGAAAAGTTAATGTTTAGCAATGGTGATATAGGAACTAAAAAAGATTTTCAATGTGAATTTGGTACAGACCAACCTTTAGGTATTTTCATTAGAAGTATTATCGGGCTAGATGTAAATGCTGCTAAGGAGAGCTTTGCTGGGTTCTTATCTTCTGGTAATTTGAATGCATCACAAATAGATTTTATCAATGCTGTGATCAATCATCTGGAAGTCAACGGAACTATAGACCAGAAAATGCTCTTTAAGTCCCCCTTCACAGACATCAATGATCATGGTGTGTTGGGCGTCTTTCCAGAAGAGGAAGCGACTAAGGTTATTGAGATCATCAAGAAGATCAATGGAAACGCCGGTACAGTAGCTTAAAGTATGCTGAAATGTGTAGATACCTGAAAACGTTAAAATGAATTAATATTAACGGATTATGAGTTTCATTTATCTCATGATGACATCCAAGTTCCGAAATCTCAATAGGAATGGCTACAATGTACGACTTATGCGCAGTACTTCGCAATTCTTAGCGATGACAACGTAACATTACGCATTATAACGCGCTTACTACGCAGGACCGCGAAGCGCTACGCATTTGAGAGCGCAATGTATAGGAAATTTCGTAAGCTTTTAAAGTAATACGGAGGGGTTCAAGTTATACCAAAGTAGATTTTATAAAAGAGAACAAATAGGGGAAACGTGTATCAAATCATGTATCAAATAAAAAAGCACTTACAAATTTTACTCTGTAAGTGCTTAATTATCAGTGCTCCTCCTGTTGGACTCGAACCAACGACCTACTGATTAACAGTCAGCCGCTCTAACCAGCTGAGCTAAGGAGGAGTGTTTCCTTAATGGGAGTGCAATATTAGTATGGAAGGAATTATTATGCAACTATAGGGATAGATTTTTTCATAAAATTTACTTCATAAGCTTTATTCATTTAAGCATATTTCTTAACTTTTTACTGAACCTTTTCTCTACATTCTACTTTCTTAAAACTTGAGTTTTGTAAAAGTTAACCCCAAATGTATTATCTTAATCAGACTGATAACACAATGGATAAGTTCGCGTTATTAATTACACAATTGTTTTTTGATTCTTTTTGACTATTGATAAGCCCAGCATGAATAAGACACAATTTTACTTAGGGATAATACTAGCGGCATTGCTTGGAGGGGGAATAGCTGTTGGCTTGACGAAATATTTAGACACTGACCGTACCTCTGCAAATACCCTACAGAATGATAGAAATGTGCAGCTTTCTAAATTTCTGACCGATACGTCCTTCATCGTACCTGATGGAATCAACTTTGTATATGCGGCAGAAAGGGTAAAACCCGGTGTAGTGTTCATACGCTCTACCTACAATGGTTCCAAGGGTGGAGGCAGCTTCGCCAATCCATTAGAAGAATTGTATGAGGATTATTTTGGTGACCGAAGTCCTGGGGAAAGGGAACGCCGGGGGCCTTCCCACTCCTCCGGGTCGGGTGTGATCATTTCTGCCGACGGCTATATCGTGACCAACAACCATGTCATAGAAAACGCAGACAAGGTGGAGGTGACCCTGGATGACAACCGTATGTACACCGCCGAAGTTATTGGTATGGACCCTACCACAGACCTCGCTCTGATCAAAGTAAAGGAAGATGACCTCCCCTACGTTGATTTTGGGGACTCGGATGACATGCATATTGGGGAGTGGGTATTGGCGGTGGGTAACCCATTTGGCACGCTTACCTCCACCGTTACCGCCGGCATTATTAGTGCCAAAGCCAGAAATATTAATATTCTCAGGGATAGAAATGGCCGTCAGATAGAGTCATTTATACAAACTGACGCAGCCGTAAATATGGGCAACAGCGGCGGAGCTTTGGTAAATTTGAGAGGCGAATTGGTAGGCATCAATACCGCTATCGCTACGCAAACCGGCTCCTATGCAGGTTATTCTTTTGCTGTTCCGGTATCGCTTGTGCACAAAGTAATGAATGACCTGATTGAATTCGGGACTGTACAGCGGGCTCTCTTAGGCGTTTCTATTCGCAATGTAGATGCCCGTTTGGCAAAAGATGAAGGGCTTGATGTGATGGATGGGGTATATGTAGAAGGTGTAGCATCAGAAAGTGCCGCTGCCGAAGCGGGGATGAGGCCCGGGGATGTCATTCTGGAAATCAATGAGAAGAAAGTAGGGAATGTCGCCGAACTACAGGAACTGGTAGCGCGAAACCGTCCGGGAGACCAGGTAAAAGTCACTTATTCCCGGGATGGCGAATTGAATAAAGTTTACGCTACACTAAAAAATACCATGGGGGATACCGAAGTAGTAAAACGACAGGAAGAAGTAAAGATGGAAGGCTCTATTTTCATCACTCCACCTACTGATGTATTGGAAAGTTTAGATATTGAAGGTGGGGCGCAGATTGTGGACTTAGGAGAAGGGAAATGGGCTGACGCTGGTTTGGAAGAAGGCTTTATCATTACTTCTATTGACCATGAAAAAATCAACGGTGCTGAGCAACTTGAACAAATCATGGAGAATAAAAGCGGGGGTATCCTTATAGAAGGAATTGATCCTGATGGAAAGCGTTCTTTTTATGGTTTTGGTTGGTAAAATATTTAGGGGTTTTTCATTAAAAAAGCACTTTCCAAAGTGCTTTTTTTTTATGTCCACTACCATTATTTGCCGATTTGCTCAAGATATATACTTTATATTTCATGAAATATTTGAAAAATTATAGATTATTAAAGTAAGTATATTATGGAATTGCTAAATTTTTTTTAATAAAAACTATTAACTTGCATCATAAATACATCCAAAGCCTTGT
>JBBSOG010000420.1:0-5547 GCA_038259985.1 Cytophagales bacterium
AAGCGTTATAGTGACAACATTTGATAAATGATTGATTTATGAAATTCTACGCCCCTCTTCTCTTGGTTTTTATGTTTCTCCTGGGATTGAGTAGTTGTTATCAGGAACCGGATTTTACCATGGAACCCCGCCTGATTGGGTTTGATGGTAATGGCTTGGGGATTAGGTTTGTGGATGTGCCTAACACCATTGCAGATTCACTCATTATCCGGGTCAAATTTGAGGATGGAGATGGTAATCTGGGGGTACAAGATGATGAACCTGACCCTTTTCTTCGCGAAGAATATGCCTTTCCCAGAGATGACGCCGGCAATTATATTTACTATGACTCCCGTGTAGATGGAGAATATGATTGCACTCAGTTTTCTTACTTTAATACTGTGGGTAGGGATACGATCCGGGATACTATAAGAGTCATTAGAAATCCATATTTTTATAATTTTGAGGTAGAACTTTATGTAAAAGAAGATGGTGTATTTGAAGAGTATAACTTATTAGAAGAAGACTGTCGCGCGCCTTTAGGAGGGCGGTTCTTTCCTTTAAAAGATGATTTTAGCAACACCAAACCCCTGGAAGGTATTATTGAGCACCGGTTTGTTTCACCCGGTTTGGTAAGCAAATTTAGAAATGATACCTTAAAAATAAGTGTAAGAATCAGGGACCGTGCCCTCAATGAAAGCAATGTAGTTGAAAGTTGCCCCTTCGTGCTGGTAGGAGACAGAAGTATCTTTGTCGAGCCTGATTGTCAAAACTAGGTTAGGCCCATTCTTTTTTGAGTTGGTAAAAATACCGCAACAACTGCTCACGCCTGAGTGATTTGCCCAGCTTTTTTTCTTTCCCCGCTTCATAGGTTCTCAGACCTTCTACATCTTCCTTTTCCAAAATTTCTAAAGTTTCCAAGAGACTGCTGTGGGATGGGAGTTCAATACTTCGGACTGGTCCAGGGGTTTCTTCAGCCGGAGAGACTTCCACCCACTTTAGGATATCTTTTAATTGTACTACCTGTAATTCCAAGCGGAAACGCTGTGCATTGAAAAAGCTGCGCACAAATGGGTTCACTGGTTTAAAGATGAGTTCATGAGGTGTTCCCTGCTGTTGTATTTTGCCTTTGTCCATCAGGCAAATGGTATCGCCTAAAGTCACAGCCTCAAAAACATCATGCGTTACCATAAGAATCGTTTTCTTTTTGAGGGTATCCAGCGTCATAAATTCTTTTAGAATTTGTTCTTTCGTAAGTGGGTCCAGCGCCCCGAAGGGTTCATCCAGCAGGATTAGCTGGGGGTCGGCGGCTAGGGCACGTGCCAGTCCAACCCGCTGTTGCTGCCCACCACTGAGTCCGTGTGGCAATCTATTCAGCAAGTTTAGTGGCAAACCGATCAATTCCATCAGTTCGGAACAGCGTGCCGTAATCTTGTGTTCCGGCCAATGTAATAAGGAGGGCACCAGCCCAATATTTTGAGCCACCGTATAATGAGGAAAAAGCCCAATACTTTGGATTACATAACCAATATTTCTCCTGAGTGCTTCCGGTGCCAGCTTTTGAACATCTTTTCCTCCAACGAATACATGTCCGCTGCTTGGTTCAATAAGCCGGTTGATCATTTTCATAGTCGTGGTTTTTCCACAGCCACTGGTGCCTAGTAATATCATTGTTTTTCCTTCCTCTATTTGGAAAGAAACACGGTCAACAGCAGGCTTGTCATCAAAATATTTACTAAGCTCTTTTACTTCAATCATATTTGGTACATAACAGAATATAATGCTTTTTCTCAAATACCGGGGAAGCTGCTTCACAGAAGTACGAATTATCTACAAAATATCACTTGCGTATAGAAACTTCACAGTACTGTTATTTTTATCATTTTTTACGGGAGATATTGCACTTGAATTATAATCAAATGTTTGAGACGAATAACTAAGGTGTATGAATAAAATGATATCTCAAAGAAGTATAAAGAATATAGCGCTGGCAACGGCCGTATTTTGGGCCGGGGCTTGTGTACCGGAAGACGATTTTCAAGACATAGAAGTAATGGCTCCTTCGCCAGCCCTTTCGCTTCCCCTGCTCAATACCAATCTCAGGGTAGACGACCTCATCAATACCGATAATGGCGGCTTACTTGAACAAAACCCTGACGGGACTTACAGCATCTTTTATCGCCAAAGTATACAGACCTGGCCAGTGGGTGAATTTTTCCCACCTATTCCGGCGCAGCAGTTTATGGATAGGGTTTCCCTAGGATTAAGTTCACCTGCCTTTTCCCTGACTATGCCCGAGCCTATAGTGGTCAAGGGTGAAATCCCCCTTGATTTTGAAGGGCTAACGCTATACGAAATTGAATGTAAGCAAGGACAATTAGATGTATCTGTGACATCGGGCTATGAACATGAATTACACATTAAACTTGTGCTTCCTGATATTTTAGACGCAGCGCAGAAGCCTATGGTACTGGATTTTGATTTTCCGGTATGGGCAAGTAAATATAGCCGGGAACTAAAGGATTTGACAGGCTACAGCCTTCATATTAATCAGGATAAGATAAGGTACATCATGGAAGTATCTATCATAGGCTCTGGCAATGCCATTGATCCTTCTGATGAAATTGAATTATCATTGGATATGGCAGATATCAAATTTTCTTATGTCGCAGGGAATTTCAGTGAGATGATCGTTCCAATGAATGCTGATTCCCTGGCTATACCTTTCTTAGCTAATGCGGTCAATGGAAACCTTGCGTTGAACCCCAAACTTAATCTTGACCTAAGTAATAGTTTCGGTGTTCCTGTTTCACCTGATTTCAGTCAAATCTTTGTAGAGCGTAAAAGTGGCGCGATGGTGCAACTTCAGGATGAAGGCGACAGCCAGTTCTTTAATGGAGACTTTGAATTTCCTTATTTGAAAGACAGGAATGAACTGCCAGCGATGAAATCTCAAAAAGTTACCAGATCAAATTCTAACCTTGAAGAAGCCTTCGCAGAGTTACCCCGCGGAATAGATTATTTATTTGGCTTCAAACTAAACAGTGCCGCTGAGGATACGAGCTTTATTTCGGACGAAAGTAGCATTGGAGTAGATATGGAAGTTGAGCTGCCCCTGGAAGGAAGGTTTGATATTGTTTTGGAAGATACGATTGCTGTAGATCTGGGTTTTGATCAGGAAATAGAAGAGTTAAGGGTATTGATCAAGACTGAAAATGGGTTTCCCATTGATGCCCAGCTACAAGTGTTTTTTCTGGATGAGCAAGGCAATAAAATATTTGATAGCAACGGAGACCCTGTTCGCCTTTTTGAGGATCAGGCACAACTCCTTAAAGCTGCTCAGATCATCAATTCTACCACTGGCGAGACCCAGTCAGCCACCATTGATATGCCTATATCCGCCACCATTGACGCGGAAAAATATGCATTGATCAAAAAGGCAGGAAGTGTACTGGTACAAGCTGGTATGCAAAGTAACACCCAGGATGATGGTTTGATCAGGTTATACGATTCTTACAATATCCGCTTTAGCCTGGCTATGCAAATCAAATCATCACTGAACCTTTCAAACTAATCGGCTGACATGAAATACTTTTACTTAATTGGTCTCTTGGCATTATCTTGTATCAATGTGGCGAAGGCGCAGCAGGAACTTACTTTGCATAACATGAACAGTATTTTCCAATCAGCGCATACTAATCCTGCCATAATACCTCGGCATAAAGTGATTGTTTCCCTGGCTTCTTCTTATCATATTAATGCTAAGAATACCGGATTTACGTATAATCAGCTTTTGGCACAGGTAGAAACCGATGAAACCGGACAGCGAATACTGGACCTGGGAAAACTAGCCGGTAACCTTAAGCTCAATGGCAAAGACTATGTACAAACCAGCGCTTCGGTAGATATATTCGGATTGAGTTTTGGTGTAGGGAAAAACCGTTTTTCTTTAAATGTCACTGAACATATGCAAGCGCGCCTCGGCTATTCAAAAGCACTACTAGGTTTGGCAGTAGAAGGAAATATACCAGGTAGTACGACCAGCCTGTCGGGATATCATCTTAACGGAACGCATTACCGGGAAATAGGCTTGGGCTTTAACCGGAAGATACTGGAAGAGGATAAGATGGTAGTAGGTGGGAGGATCAAAACGATTTTCGGTATGTCTAATGTGCGTACTATACGTTCTGATGTGAACCTGACTACCGCGGGTGAAGATGATCTGTATGCCATCACCGCTGATGCTGATATTCTAGTGCGTACTTCAGGAATAGATATGCTGGAAGAGGGTGATACGGACTATCTAACCAATATGGGCAACAATGGTTTGGGTTTGGATTTGGGGGCAAGTTATAAATACTCTAACACTTGGAGTTTTAGCGCGTCTATCATCAACCTTGGTTATATCAACTGGAAAGAGAATGTAACCAATTATACCTCTCAAGGTGAGTACACCTTTACCGGAATAGATAACAACGATCTTTTCAGTGGTTCTTTTAATTTTGATGAAACGGAGTTGGTAGATTCTATCGCTGATATTTTTGAGTTTGAAGAGACCAATGGTAAGTATACTACTTCTTTGCCTACTCAGGTTTACCTGTCAGGATTTTACCAATTGGCACACAAAACAGTGGCCTCAGCAACGCTCTATTCAGATTTTATGGGTGGGTTTCGCAAGGGAATGTCTTTGGGGGTTACGCAGACGGTAGGGCGTTGGTTTCAGGCATCGGCTTCGTACACCATGCATGCCCGCTCGTACAATAACTTAGGCTTAGGCATTGCGCTGGGAACAGGGTTTCAACTATATGCCGTCACCGATAACATCCTCGCGCTGATACAACCGGGTAACGCCAGGATGGTTAATATGAGGACAGGCTTTAATTTCGTTTTTTAACAATCAAGTAAGTAAATACAAGTCCCATCAGGCCTCCTGCAAGGTATTCCATAACGTTACGGGAAAGCTTTTGCTTGAGGTAAATGGGGATAAATTTCACATATTTTACAAAGGCCTTTGGATTTCGGCCTAATACCAGCCAATCCACTTGAGCTACTTTTACAACAACTACCTGACGCTGCTCCCAAAGAGCAGCGTTTGCTTTTCCTATGGTTCGGATACCTGGCTTAAATGGAAGAGGGATATCAGCGAAACTATGGAAACTCCGTGGGTTGGGAAAATCAATGACCAGGCTCCCGTCTGCTTCATTGGTAACTTTGATCTCTCCATTTGCCCCTTGTATCCTTAAGTCTGCGCTTACTTTCACCGATTTAGCCATAAAAAATAATTAATGAATTAAAGAATAAACACAGGCGAAACTATGATTAGCTTCTGCCTGTGCTTTATTGGGGTTTACTTGTTAACACCGTCAGTAGTCGTAATTTTAACGGTACCGTTCATCTTCCAATGGGCCAAATCAGCATCGCCGTTAGCCCCTGCTTTGCTGGGTACATAGAGGTCAAAATCATCAAATTGATAAGTGATTTCTGCATTGCGTCCAGTTAGTTTATCGTACAGACCTATCGCCAACTCCGGCCAGGTTTTAGTTTCTTCTTGTGCCATGATAAAAAGAT
>JBBSOG010000421.1:0-5547 GCA_038259985.1 Cytophagales bacterium
CAGGAATATGTGCATTTGAGAGGGTACGGACAGGCAGGGGCCAAGCGAGGCGACCCCAATGATAAAGATATTTTCATCACCACGACGATCAGGGCGGTATTTATGCTCGGCCCCAGTCCATTCAAAAGAAGTGGCATCAGGCCAAGATAACATCAGCGAGGGTTACCACAACACAGTAGTAACCCTTTATTGTTAGATTTTTCCTACGCTATATACCAAAATGCTCATTTCCTAAGTTATTAAGATAACATTATACTTTACATCAATAAAGCAAATCCATTGATATACACTGGTCAGTCTCTTTTGCGAGTCTATCTGAAAGGCGCGCTTGTTCTATTATTCTTAGCATGTGTATTTTGCGGAAATGATGCGGTTGCACAAAAAAATGAGATTGGGTTTGGTTTGGGGGCATTTAACTATACTGGCGACTTGGCCAGAAAAATAAAAGCCAAAAATTTTCAGCCAGGCTTGACTTTTCACTACAGAAGAAACATCAGTGAAGCCGTTAGCCTCAGGGCAGGTTTCACAGGTGGCTGGCTATACGGAGATGATAATCCACCATTTGATGCATTGGCACAAGCCAGGGATACCAGTTTTAGCAAAGGGGTGGTAGAGCTTTCCACTGTCATGGAGTATCACTTTTTAGATTTCAGAAAAAATATCAATATACTGAGGTGGACGCCTTACTTTTTTATGGGTGCCGGCGTAGCTTTTTTTGGTCAATCGGAAGAAAAAACGGAAGAATATAGCAATGTACAGTTAGTCGTACCCTTTGGCCTGGGTTTCAAATACATTATTAATCCTAAATGGCAACTGGCATTAGAAGGTGGCGTCAGAAAAACATTCTTCGATTATATCGATAATGTATCAGGAAGCGATATAAATGTGAAAAACTACAAATACGGAAATCAATACGATAAAGACTGGTACTATTTTCTGGGCGTTACCCTGAATTACACCTTCTATACCATTCCCTGCCCCTACAAGTTTAATTAGAGACTTCATCCGTAGAAAAAAATAGTGCATTTTTGTAACTTGCGCTCTAATTTGTACAGAGATGTCATGAAAGATAAACTAGACCATAAGAATTTGCCCGAACATATTGCCGTCATTATGGATGGCAATGGCCGTTGGGCAAAAAAGAAGGGTGCAGCCAGGGTGTTCGGGCACCAAAATGCAATTGAAGCAGTAAGGGAAGTGACAGAGGGCTGTGCCGAATTGGGTGTAAGTTATTTGACGCTGTATGCTTTTTCTACCGAAAACTGGGGAAGGCCCAAACTAGAGGTGGAGGCCCTCATGCAGCTATTAGTGGCTACGATTAGTAGCGAAGTTGACACTTTGATGAAAAACAATGTACGCCTGACCGCCATTGGTGACCTGCAAAGCTTACCCAAAGGATGTAACCATAAATTAAACGAAGCAATCGAACTTACTGGCAGCAACACAGGTTTAACACTCATATTGGCGCTTAACTACAGCGGTCGGTGGGAAATATTACAGGCAGCAAAACAAATTGCCCAAATGGTTGAGCGTGACCAACTTAAATCTTCAGAGGTAGATATTCCTTTGTGGGAAAGTTTACTTAATACTAAAAATATTCCTGATCCGTCCTTACTTATTCGTACCAGTGGTGAAATGCGGATAAGTAATTTTCTGCTGTGGCAGATAGCCTATACAGAACTATACATGACGCCCGTACTGTGGCCTGACTTTAGAAGAGAACATTTATACGAAGCGATTTTTGCCTATCAACAGCGAGAAAGAAGATTCGGGAAAATCAGTGAGCAAGTGAAATCTTAGCACTCAAATGAAAAAACTACCTTTACTATTATTTCTATACTTTGCTATAAATGCTGTCTTGATAAACACAGCAAATGCTCAGATTGGCGTTGGAAGAAGAACGCAAACCCCCAAGCCATCACCGCAGGTAAACTATACCGAACCTCAAGAATATGAGATCGCTGAAATCACTGTGGCCGGGGCAAAAGTACTCAACGAAAATGCGCTGATTTCCCTCTCTGGCCTGGAAGTAGGTGACCGCGTGATGATACCTGGCCCGGAGATTAGCGATGCTATCCAGAAACTCTGGAAGCAGAAAATCCTGGGAGACATCAAAATTTCTTACAGCAAAATCGAAGGGGATAAGATTTATCTCGTGATAGAACTGGCTGAAAAACCCCGCCTAAGCAAAATTAACCTGACAGGAATAAATAGCAGCCAGGAAACGGAAATCACCGAAGACCTCAAACTGATCCGCGGACAGATTGTAGATGAAGCCCTAATCAACCGGGCTAAAAATACAGTAGCGGACTTTTTTACAGAGAAAGGTTATCTGAACGTAGAAGTGAACGTGAAGCGGGATATTGATACCCTCCTTACTAATAATATGGTGCTCAACATTGACGTAGATAAGAAAGAGAAAGTCAAAATTGAGCGTATCAATATTGAAGGTGATGAAGTATTCAGTGAGAAGAAGCTGGAAGGGAAAATGAAAAAGACCAATGAAAAGGTGCGCTTCACGGTAGTGGAAGACTTTGCCAGTAAGTTGGTTCACCTAAATGCCAGCAAAGTAGGCAACTTCTTTACTAAGCAACAAGACCCCGTCACTTTTCCGGAAGCTAAAGAATACTTTGACGAACATGTAAAACTGAATTTCTTTAACGGCTCTAAATTTATTGAAGAAGAATATGAAGCCGATAAAAAAGCCCTAGTAGATTTCTACAATGCCAAAGGCTACCGGGATGCTACCATTATTTCGGATAGTGTTTATCGGTCCGGGGAAAATACCATCAATGTTGATATCACAGTAGATGAAGGACAGCGTTATTACTTCCGGGATATCAGCTGGTCGGGTAACTATATCTATGACAGTGAGACCCTGGCCAGAGTATTGGGGATAGATAAAGGCGATGTCTATGACCTGGAAAACCTGAACAAACGGCTCAATTTTAATCCCGCCGGGCCAGCAGATGTGAGTTCACTTTACATGGATAATGGCTACCTTTTCTTTAATGTGAATCCGGTGGAGGTAAGGATAGAAGACGACTCTATTGATGTAGAGATGCGTATTTTTGAAGGTGAGCAGGCTACGATCAGCAAAATTATCATTAGCGGGAACGACCGTACCAATGACCATGTGATCCGCCGTGAGATTTATACGGTTCCTGGCCAAAAATTTAGCCGCCGTGACCTGATCCGTACACAGCGCGAACTTTCACAGTTAGGTTACTTTGACCCTGAGCAGATTGGTATCAACCCTATTCCTAATCCCGCAGAAGGAACAGTAGATATTGAGTATAAACTGGTAGAAAAGCCAAGTGACCAGATTGAACTGTCCGGTGGCTGGGGCGGCTACTACGGTTTTGTGGGTACGCTTGGCCTCGTATTTAATAACTTCTCGGTAAGAAATATCCCTCACTTTGACCGCTGGCGCCCCTTACCAGTAGGAGACGGACAAAAGCTTTCATTAAGGATACAATCCAGTGGCCGGGTATTCCAGAGTTATTCCGCTACTTTCTCTGAGCCTTGGCTGGGAGGCAAAAAGCCTCATAACCTGACCATCGGGCTTTCACGGACAATCTCTAACCCCGGGGCAGCACGTTTTTCTAACTTTACCAGGCAAGTAGAACAATCTATTAAAATTACTAATGCCAGTATAGGTATTGGAAGAAGGGTAAAGTGGCCGGACGATTTCTTTAGCATCAGTAATACCCTACAATTCCGTAGGTATGAGACCTACAATTATAATATTGGGGTAGGTCTATCCAGCGGAACATTTAATAATATTTCATTGTCTAACGTGATTGCCCGGAATAGTATAGACAGTCCTATGTTCCCCCGCAGGGGTTCTTCCATCTCGCTGGAAGCCAGCTTTACCCCGCCTTACTCTTTATTTGAAGACAAGGATTACAGCAATATGGAACCCAACGAAAGGTATAAGTTTCTGGAATACCATCGCTGGATGTTTGACGCCAAATACTATATGCCTTTGTCAGAAAACTTGGTACTCAATATGAATATGCACTTCGGGCTGTTTGGTTCTTATGGGGCAGGCATTAATTCACCCTTTGAGCGCTTCACCATGGGTGGCGCTGGTATGGCGGGACAAAGCTTCATTGTAGCTCAGGAACTGATCGGTTTGAGAGGATATCCTGACAATAGGATTGAGCCTGTTGACCCTGAAACGGGCGTTGAAGGAGGTATTGCTTACAACAAATACTCACTAGAGCTGCGCTATCTGATTTCGCCCAATCCTTCGGCAACTATTTATGTGCTGGGATTTGTAGAAGCGGGTAACAACTTTGCCGAGTACAATAAGTACAATCCTTTTGATCTCAAAAAATCAGCTGGTGTAGGTGCACGTATCTTTATGCCTGCGTTTGGCCTACTAGGAATTGACTGGGGATATGGCTTTGACGAGCTCCCTGCCACCCTAAGGCATCAGTTCCGCCCTCCCGGACCTGAATTCCACTTCCGTATAGGCCAGCAAATCAGATAATTTCATAAAAAGATGATCAGGCACAGCTTTTGATGTAAGTTTATGGTGATTAAATGCAAAAAAAAACTCGGCATCCCGTTACTTTTAGTAACTTTGTGCGCCAGTTTACTGAGCCACACGGCATCAGCCCAGAAGTTCGGGTACATTAATTCCGATTTTGTGCTGGGAAAAATGCCTGATTATCAGGAAGCCCAGGGACAAATAGACCAACTGGCAGCGGAGTGGCAAGAAGAAATTCAGGCCAAACAGCAGGAAATAGATGAGATGTACAGTGAGTTAAAGGCCGAAGAGGTTTTGTTGACCGAGGAGATGAGAAGCGAGCGCCTGGAGACAATACACCAAATGGAAGGCAAACTCAAGGAATATACACAAAAGGTGTTTGGCTTTGAGGGTTTATTTTACCTGAAGAAGCAGGAGTTAATTAAGCCGGTACAAGAGAAGGTTTTTGAGGCGGTAGAAAAAGTAGCCAATCAGCACAAGTTACAGATTGTGTTTGATAAGTCAGGCGATATGGTAATGATTTATACCGATCCCATCCATGACTATACAGACTATGTATTGGACGAACTGGGTTTGGGAGAAAAAGAAGACGTAATCCGTTAAATTTTAATATAATAATTAATTGTTAAATATAAGTTAGAATGAAGCTTAAAACTCTATTTGTAAGTGCGATGTTGGCCTTGGTTGCCATGGGTGCCCAGGCACAGGACAATTTGAAAATCGCCTATGTGGACACCGATTATATATTGGCACAGATGCCTGAAGCCAAGCAAATTCAATCCGACCTTCAGGCTTATCAGCGCCAGCTTGGAAACAAAATCCAAGCGACTATGCAGGGATTTCAGACTCAATTGGATACCTACCAGAAAGGTGCGGCGACCATGACTGAAGAGGCAAGGGCAGCCAAAGAAAAAGAATTACAGGAACTGCAACAGCAAATCCAACAGGATCAGCAGCAGGCTCAACTTTCACTACAGCAAAAAGAAAGTGAGCTGTTAGCACCGGTGTACGAGAAAATTCAAACCAATATAGATAAGGTAGCCCAGCAG
>JBBSOG010000422.1:0-5527 GCA_038259985.1 Cytophagales bacterium
CATATGGATGCTGCCTAATGTGGAGAACTTCAGTTGGCCCCGCGATGGGGAGATAGACATCATGGAACACGTAGGATTTGACCCTGGTGTGGTGCACGGCACCGTACATACCGAGGCGTACAATCATAGAAAAGGAACGCAAGTAGGCAAACAAATCAGGGTGCCGGACTTTAGCGAAGCTTTTCATGTATACGGTTTAGCTTGGACCCCCGAAAAGATTGACTGGCTTCTGGATGGCGAAGTCTACCATACTTTTGAAAATGAAGGCAAGGAAGAAGCCTGGCCTTTTGACAAGCCCTTTTACCTCATCCTAAACCTGGCAGTAGGTGGGGATTGGGGCGGTGCACAAGGGGTAGACGAAAACATCTGGCCCCAAAGCATGACGGTGGACTATGTGCGGGTGTATCAGACTCAGCAATGAAAAAATCAAACTAATACTTTCAAACGCGCTCACTTAAGTTCACGGAGTAGGCTTTCAATATCCAGTCGGGCCGTGTACATATCCAGTGAACCATCAGTTTGTTGAGGCCATGCTTCCCTTGGCTTATCCCAGTAAAGTTCTACGCCGTTTTCATCAGGATCATCCAGGTAGAGGGCTTCAGAAACACCGTGGTCGGCTGCCCCAGTGAGTGGATATTCAGCCTTTTGGAGCCGGACGTAGATAATAGCCAGGTCTTTCCGCGTGGGATAAACGATTGCCGTATGGAAAAGACCGGGTGCCTTTTTGGGAGCGGGTGGCGCGTCTTTACTATACCATACATTTAAGCCGATGTGGTGGTGGTATTTTCCGGCAGAGATAAAAGCCGCGTCTTCACCATACTTCATCATCAACTCAAAACCCAGCAGGCCACAATAAAAGTCAAGGGAACGTTGCAGGTTTGCTACTTTGAGGTGTACATGACCAATGCGGGTCTGATGGGGTATTTTGTATTCAGGTGGCTGTTGCATATTGCAGTGATTGAAATAAAGAAGTGGACGAGGCCTGATTTTTTATGTCTAATTAAACAAATTTTCCAGCGTGGTAGCGATACCTATCCGGATACCGAAGTTACGGTATGTTCCATCCTCAAAATTAGCGATGGCTTCTACCCTTAGAAAACGCAGAATGTTATCCAGGCTGTAGCCAACTTCCATGTAGTGGGGAGAGAGATCGGTTTTCAGGTAATTGAACAATATATTTTCTTTGATGCCCAGCAGGCGTACCTCAAATATCTGGGTAAACAAAAACTTGCGGAACTGATAATGAAGGTGGGATGCCACATATTGATGACTGGTGCTGTACTGGTAATAATCAAGCAGCCGGAAACTGCCTACCGGATCGCTCATCTGGATCACCGTGCGGTTGCCCATAAAGTGCTGAAAATCCATGAAGTACAACTGCTTGTTGTTCACAAAGCCTCCGGCATATACATTATAATCTATCCTGCCCCTAATCCCAATATCAAACTGATGCTGTACGCCCACTTCTACCATATCATAGTTGACCTGGCTACCAAGCAAATCAGGAATTCCTTTACGGTAGCTCAACCGAAATTCGGGTGAAGAAGGGTTCATGATACTTTTATCCCCATTTTTGATCTTGTATTTAAGAAAGGGCCGATACCAGGCACGCGCATACAAAATAACTGCATCGTGCGTGGGAAAAGAGGTGTCATTCAATTCCAAGTTTACGGGCGTATTGGGCGTGTATGCCCTTGCCTCTACGTCTCTCCAGCTATGTGGGGTATTATTCTCTAGTTGATGGCGCTCTGCCCAGCCCAGTTGCCCTTCCAGATGCAATTTATCACTGAATTTGCGTCGGAGTTCCACTTGTACGTACTCTTTTTCATAAAGCTTCATGTAATTTTGCTCGTACAAAAGCGTGGTAAAAGTGTTTATGAAAGGATGAATAGGGTCATTGCTGTTGAACTGGCTGACATAACGCCCGCCTTCTACTTTCAGGTGGTTTTCACTGAGCGAAAAGTTGACCGCCAGCTTTCCAGTGATTTTGTTGCGGGCAAAAGCATAGCGGGCCGTGGGGGCAATTTCAAATGATTTTTTCAATACTTGGGTACGCAGTACCAGGGGCACGGTAAACTGATAGCCTTCCACCGTATTGAAGTTAAGCTCGCTTAAGGGGGATTTATATTCCAGCGAAGTATGCTTGCCTAAGTCAAAAGTAGTTCCGAAGAATACCCGACCCAGGCCGATGTTCTTTCTTGGACGGGAAGTGCCCTTTTCTTCGGCTTCCTCTTCTTCTTTTTCTACTACCGCCATGCTATCCAGTTTCTGGTAGCTGTCCTGTTCCATATCGGTAAGCGGCACCGGGCGGATGGTAGACCAGTAAGCAGAATCCTGCTGATAGGCAGTGGAGTCTATCGTCATGCTGCGGTTCTCTACCACGTCAGGGGCTTCTTCCTGCTTTTCTATCTCTTTTTCGTAAGCTTTGAGGGTCTTGCGTAGTTCTTTACGGGTAAAGCGTTTTTTTTCTTTAAAAATATTGGTGGAATCTCCTGCTTCAAAGCCCTGATCAAACTTTTCTTCTTTTTCCAGTACGGCCGCGAGTTCTTTTTCAATCTTTTCATCTACCACCACCACTTCTGTCTGAAGGTCAGGATTGATGGTAATGTCGTAATCACTTACCGTTGCCAGGTATTTATATTCCAGCTCAATACCCAGGAATTTTCCGCTTATTTCAATATTGTGGCTCACCGGCATCCAGACAACCTCCTGTATGGGCGCAGCCATTTGCTTGACATTGATTTTAAAACCTTGCTTATACGTAAACATATTCACGCTGTGGATACTCCACTGGTCATCAATGATATAAATGTAGCCCGTGAAGACATTGTCTCCCCGTGATCGGGGGATTACCCTGATTTTGTTCACCTCGTAACTACGGTCCATAAAGCTACCGGCAAACTGAAACTTATAATAGGCAAATGCCCGTGGGGAAAGCGGGGAAATTACGCCTGCCAGTTCAGGTTCGTAGAAACTGCCGTTGATAAAACCATTGGGGCTGGTATTGTTATCATCGCCGGTTGCCCTGATGGAGATGACTTTTTCTTTGAGTGTATTGGGCTGTTCAAAAGTAATTTCGCTCACCGATTCCGTCAGGAAGACGGTGGAAGAATCTACGCCTTCTTTTTCCAGGGCCCTTTCCAGAAAGAAAGGCACATCTTTTACCCTGCCCGCTCCCTTCACATAGACTTTTGCCTGATAGCTTTGCACCTGCAAGCGGTGGAACTTGCTTTTGGCAATGGCTTTACGGATAATGGTATACGCAGGATCTTCTGCCCGCGCATTCACTTCTATTTCCTTCAACGTTATAGCCTGGTCGGCTAAAGTGATATCCAGGGAGACATAGCTGTCCTGCACCTGCACATTCTTTAAGACGGAGGCATAGCCCAGGTGCTGAAACACCAGTTCGTAATTTCCCGGCGCTAATGAAACCTCATATTTGCCTTGTTCATTGGTACTAGAGCCAGTTTCTTTCGCTTTGATATAAATGGTGGCAAAGGGAAGTGGTTCCCCTTCAGGCGTATAGACCGTTCCTCTGATGCCCTGGGCCAGAATGGGAAAGCTGAACAAAAGGCAAAGTAACAGGTAACAGTATTTCATGGCAAGAGCGCTGTTTGTAAGAAAAGATGCAAATCTGTTAGAATTCGTTGTATGCAATAGCACAAAATATTGTTTATGTTATCACGATCATAAACTTCATGAAAAAAAAATTCAGCGTTTTGAAAAATAATATGAATAGTGCTACTTTGTCGGTATCATAAAGTTCATTCGTCATCTTTTGAAAAGCAGTATCAAAATTTAGTATCAATTATGGAAAAAAAGAGGATTGTCAAAGACTATGAAAATCTACCGGAAGAAGTGGTTGCCCAGATCAAGATGTCATATCCTAGTGGGTTTGCCGATAATCTCATAAGCTTTACCAACAAAGAAGGAAAACGGGTTTCAGCGCTTCCTTTTGACACCCCAGAAATTTATTATCTCATCCGCATGACCATTACCGAGGCACATCAGATCATAGAAGATGATGAGGACTACGATAATGAAGGCACGCTGAGGGATGATTTCTCGGCTGACGAGGTCAAAGAAGAAGGTGCTGTGGGAGGTAGTAGTGATGAAGAAGATGAGGATGCTCCCTCTTACAATAAGAAAAAAAGTTACGAAGATGCTTACGAGATGGATGATGAAGAAGAGGATAAAGGTGACGAAGAAACGAGCGATGATGATGACGACTATTAATATGGTGAAAAGAAGTACATAGACACTGTACTTCCTTGCTTAAGCTGAATATCTTTTGAGATTGTTCAGGTTAGCATACAAGCGTTAATTTTAAAATATTATACTGCCTTTTATTGTTAATGCCCCAAAAGTTTGAGTAGTCCATACGTTCTCAGGCTTGTCTAATTTGCTAGTTTTTAGCTTATCTGGCCAGAAAAGCTATTGATGACAGGATTTTTAATTTGTATTTGAAACCCACCTGTATTACTTACAGCTTGTAGTTATTTTCATAGCATATCGTATTTCATTAATTTAAGCTTTTTGGCCCCAAAAATACTCTCAAGCTTCAGATTTGGACTTGACTAAATTCACTCAGGATTACCTACAGAATGTTGAGAGGGTTTAAATAGTTAAGCCAAGAAAAGTTCAAGCAACTCCTCCGGTTGATGGATCAGATAAGAAGGCTTTAGCGAAGCTAAAGCTTTTGTTGTATGTGCCCCCCAACTCACCGCAATCATGTCAATGCCAATGGTTTTGGCGGCTTCAATATCACGCATTTCATCCCCGATGTAGATAAGCTCAGAGGCGCTGATTTTTTTCTCCCGCAAAATTTTTCTGAGCACCCTGCTTTTTCCGAAAAGATTAGTGGAAGAATAGATAAAGTCAAAGCAGGTAAGTTGATACGTCTGCAAAAACTTGCTCACATTTTGTTCGGTATTGGAGGTGAGTATGCCTAAGCTGAACGAACGGGCAAGTTGTGGTAATACCGCTTCCATTTGGGCAAAGGGCAGCGCCAGATGTACTTCTTCTTGGAATTTTTTCTTCACACGTGACGCGATGATAGGCACCTTAAGCATGGGCACTTTGAGTTCACGAAAAGTCTCCAAGGTAGATTTTGTCCTGAAACGGGCAATATCTTTTTGGTCAATTTTCAGATAGCCATATTCATCGGCCAGGGAATTACTGATGTCTAGCAGGCGGTGCAGGGAATCGGCAATAGTACCGTCAAAATCAAAGAGGAGAGTAGTTTTTTGGTTTAACATTGATTTATAGTTCAGGCAGCGGATGAGGTTTTCCTGCCAAACCTATGCATTTATTGGAGCTAAGTACCAGGTCGTAATTATTTTATAGTGATTCTATTGTCCTCATTTATGACGAGGAATAATGAAAAGGGTGTTTAAAACGCCTATCTCGGGTATCCTCGTGTCACACGAGGACAAGTTAAAGTATTACTTAATTTTGTTCAGGTACGTACCTGAACACAAATATATTAAACATAAAATTTGAAGTACATCGTCCTCGTCTGTGACGA
>JBBSOG010000423.1:0-5499 GCA_038259985.1 Cytophagales bacterium
AAATATCAGGGCCGGAAGTTCGGTAAAGCCATAATAAAATGAAGCGTAATTATCGCAGGGCGGATTGAAGTGATTCCGAAGGCTTGCCTTTTAAAAATGCCAGCAAGTCAGCCATCTGCTGATGGTCAATTTGATTTTCTAAACCGCTAGGCATGGCAGAGATTTCCGAATCTTTCAGTGCTTGGATATACTGGCGCTGCACCGTATTCGTCTGTCCGCTAAGATCGGTAAGTGTCAATGCGTTTACTGATTCTGAACTGATAATGCCTGCCAGTTTTTTACCGTTGCTAAGGGTAATTTCCCAAAATTCGTAGCCATCAGCAATAGATTTATTAGGCATAAGAATATCTTCCATGATGGCACGCTTACTTCTGTTCCTAAGGGTAGACAGATCCGGCCCAATAGTGTTGCCTAACTTACCTGCATAAGTATGGCAGCGGGCACAAGATTGTGTAAATATGTCAAGCCCTTGCTTTGCATCTCCCTCCAAAATAAGGGCAGGTTGATATTGTGCTATTACTTCGGCTTCATTAGGTGCTGAAGCTGCCAGTAACGTACGTGCTTTCGTCCTGACTGCTTCATCATCGTGGTTCATCAAATGAACACTGCGTCGCCAGCCTATGGTGGAAGGTTCCACAGTATGCTGTTCTACCGCGTCCAGCAGGAGTAGCATACGTGCCTGACTGCTGCCAAAAATGTTGATGGCTTCGTCCCTGAGTTCAGGGGAAAGGCTGGGCCATTTCTCAAGAATAAAGGTACAGGGGGCTACCTTTTCACCTCGCCCCATACTTTGAATAGCCGCCCTTTGCACCATCATTGGTTCCTGAGGCCGGATAAGGGATGATAATTCCGACAAATACTTCTCCGGGTCAACCATCGCAAGAAATTGTATGGCATCAGTTCGCCATGCTGGGTCAGCTTGGGGCGAATTCAGGGCTTGGGAGGTAGCGATAAGCGCAGGTGCTAACAAAGATTTGTTTTCGGGTAAACCGAGTGTGGTAAGCAAATCAAGACTAGCTTGCCGTAGTTCGGTAGGGGTATCAGGCGTAAGCAATGTAAGTAAACGTTGCTGCTCTTTTTCCTTGTCGGGCAAATCAACGGACTGATGGCCTAGCCCATCGGCAAGGCCTTGAAGGGAGGCCGCTTGCCAGCCAGTGCTTATTTTTGCCGAAGCAGTGGCTTCCCTGATCAAGCTTTCAATAGCTACTGTGTTTCCCGAATTACCAATCATAGTAGCTAGTTTTTTGAAAAATGGGGCTGCCTCACTTTTTTCTTCCTCTGCAAGTTGGGTAATCGCCAAATGCATCCATTCGGTCTCCCGGTCTTCGGCAGAAGATAAGGCCGCATATTGTACCCATTCATCCTGCATGTCTTTTTTGAGGAGCTTCCAGATGATATCTTGCGCTTTGTCCTCTTGTATACTTCCTAATGTACAAAGCAATTGAAAGCGTACTTTGGCATCCTTGTCTTCTGCGAGTTGATAGAGGGCAGCTATGAGCGCTGGAAATTGCTCCAGGTGTATCTCAGCAATTTTGATGGCATTCTCCCGTACGCCACTCTCCTTATCTTGGAGTGCGGCTAATAGAGTTTTTTCGTCCATTTCCTCTAAACTTTCCAGGGTCCAGAGGGCATGCAACCTTCCTACTGATGATTTATTCTGCACGGCCATTTCCTGCAATGCTTCGGATACTTCACTGGCTTTTCTGTCTATCAAGAGGCGCTGGGCATGTCGGCGCCACCACAAGTTAGGGTGTGCCAGCCTGCTTACCAGCTTTTCGTTATCCTCTTCCCCTAAGTGGATGTTGTGTAAAAAAGACATGGCAGGGGTGTCTTTCGGAGTAATTCGGTAAATCCTGCCCTGATCGGTACCTTCATACAACTGGCCGGAATTATTAACTTCCTCCGACATCCACTCCGGATGTTCAATAATTTTTCGGTAATAATCAATCAGGTAAAGCGCGCCGTCAGGGCCCTGATAAAAGTTAACAGGACGAAACCAGCTATCCGTGGAGGCCAGAAACTCACTGTCTTCCAGAAGCCTGTCAGCGCTGAAAGTAGCCCCCTGATCACTGATTACATCGGCATGAACCAGATTGTGTACCGGCTCTGCCACAAAAGTGACCTGCTTAAATTTTTCCGAAAAAAGGTCACCCTGGTACCAACTGACACCACAAGCCGAAGTAATGGTGCCCACGTCGGTAAGTAATTGATGTTCAGGATTTTTAGTAATCGGGTACACTTCAATGCCCCATCCGTATGAAGGCAAATAGGCGGTAGCGTCCGACATTGCCAGGTTGGTATTTCTATTCAGATAAGAAGCAGCGATCACTTCATGAAAAAGATGGGTGGCATTGCTGGTCAATAGTTGATGTCCCCAGGGGTCAAAAGTATGCCCAAACTGGCTTTCTCCCGACATCGCTTCCAACTGATAAGTATCCGGGCGAAAGCGTACATTTCTGCCGTTAGCATTGCGGGGAAGTTTGATAGCTGGTTGATCAGGAAAAATGATTTCTTCCCCTTCACCGCCAAATTTATCGTGGAAGAATTTGGTAGATACACTGCTTTCGTGTGCCAGATAGATCCAGTTGTCTAATCCATAGACTGGGGTGTTTAGGTTATGCTGTGGATTGGAACGCGCAAAACCGGTGAGCATCTTTTCCTTGATATCTGCTTTGCCATCCCCATCACTATCCTCCAGGTACCAGACATTAGGCGCATCGGTAACCAATACCCCCTGCTTCCAGCGCATGATCCCGGTAGGAAGAATCAAACCTTCAGCAAAGAGGGTCGCTTGGTCAGGAAGGCCATCCCCGTCAGTGTCCTCTAATATCTTGACTTTTCCGGAACCTTCCGTATCCAGCGGGTAGCCATGCATTTCTACTACATACATGCGTCCGTTTTCGTCTATCTCCATCGCTACCGGATCAGCAACGAGAGGTTCGGAGGCTACTAATTCTATTTGGAAGCCATCCATGATTTCAAAAGTAGACAAGGCGACTTTTGCTTCAGGTGAAAAAGGGGCAGGCTGATTTTGACAGGCGAAAAGTATAAGCAACAAAAATAGAAGCGGGCATTTTCTCATAAGTATGGGGTTGTGTATCCGTTGTTGAATGTATGGATTTATGGCTTATTAACCTATCAGGGATGGAGCTTTGCTTTAAAATTAGATCTGATGCATGAATAGTTATCAACCGGAGCACTGTGTTACCGGTAAATAAACTTATCCTAAGGGAATGAACTTTCATAATATTTAAACAGTTGTTTAAAAAAAGAATTTAATTTATATCTTTGCTTACCAAAGGCTAAATTGTTGGTAAGCTGTTGTTTAATTACTTTATTGAAATCAGAAACCGATTATATATATCTACATGGCAGGAATCACACATGAAGCCGATAATACCGAAGAAAAAATAAGACAGGTTGCTAAACGCTTATTCACCGAGCGGGGCTTTGCAGGTACCAAAATTCGTGATGTAGCCGAAGAAGCGGGAGTTAACATCGCTTTGTTGAACTATTATTTTCGTAGCAAGGAAAGGCTTTATGAATCCATATTGACCGAGAATTTTGAAGAATACGCAAAAGCGCTCAATGACACACTTAACACGCAAGATATCACCTTAGAAGAAAGAATTTGCCGCTATGTTTCACAGCTTATTGACCACTTGAAACTTACGCCGGATTTACCCTTTTTTATTATTAGCGAATTTCGTAACAACTCTGATTTTTGTAAAAAAATTGCTTCTAACAAATGGGAGAAATTTGATGAGTCTGCCTTGGCCAAACAGCTTACAGAGGAGGCTAAGGAAGGTAAGATTCGTAAAATAGAGCTTCGTCATGTAGAGCATCTCATTACTTCCCCGGTAATCATGTCGTTCATGGCGATACCATTTTTGGAACATATAGATAATGTAAAAGGAAAAGACTTCCTCACCTTTATTGATGAACAAAAAGATATTATTCCTGAAATGATTATGGCTTACTTAAAAACAACTGCTGAATAAGCCTGTATTTTTTTTGTTTGTTAATTAAACACCTGTTTAAAATAAATATTTAAAAAATTTTACATTTCAACAACTCTGACCATTTTGTCCACGTTTAAACAACTGTTTAAAAAGAAAATTTAAAAAGATGTCTACTAAATATTTACCTATTATTTTATTGGCTTTCCTGGCCACGCCCCTATGGGCGCAAACGACTTATTCCCTGGATGAAGTCCTGGATAAAGCCTTGGATGAAAACTTAAACCTGAAGATCAGCCATCAAGGGCAGGCGCTATATGCCGAGCAGGTTCGGGAAGTAAAGAATAACTTCTTACCGACGATAAATTTTGAAGCATCCCATCAGTATTTCTTCGATATTCCCACCCAAGTCGCTCCGGCGTCCGCTTTCGGGCTAGGCGGAAGCGGGGAAGGTGGCGCTGCTCCTGAGGGCTATATCCCGCTATCGTTCGGGCTTCCACAGCAAACTAACCTGACCGTGCAGCTACAGCAGGTGCTCTATAACCCGCAACTTCCGGTAGGTATCAAAGCCGCTGAAACAGGCCAGAAAATCGCGGGCTTGCAACTGCAGCAGACCAAGGAAGAAGTAGTTTACCAAGTGTCTAGCACTTACTATCAGGCGCAATCTGTGGCTGAGCAGATCAAATTGCTGAAGGAAAACATTGCTTCTTTGGAGCGACTGACTAGGATCACAGATTTGCTGAGACAAAATGACCTGGCAAAATCCACCGATGTAGAACGTCTCCAACTCAACAAGGCTAATCTGGTGAACCAAATGGCTAACCTGGAAGTCACTTACCAGCAACTGCTAAACGGGCTTAAATTGCTCACCAACACGCCTATGTCCGTGTCATTCGCAATTGATACAATCATCAATGTGGAAAATGATCAGGTACTTGTGTTCACCGATAGCGTTGCCCGTACCGATGTAGCGTTGGCGAAACAGCAACTGGCAGTACAGCAGTTGGAAGAAAAGCAAATCAAAGCAGGCTATTTGCCTTCCCTGTATGCTACCGGAGTGTACCGCCAAAGTGGTTTTGGCGAATTCAGCAATGACTATTATGAGTTTTTTCCGACCAGCTATGTAGGTGTCCAACTGTCAGTACCCATTTTTGATGGGCTGAGCAAACGTTCTCAGCGGGCACAAAAACAAATTCAACAGCAGCAGACCCGCAATCAGATCAGCTTATTGGAACAGCAGGTACAAAACGAAATCGCCAACGCGGCATCCAGCCTGGAAACGCAGCGGCAGGCAGTAGCCTTGCAACAACGGGCGCTCAAACTGGCAGACAAAGTATATCAAAATGTGGAACTACAGTACAAAGAAGGCGTGACTGGTGTGAGCGAGGTCATTGACTCAGAGAACGAACGGAGTCAGGCACAAACCGCTTATCTGACAGCCTGGGTAAAACTAAAGCGCTCAGAACTTGAAATGAAACATGCTACCGGCAATCTGGTAGAGGCATCAAAATATTAACAAAAAATCAAAATTTATAACAAC
>JBBSOG010000424.1:0-5495 GCA_038259985.1 Cytophagales bacterium
AGGGAGATGACGATATCTATGCTTTCGTTAACAATGACCCCGAACTAAAAACCGTCAACTACTTTCTGGCAGGAATTACTGTGACGGAAGAAGAAGAATCAGGGGAAGAAAAAAAACTGGAAGATGTAAAAGTAAGTCTGGGCTTTCCTGAAGGAAGCGCCATTGAGACACAAAACTCAGGGGATGAAGGGGCATTCAAATTTCCGGTAGAAGGTGGTACTAATTATGAACTGATCGGTGAAAAAGAAGGCTATTTTACTACCCGGGTTCCCTTTAGCACTGTAGGAAAAACTATCCCTCAGGAGGAACTGGTGGATATGATTACCGATACGACTTTTACAGCGAAACTGGTACTTAACAAAATTGTCCTTGACAAAGCCATCGTACTGGAAAATATCTATTACGAATTTGATGAGTCATTTATTACCGATGTGGCAGCGGTAGAGTTGGATAAGCTGGTAAAAATCATGGAAGATAATCCGCAAATTAGCATTGAGCTTAGCTCACATACTGATGCCCAGGGAGACAATGATTACAATCAAAAATTATCCCAACGCAGGGCTGAATCTGCTGTTAAATACTTGGTGGATAGCGGAATTACCCCTGCCCGTATCACTGCACGTGGCTATGGCGAAGAGCAGTTGATCATCAAAAATGCGATGAACGATGATCAGCATGAGATCAACCGAAGAACGGAATTTAAAGTGACCAGCGTAAACAACAATCGCGCGGAAGTGTCCAATTAGAAAGAGTGATCAACATAACATAAAAAAGCTTGTTAGGCTACTGCTTAAACCCTGACAAGCTTTTTTTATTTTAGCCTCATGTTACAATTTGTATCTTTGCAGCCTCAGCGAATAAAAAAATTATGAGTGAAAGATACAGCCAGCGTGGTGTCTCCGCTTCTAAAGAAGATGTACATCAAGCAATCAAAAACCTGGATAAAGGCATTTTCCCCAATGCCTTTTGCAAAGTAGTGCCGGATATGTTAGGTGGTGACCCTGACTATTGCAACATCATGCATGCCGATGGCGCTGGTACTAAGTCATCCTTGGCTTATCTGTACTGGAAAGAAACCGGGGATTTGTCTGTTTGGAAAGGCATTGCCCAGGATGCTATTATCATGAACCTAGATGATCTGATATGTGTGGGTGCGCTGGAAAATATTCTACTATCTTCTACCATTGGTCGCAACAAAAACCTGATTCCCGGAGAAGTGATCTCCGCCATCATTGAAGGTACTGAGGAAGTATTGGCAATGCTTCGTTCGCATGGTATCAACATCATCAGTACCGGCGGGGAAACCGCCGACGTAGGCGACCTTGTCCGCACTATTATCGTAGATAGCACGGTAACCACCCGCATGCGCCGTGACCAGGTGATTACCAATGAAAATATAGCGGAAGGCGATATAATTATCGGTTTGGCTTCATTTGGAAAAGCTACTTATGAAGATAGCTATAATGGCGGTATGGGCAGCAATGGGCTAACTTCTGCCCGTCACGATGTTTTTCATCATGCACTGGCAACCAAATATCCGGAGAGCTTTGACCCGCAAGTACCCGATTCACTTGTTTACAGTGGAAGCAAATCACTTAGCGAAGACTTTACTACAAGGGATGGTGAGCAACTGGATATTGGAAAGTTGGTACTGGCCCCTACGCGTACTTATGCTCCTATTATGAAGAAGGTCCTGGATCAATACATCTCTCAGATTCATGGTATCATACATTGTAGTGGCGGTGCCCAGACCAAAGTGCTCAATTTTATCAACGATTTGCACATTATCAAAGATAATTTATTTGACACGCCTCCTCTTTTCTCTATGATACAAGCTGAAAGTGGCACCGATTGGAAAGAAATGTATAAGGTGTTTAATATGGGACATCGCATGGAAATTTATATTCCGGAGGCTTATGCCCAATCCATCATCACGATTGCCGAAAGTTTTGAAGTAGAGGCGAAAATAATTGGAAAGGTAGAAAAGTCAGTGCAAAAGAAAGTAACCATCAGAGGGGAGCATGGTACTTTTGATTACTACTAATGCACTTCATAATCATAAAGAAGATGAAGCATTAGCTTTTCCAGCTCGATAGGTTTTTGGGTGCCTATCAGAATTTTGCGCTCATCAGAAAGTTCTATTTGCAAACCGTACCGTCCTTTGACAGTGTATGCTTTGCCATGCTTACCAAACTTGATTCCCCAGCCTCCGTATTCGCTTAGGCCATCATATTCACGGATATATACTTCTACTACATCTTTCCAGTAGATAGTACGCGATTTTATTTGGAGTGGGTAAAAGCGGTAGCGAATACCATATTCGTCAATCTTGGTGACCAGATGAGCCTTATAAATAAGTAGGGTAAATAAGCTCAGCAAAATAGTTACAAAAATAATAGAAGAAAAAGTGAGTAAATTTTCACCAAAAACTTGCCTGAACATCACCTGATTGGCAATCATCAATACCAGTCCGGCAAAAGCAACGGGAAGTACTACCCATATCCATGTTTGACACACTTTCTGGACTTCCTCAAAGCTTGACTTCGGGGAAGCTTCAATAGGTACTTTTGACGAAATATTAAGGTTAACCATCAGCTTACAAAGTTACAAAAATTAAATACCTTAGCTTAAAGATTACCATGATAATTACCTAAGATGACCTGACAATTTAAAGCTTAAACTCGTAGGGCTTTGTAAGAAAAAGTGCTTTAATTTTAGATTATTGCTTTTAGTGTTTCCGCTTTTTTAAAGTACTTTCAAACTCACCATCCTTATTTGTCTGTACAACACAAAACCCCTAAAAGACAACGTTATTCAAAGCCTTTATTATTTTTATTTCTCTATTCATTCATGTAATATACCAGCACAAAACGATAGCAAACGTCATGACGACTACAAAAATACTCAACGCTCAGTTGATTAATGAAGGCAAAATTCAGGAAGCAGACGTACTTATTGAAGATCAATTGATCAGTAGGATTGCCCCGGACTTAAGTAGCATACCTACTGACCAAACTATTGATGCACAGGGACTTTGTTTGCTTCCCGGCCTGATTGATGACCAGGTCCATTTTCGTGAACCGGGGCTTACGTACAAAGCGGACATATTTACAGAGTCCAGGGCAGCTGTTGCCGGAGGGGTTACTTCTTTCATGGAAATGCCCAACACAGTACCCAATGTACTTACTCAGGAACTACTGGAAGATAAATACCAGCTCGGAGCAGCAAAATCTTTAGCCAATTACTCTTTTTTCATGGGTGTCTCTAACGATAATCTGGAAGAGGTGCTCAAAACGAATCCCCGAGAAGTATGCGGGCTTAAGATTTTCATGGGTTCATCTACCGGAAATATGCTGGTAGATAATGAAACAACCTTACGGAATGTGTTTCAAAAGGCAGAAATGTTGGTGGCTACCCATTGTGAAGATGAGCAAACCATCCGGGAAAATATGCAAATTTTTCGGGAGAAATACGGCGAAGAAGTCCCTATTGCCATGCACCCGCTTATTCGTAGTGCCGAAGCTTGCTACCGATCTTCTTCTTTGGCGGTGAACCTGGCCAAAGAATACCATACCAAACTGCACATACTCCATATCTCCACTGCCCGGGAGACCGCGCTGTTTGATAACAGCAAACCATTAAGTGAGAAAAGAATTACCGCCGAAGCATGCATCCATCACTTGTGGTTTGATGATAGTGACTATGCAGACAAAGGAACATTTATCAAGTGGAACCCAGCGATAAAAACTAGAAATGATAAGGAAGCCATTCTCAAAGCAGTGCTGGAAGATAAAATAGATGTCATTGCTACTGATCATGCACCCCATACTTTAGAAGAAAAAAAGCAGGCTTATTTTAAAGCCCCATCCGGCGGTCCCTTAGTCCAGCATAGTCTGGTAGCGCTGCTGGAAATGTATCATCAGGGCAAAATCTCGTTAGAAAAAGTTGTAGAAAAAGCCTGTCATAATCCTGCCATCCTTTTTCAAATTGATCGCAGAGGTTTTATAAGGGAAGGTTATTATGCTGACTTAGTCCTAGCAGACCTTAACGCTCCCTGGACAGTAGAAAAGCCAAATATACTAGCGAAGTGTGGTTGGTCCCCATTTGAAGGCCAAACTTTTCGGTCGCAGATAATGCATACTTTTGTGTCCGGGCACCTGGCATATTCCAATGGAAAGTTGGATGATACTATAATGGGAATGCGCTTACACTTTGACCGCTGATTGTTTCTATGTGGAGATTCAACCTTTTTAGTAATTTTTTGGTAGCAATAATGTTTATATTGTGCTCTGCTTATCCTAATTATTAGCATATCCACAAAGAGTAAAAAATTTGATCAGGACGTTTAGTTTTATCACCACAGGACTAACTGTACTCGCTTATCTTAGCCCTAACATTTCCCCCGAGAACCTGTGGATAGCAGGCTTTCTTTCCTTGGCAATCCCCGTGTTGCTTTTGGTTAATATGGTTTTGCTGTGCTTTTTTCTCATTAGATTTAATCCCCTTTTTCTGCTTCACCTGTGTTTACTAATACTAGGCTACCCCTATGTTGATTCCAGCTTTTCTTACAATTCCGAGACTACTGCTGAGACAGAAAAAGGTGTAAATAGCCGTATAAGCGTGCTCAATTATAATGTAAGGGTTTTCAACACTTATGCTTATTTGCAAAACAAAAACACCCCTGGCAAGTCAATGGTCAATTGGCTGACCGAGGACGATGCGGACATAAAATGCTTGCAGGAGTTTTATAATGATAGTAAGTCCGAGGTATTTAATACTACTGATAAAATTTCTGCGAATAAGAACTATCATGCTGTCGTCAAACCCTCATTTGTCAACCGGATTGGTGCGCAATTTGGGCTGGCAATTTTCAGCCGCTTTCCCATTATTCAATCAGGAGATGTAGCATTGGATGACCTCCCGCATCAGCACGCTATTTTCGCTGATATTGATACCGGGCAGGATACCATCAGGGTGTATAATATCCATCTTCAATCCATGAGTATTGATGAGAGCAAGATTGGGGATTTTGAACAGGCCAAAAAGAATTATTTAAACATCGCCAAGAAGCTAAAGTTTGGATTTATTGAACGTGCTAAGCAGGTAGATCATTTATTGAGCCATATCAAACAAAGTCCGTATCCGGTCATTGTGTGCGGTGATTTTAATGATATTCCGTACAGCTATACTTATCTCACACTTAAAGAGCATCTTGATAATGCCTTTGAGGAAGCGGGCAACGGTTTTGGGTTTAGTTATAACGGGAAGCTCTTTTTTTTAAGAATTGATAATCAGTTTTTTAGTAGCGGTTTGAAAGCGGTAAAGTATGATATTTACCGGGAAGTGCCCTTCTCAGACCATTTTCCTATCAAGGCGGAGTATGCGGTGCTAGATTAATAATTTTCTACAAAAAGCAAGTTACTATTTGGCAATATGGCTGTGTATTTTTACTTTTGTAACCTTATAATCTGGTGAATGTAGCTCAGTTGGTTAGA
>JBBSOG010000425.1:0-5464 GCA_038259985.1 Cytophagales bacterium
ACCTACATTTTGTAATACTTCCTCATAGCCTGAAGTAAAAGGAAGCTGGCGTCTTAAGAGTAGGTCTTCAGTGTTTGTCTGGTAAAAGTCTAGACTACCTGAAAGACGTCCATTAAACAACCCAAAGTCCATTCCGACATCTACAGTTTTGGAAATTTCCCAGCCTAATTCCTCATTTGCAATTTCATTTAGCCTGAAACCAGCAGCATTTCCATCGTTCCAATCATACAATGATCTTTCCAGACGTCCTGCAGTTTGGTAAGGATCTACTGAAGTATTACCTACTTCGCCATAAGAAGCCCTAAGTTTTAATTCTGAAAGCCAACTAGTGGCTCCTGACATAAATGACTCATCAATCAAGCGCCATCCAACAGATATACCCGGGAAAAATGCCCACTTGTTTCCTTCAGCCAGTCGGGAAGAGCCATCAGCACGATACGTGAATTGAAAGAGATATTTATCTGCCAGCGTATAGTTTACCCTACCCATATAAGAAGCCAACTGCCATTCTTCTAATCTGGATTGATTAGCTTCTATGGTTCCTGCTGTTGCAATGTTATACCACAATTGAGTTTCGTAGGGCAAATTCACCACTCTGGTACGTTGACGCTCAAATTTAGACTCCTGTATACTTTGCAGGAAGGTGAATCCCAGATCATGCTTGCCTCCTAAAGTCTTATTATAGGTAAGTATATTTTCTAAAGTATATCCGAAGGTCTTTTCATTTTCCAACTCAGCTGCCGGATCTGCCCCACGTCTGGCGTTGGTCAGACTCCCTTGGAAAACACCCCGTCTGCGATAGCGGATATCCGGGCCGAACAGCATTTTATATTGCAAGCCTTCAATAATATCTGCTTCCAGATACATGGACGTAAATATCCTTGTAAAATCCCGTTCATCTACATAAGCCCCTGGCACTAATTCGTTCAAAGGGTTAGTACGAATACCATCGGCAATGGGTAGAAATTTTAGCGTTCCGTCTTCGTTGTAAGGCTGGCCCAGTGGGTTATTATTGACTGCCTCACCCATTACTCCATTAGATCCCCAGTTTTGAGTGGCACTGGAAAGGAAGGATGACATTCCAACTTTAAGCCAATCTGTGATGCTATGATCCAAGTTTAATCGGGCAGTAAATCTTTGATAATCCTGGTTGCTGATGATTCCCTGCTCTTTGAAGTATCCCAGGGACACATTGAATTGAGTTTTCTCACTTCCACCCCTTACACTTAACTGATGGTTGGTTTGATAGCCTTCGTTAAGTACCAGGTCCAGGTAATCAGTAGAGCGTCCGGTCTCAATGGACTCAAACTCTGCCGGATCTGCGAAAACCTCCTCATCGGGTTGCAAAGTACCATTCCATGCCCTACGGCCGGTTTCTTCCACTCCATTGATTACAATGCTACGGGCAGACTCTCTTTTCATGTCTGCAAACTCTTGTCCGTTCATCATATCTACCAGGCGGGTTGCACTACTTATTCCATAATAGCCATCATAATTCACGACTGTCTTACCTGCTTTTCCACGTTTGGTTGTAATCAAAATAACACCATTCGCACCTCTTGACCCGTAAATTGCAGTAGCTGCAGCATCTTTCAGGATTTCCATAGACTCAATATCCTGAGGGTTAAAATCATAGATTGAACCTGTACCTGAAGTCATCGGCACTCCATCCACTACAAAGAGAGGGTCATTGGAAGCATTAATAGAACGACGTCCCCTGATGGTAATTGAAGGAGTCTGACCAGGACGGCCACCTCCCTGCAACACATCCACACCAGCCACCTGTCCTTTCATGGCTTCTACCGGGTTTGCGGTAGGAATTTCTTTGATGGCTTGTTCGCTTAATGAAGAAATAGCTGCAGTAACATCACGTTTCTCCTGCGTACCATAACCTACCACGACGACCTCAGAAAGTGACTGAATGTCGGGCATCAGTGATAGGTCAATGACAGTCTGGTTGTTGATAGTTACTTCTTCCGCTTCATAACCTACTGATGAGAATACTAAAGTCTGGGCAGAGGAAGGCACGTTTAGGTTATACTTTCCTTCTACATCAGTAATCGTTCCGGTAGTGGTCCCTTTCACGACTACGTTGACACCCGGTAAAGCCTCTCCGTTTTCCCCGTCAGTAACGGTGCCCCGAATAGTTTTGTCCTGTGCCCATGCGAATACAGTAATACACATGAAAGCCATGACTAACGCCATGTACTTCCGCCAAGGCGGTAAATAATTTTTCATAATAAGATTGTTTTGTTAAATAAATGGTAATAGAAGTATTTATGAGTTACCATATTAGTTGTAAAAACAAACTTTGGTAAGAGATATGCTATATTTGACTTGGGTTTAAATACTCCTATTAATAGCTAATTAAACACTGATATTTTTAATTAAAAAGAATATTTATTTTATTTTTTTATTTAATTTCTAATTTTTTTTACTTTATGATTTTTGGTTATAAACTCTGCATTAGAATAATGCAACCGATTTAATTTTTTATGCCAATTGATTTTAGTGATGAAGTCTTATATTTTTTAAAATCACTCCTTTCTATCGCTTGCGCACACTTTTTGGTTCAAATGCTTATTTAAAAGTATGGAATTATGTAGGTTTGTACCTTACAAAAAATTTTAACCTCATCATTGCTATTCTGATAGCATACCTGATTAAGTCAACATGAAAAATCCTGAAGTAAAAATCTATGCTGGTCCTGACTCACTTGACGATTTTAACATAGAAGAACTGTATGAAATGGCAGCCATTAAATCCAACGGGAAAGAGGCGTTATATGGAGCCAGAACGGTGGGGTTAAAATCACGGACTAATTTTGACATCAATAATTCCGATGAAGGTTTCATGGGGTATGACTTTGAGGCAATCATGGAGAATTTCAATATTTTCGGCCACGGGGGCAATGCGGACGACCTTGTTCCCCTCCCTACCATCGTGATGGCCGAAAAACTGTACAAGGACACTGGCTTGATTCCTTCTTCAGAGATTATGCTTCCCGCCATTCAATTGGCTTGTATCAAAAAATCTTTTGCCAACGATCCTTTTCTGGTTTGGAATTCTGCGGTTGACCAACTGGGTTGGCACATTCGCCAGATGGCCGGTTTTGCTGAAGAACATGGATGGATTGTAGGACTGAAGAATGGCAAGTGGCTGGGAGAAGAATACAAAAAAGCTGAAAAAGAAGACTTTCAGGGCAAGACCAGCATTGAAACTGTTTGGGACGGCTTAGTCAATTATGCTTCTATCGCTGAGGAAGTAATTCTGATTCAGAGAGGCTGTGACCTGCCCGCTAAAGGCGAGTACCGCAACTTACCAATTCACTATACTGCCATGCGCACGAAGCGCCGTCATCAAGACAAAAAGGTAGGTGCCTATTTTGACCCTAGCCATTCCCTCGGCCCTAAAATGCGGGACCAGATTGTAGAGAAAACGGTAGAGGCTATGAAGCTTAAAGTAAGTAAGGATGAATACCTTTACGATGGTGTCTTAATAGAAGTTGGGACCGCTAAATGTGATACGCATCAGCACATTACGCTTGTTGAGTTACAAGAACTGGTTGATCAAATAAGTGATTTCAGGATATTATCAGGCAGAAGGGAAGCAATAGCGGAAGACCAAAAGGCCTGAAGAACTAGCATGTAGTTATTTGGAATACTTCAGCCCCTTTTTAAACTAAGGGGCTTTTTTTATCCTACTTTTAGCGCTAGTGCTTCTTCTACATACCTAAAAGTAGATAATATTTCGGGTAGCCCGTTCACCACTGCTACATTGTGTTCGTAGTGCGCTGAAGGTCTTTTGTCGGCAGTGACAATTGTCCAACCATCGCTGAGCTGCTTAACACGCCGAGTGCCTAAATTGATCATGGGTTCAATGGCTAGCACCAGTCCATTTTTGATTACCGGCCCTCGGCCTCTTTTGCCGTAATTAGGCACTTCAGGAGATTCATGCATATTTCTTCCCAATCCATGTCCAACCAATTCGCGTACCACTCCATAGCCGTGGCTCTCGGCATGTTGTTGTATTGCATACCCCAGGTCTCCAAGACGTTTGCCCGCCTTAGTTTGTTCAATACCCAGATACAGGCACTCGTAAGTCACTTTTAAAAGTTTTTTCACTTCGGGAGCTACTTCACCCACCTCAAAGGTATAAGCATGGTCACCGTAGAAACCATTCTTCTTGGCTCCACAATCAACTGAGATGATGTCTCCGTCATTTAGAGGTTTATTTCCCGGCAAGCCGTGTACTACTTGCTCATTAACAGAGGTTAGGAGCGTGCTAGGACAATCATATAGTCCAAGAAAACCAGGTTCTGCACCGTGATCGCGAATAAACTCCTCAGCAAGCTTATCAAGATAAAGTGGGGTTACACCTGGTTTGATTTCCTGGGCCATCAAACCCAGGGTTTTGGAAACTATTAAAGCGCTTTCGCGCATCAATTCTATCTCTTCAATACTTTTATAATGAATCATGCCTGCAAAAAACTTAAACTTTACGCTATATTATCAATGAATGAGATTCAAAAAAGTTTCAATAACCTTACATACAAAGTCTGCAAGTTATTACAAAAAATTTGATAAGAAGGTAATTAAGTTTTCTAGAATAGGGTTTTAGAAAAGTCCAACACCCAATCAATGTTCAGAACCATAAAAATGGTTTAGACAGCACCGAGCTTTTGCTGTAGTTTTCTCATTTCTTCAGTCATATTGGCAAGCTGCCCTTGAATATCATTTTCTGGATTTGCCTCCGGTAAATGTGACCTAAGGTGCCATTCTACTTTCCAAAGTTGTAACACCTGGTTTTCAGAAAGTTCATAAGGTTCATGCTTGGGATTATCTGATATAAAGCGAACAGTCCCATACTGTTGTAAACGGTTTTTTACCCTTTTTACTTGGATTCCCCTTTCTTCAGAGACCACGACATACGCGCTTCCATCGTCAATATACCGATAATCACTTTTGTCAAGAAGACGGCAAATGATCCAGTCATCCTCAGAGAGGGTAGGTTCCATACTGTCACCGCTTACCTGAACTGCGTAGCAAAGGCCATCTTTTAGCATATAATCAGGCAGATGAATGCTTTCCTGGGCTTCAAACCACTCCTGTGACTCGTAGCCGCTCAGATAATTTGCCGCCGCTTTATGGTTGATCAGCGGCACCGTTACATTACCCTGAGTATCCTGGGTAGCCACAACGATAACTTCGGTTGCCGGTTTCGGTTTTCCGCTTGCTGATCCATTCTGTTGATGAAAAGCATCACCTTTACCCGTAATGACATAGGCGCTGTTGATACCATATCTTTCAAACGCACGGTGAAGTATTTCCAGCGTTACTGAGCGACGGTTTGCTTTAATATCACCAAGATTGGAAGGCGAAACTTCAATATTAGTGGCAAATTCCCTATCGGAATGGACCTGCTTACTTTTTTTAAGCATGCTGATACATTCAAAAAAACGCTC
>JBBSOG010000426.1:0-5411 GCA_038259985.1 Cytophagales bacterium
AAGGAAGAAAAGGATATTTTACACTAATGACCTCTTGCTGGCTTTCTAGCCACTGCGCCAATGCCAACGCATTTTCACAGTGTTTCTCCATGCGCACCGCTAAGGTTTCCAGGCTTTTGGAAAGAATCCATCCATTGAAGGGGGACATCGCTGGCCCAGTATGTCGCGCCATGAATTTCACCTCCTTGATCAGTTCTTGGCTGCCCAATACCGCACCGCCGATGGTACGCCCCTGCCCATCAATAAATTTGGTGACAGAATGCGTAACGAGGTGGGCACCGTAGGCTATAGGATTTTGCAGATAGGGGGTGGCAAAGCAGTTATCTACGTTAAGCAGTAGCTTATGCTTAGCAGCCAATTTGCCCAACCACTCCAAATCCAGCAAATCTAGTCCGGGATTAGAAGGGGTTTCTACAAAAATCATTTTAGTATTAGACTGTATATGTTGCTCCCAGCTTTCCGTCTGATGGATATCCACATAAGTATGGGTGATCCCCCAACGCGGTAGTAATTGCGTCAGAATCTGGTGCGTAGAGCCAAAGAGCGAACGGGAAGCCAGAATATGATCCCCTGAACTTAGAAAAGAAGCAATACTTATGAACATGGCTGCCATGCCAGAGGCCGTAGCTATACCTGCTTCTGCTCCTTCCAAAGCGCAGAGTTTGTCTATAAATTCATCATTGTTAGGGTTGGAGAAACGAGTATAAATATTTCCCTGAATCTCATCAGCGAACATAGCCCGTGCCTGCTCAGCATCTTCAAATACAAAGCTGGAAGTGGCGTAAATGGGTACGCTGTGTTCACGGTGCCCTGACCTTTCGGTTTGTTTCCTGATGGCTTCCGTTTCAAAATGGCGCTTTTGTTCTGCCATGTTATTTATTATGATTTAATCTGAAAACTGTAAGAAATGTCGGCGGTCTTCTCCAAGATTTTGGCTACTGAGCAGTATTTGTCAAGAGAAAGATCAATAGCCCTTTGTACTTTTCCTTCTTCTAGCGGGCCATACAAAATATACTCCAGATGGATTGTTTTGAACAGTGATGGCGTCTCTCCTTCGTAGCGCGTAGCCTCTACATTCACCTCAATATCTTTAACTTCCTGTCTTTGTTTTTTGAGAATATCCAGAATATCAATCGTGCTGCAACCACCTATGCCGGAAAGCAATAACTGCATCGGGCGCATGCCTTTATTTTGTCCCCCTGATTCGGGGCTGGAATCCATATCAATACTGACGCCATCTTCATTGGTAGCCTCCATATGAAAAGCGTCGTTGAGCCTTTTTATTTTTATCTGCATTACAACAAAAATTTAACTTACTTTGAAGCGGTTCGTTAATTGTAAGCAGGCAAATTAATCCTAAACTAAGCAATAACAAAATCCAGCCATGAAAGAAATTACCGTACAAGAACTAAAGCAAATGCAAGACAAGCAAGAGGACTTTCAGTTTATTGATGTAAGGGAAACTTACGAGTATGAGGAGGCCAATCTTGGTGCCGAACTGATCCCCTTAGGTGAAGTACCTGATAGCGTGGACAAATTTAACCGTGACCAAAAAGTAGTGGTTCACTGTAGAAGTGGTAAGCGCAGTGCCAATGCTATCAAGTTTCTGGAAGAAAATCATCAGTTTGATAACCTTTATAATCTAAAGGGTGGCATATTGGCGTATCAACAGGAGATTGAAGGCCAGTAAGCTTTTACTTAGGAATATTTTCTCCTGAAGTATTGGAAGGGCCGCTCAACTTATGATCAGCAGGTTCAAGATGAGTACTGTCTTGGGCCTGCTGTTTGTTTGAGATTTGGTTCTTTTCCTCAATTCCCTTTTCTCTCGCGGTACTGAACAGTTCGCGGACTTTATCAAAACTTTCCACATGCACCAGGCTAATCCCTTGCATGGTGTTGTTACCTGCCCCTATACTGCTGAGCAGACTGTTAAACGTGTTTTTGTTGTAGACTTTTACCCGAAATTTTCCATTTTGAGTAAGCAAATATTCTATAGTCACATCCCCAATCACGCTGGCAGCATTTGCTTCATTGTTGACGTTGGTGAAACCACCATCCCGGGTCACCCGCAGGCGGCCTTCCATAAAAGTATAGGACAGCCGGAGTTGAAAAGTGTTGAACCGGTCTTCATCCAAGGAACCCAGGTCCACATCAATTTCCAGGTTTTCATCTACCTGGCTTAGCCAATAGCTGAACTGGTTAGAAAGCAGTTCGCTAACACTGCTACTGACCAAATTGCCGCCCCCCTCAAAAGATCCGATTTCTGAAAACCTCCTCAATACAATTAGGCTGAATACTTGTCGTTTGATTTCTTCCTCTCCATACAACGCGCTATTTTTCAGTGTTTCTACAGCAGCTTGCAGTTCTACATTATTTTCGGGATAGTTTTTTACATCTATATCAAATTCAATGTCCGGAGCCATCAAATCACCAGTCAGGTTCATATTCACGATAGCATCATATCTTCGACGGACTTCATCGTTTTCCTTAGCGTCAGGGTTGAGCACCAGCGGCGCAAGGGAAGCCAATTGCTGATAAGTAGCATTAATATCTACGATACCGCCAAGCGGGTCACCCAACCAGGAGATGGTGCTTCCTGGCTGAATTTGAAATTCTTTATTGATGATATTGTAGAGTGTGAAATTATATCCGCCTTCTAAAAAAGAAATATCCCCAAACATGCTGAATTGCCCGGCAGAAGAAAGCAATAATTGTAATTGTCCTTCACCTCTGCCCCGAATAATATCACCGGTTTTGATGTCAAAAATAAGTTCACCGTAGGCATCGGGGGTAACTTCAATTTCCAAGTCAAGGTTGACGCCTTTCAAGTCTACCTTATCACTCACACTGATCTCCCGGACACTGTCCTGGAAGTTGACAAAGCTGATAAAATCAGATTGCTGGGCATCTTCCACACTTCCGATAGGGATGAAAATTTTTGTTCCTTTTTCCGTTTTCGCCCGGGCGGTGATGTTCATGTTTTCAATAGCACCGAGCAAACTAACTTCCCCGGTAGCGTACGCCTTTCCGTAAAACGTATCATTATCATTCTGGCCGGTATTAAGCACAGCGACATTTTCTAGCGCTCCGCTGAGGTCAATGACATAATCCGTAAATCCGTCATGAAAAATACCACCATTAAAAACAGCCTTATTATTTCGGGAATCAAAAAGCGCGAGGTCTTTTACACCAATGGTATTTTCATCAAAAAATATTCCGCCGTCAAAAGTATAGCTGGTATTGAGGTAATTGATTTTTATACTTCCATTCCGGATATTTCCCTGGCCTAACAGCACCGGCGATTGCAGGCTTCCTGAAATTTCAAAACTCCCATCGGCTTTACCACCGAATTCAGAAAATAGCTCATCAAAAAAGGGTTCCAGGATATTGATATTCGTATTCTGAAAAAAAGCTTTTAAGTCAAGCTGCTCTTCTGTTGCCTGAGGTTTATAGCCACCATTCACTGTAATAATACGCTCACTGTTACGATTTACCATTAAATTAAGCTTCATTTCTTTAGCTTTATGGTCCCAATCACCCATCGTAATGATGTTGCCTACTTTAAACTCATTGATGGCAAAATTACGGATTGAAAATTCACTGTTAAGCGCAAGTTGTCGCAGGCTATCTTCCTTAGATAGAAAAATATTCTGAATATCCAGAAAGCCATTGACCTCACCCTGATACTTACGTTTGAGCAATGGATTAAGGTTATCGACCTGGAAATGATCAACTTTTAAAGTAAGCAGAGCGTTTGGATCATCGGACAAAGCACCAAAAACAGAGATTTCCTGTCTAACCTCATCGCTAGGCTTGTTGAACAGGGAAAAATGATTAAAAGATATTTCCTTATTGGCAATCACTACTTTATTGCTATCAGAAAAAAACCAGGGATGGTCCAGTACCAATAGGTCTGAGGGATAAAACTGAATTTCGGTAGTGTCTTTCAGGAAACGCAGTTCCCCGGACAGGTTCGCATGGTTAGTGGTATTTATCTGATCAATTCTCTGTTGAAAATCAATATGGTCATCATCCCAGATAGCTTCAAAAATGAAATTTTCGGTACTTATGTTGAGTTCATCCTTATCAATTTGCTGCTGGGCTGACTCCAGGTACACCATTGCCAGTACTTCTGTACTGTCCACAATCTTGGAAGTGGAGATATCAATCTTATTGTTCACTAAGACGCTATTGTCGTAGCGAATGGTATCAATTTCGCTATGAAGCGTGATAATATTGGTATATCCGCCGGTGAATGTGCCTTCTATTTGTGTGTCGTAAGCGACACTAAGCTTAGGTAGCAGTAGTTGTAATACCGGGTTGATATCTTCCAGGGATAAGGTATAATTAAGTTCATATTTTTGGTCCCGATAGTCTTCCACTGGTATGATAACCTTGTTTTTATAAAAAGCCCTCATTTCCTCTTCATCGTTGGTGAAGATCAACTGATACTCTTTGGCCAAGGCTTTCACATCTTTTACCAGATAAGAAAAATCGTACTTGCCTTGCAAACTTGCGTCAAATTTATCAGCGTGTACATTAAAAAACCGCTCTTCATCTTGCTTCAGCGACTCAAAAGACAAGGTATCAATAGCGAGATTTCTATCCTGATAAGAGACAAAAAGATCATTAAAAACAGCATTGCCTACCAGGTCGTCTACTTTAAAACCTCTAGTATCAGTTACCAAGCGGGTGCTGATGAAAATATCGTCTTTGGTGAGGTTCAGCATTTTAAGAAAAGCAGTATCCAGCTTAGCTTCCAATACAATATCCTCATTACCATTTCTTAAATCAACCGTTCCATTCATGGCAAACTTAAGGTTTGGGTCTGCGATGTTAAGCGTTCCTTCAAAAAAAGACTTGGCAAAGTGGGCGTTGGTAGATATATTTTTATAGTTGTATTGATTAACTCCCAGGGAAGCAAACTTCGCATCCAATTGGAAATTGGCATCATCAATATTTAATCCTGTGCCTTCGATAGTGCCTTGGAAAGTTGTTTTCTGGAAAAGGCCGGGTTCGGGACTGAATGCCCCCAAGTCAAAATCTGTGAGTGCCAGGCTACCAGCATAGATAGGTTTATCCTCAATCTTAAGGTTAATATCAGAAACTATTTTTCCCAAAGCGGTCTGAGCCTTGCCATTGGCGACAAAGTCATTGGGAAAACCTAAAAACTGTCCACTAAAATAAATATCCCCAAATTTCCTGACTGTAAGGAAAGATTCCTTGTTTTCCACATACTGTTCCAGGTCTTTTGTATCAATTAAAGCGTCTTTCAGTTCTAGGTCAATGAAGGCCTCTTTGACATTGGGCAATCCATCAAAGCTTACTTTGCCCGCCAGATGGCTGCGTTTTCCATAATCAAGCATGAAATCTTGAAGGGTAAAATTACTTACCTGGCCGTCAAAATTCCC
>JBBSOG010000427.1:0-5407 GCA_038259985.1 Cytophagales bacterium
AAATCAGTATTCAATACCGTAAAAGCCGCTACACGAACCTTTATGAAACAGAAGAGCGGTTCTATCATAAATATGACCTCCGTGGTAGGCATCAAGGGAAACGCCGGACAGGGAAATTATGCAGCTTCCAAAGCGGGAATTATTGGTTTTACCAAGTCGGTCGCCCTGGAACTAGGCTCAAGAAATATTCGGTCCAATGCAATTGCCCCCGGATTTATTGAGACAGAAATGACCGCCAAGCTAGATGAAAAAACAGTACAAAGCTGGCGGGATGGTATACCGCTCAAAAGAGGCGGTTCACCTGAAGATGTAGCAGATTGTGCAGTATTTCTAGCTTCTGATATGTCAGCCTACATGACTGGACAGGTGCTTCAGGTAGATGGGGGAATGCTTACCTAAAGCAATAAATTGATATGCAACAAGTACAGCTTCTGTTTGATAATTCACCCTGGCTGGTCATTCCATGCCTGCTGGTAGGGGCGATATATGCTTTATTGCTCTACCTTAAGCGTAAAGGATTCAGACACGAATCATGGGGAAAACAGATCAACTATTTGTTGACAGCTTTGCGGTTTTTCCTGGTAAGTTTGTTGTGTTTCTTGCTGGTAGGCCCCTTTATCAAACAAATTAAAAATACCCTGGAAGAGCCTATTGTGGTTTTTGCGGTAGATAATTCCAGTTCAATTGCCGAAGTGCAGGACAGTAGTGAGCTTATTACCTTTCAGCAGAATATGGAAGCAGTCTCGGCTAAGCTGCGCGAAGATGGCTATACTTTAGACCTGAGAACCTTCAACGGACTTCAAACCTTAGATTCTCTACAATTTCAATTTACCAGCAGTGATTTAGGCAATTTACTGAGTACTATTTCCACGGACTACGAGGGGCGAAACCTGGCATCGGTTGTACTTTTTTCTGATGGAATCTATAATGAAGGTGTATCCCCTAGCTATCGGCCTTATAGTTTCCGCATCAATACCGTGGGCCTGGGTGATACCATTCCTAAACAAGATATCAATATTCAAAACCTGTTTTACAACAAAATCGCGTACCAAGGCAACAAATTCCCATTGGTAGCAGAGATCGCCAATACTGGTTTTGAGGGACAATCAGTCAATGTGAACATAAAGAACCGGGGCAAGGTGATAGCTAGCGAAACCCTGACTTTTGATCAGGCACGTGATGTAAATTCCCTAGAATTTCTGTTGGATGCCTCGCAGGAAGGCATGCAAAGATACGAAGTAGAAGTACAAGCGCTGGATGAAGAATTTACCACCCAGAACAACACCAGTCAGGCTTATGTGGAAATCATAGAAGGCAAGGAAAATATTCTACTGCTGGCACAGTCTCCCCATCCGGACATCAAAGCTTTACGCTCTGCCATAGAAAGCAACAAAAACTACGAATTGCGTAGCGTAATACTCAGTGTTGATGAGGTAAGTGAGCGCGACCTGGCCGATGTGAAATATGACTTGGTAATTTTCCACCAGTTACCGGGTAGAAACCTGGAAAATGCAATGGTAAGGAAGTATATGGACGAAGCCAGCGCCAGTTGGTTTATCATGGGGGCGCAATCCGATCTATTTAGTTTAAGTGAAAATAATTCCATCATCAACGTTGCCAGTGTAAACAATGATACTGACGAAGTAAAGGCGGTATATAATAGCGCATTTACCGGCTTCCAACTTGATGGTGAAGACCAGGCGATCATAGAAGAATTTCTGCCACTTACGGTTCCTTTCGGTAGGGTGGAATTAAAGAACAATGCTGATGTCTTGCTGTACCAAAAAGTTGGCTCAGTAGATACCAGCAAGCCCCTTTTGGTCGTTGGGGAAGTTGACGAACGCAAAACGGCAGTAATGCTCGCCGAGGGTTTGTGGCAATGGCGCTTGCAGGAATTTGCCAAATATGAAAACACACAAACCTTTGATGCTTTAATAAGCAAATTGACGCAATTCCTTTCTGCTAAAGAAGATAAAAGAAGATTTAAAGTATATCCTGAAAAAGATGTTTTTGAAGATACGGAACCGGTCGTGTTTGAAACAGAAATATATGATGAGGTTTACGAAGAGATTTACGGGTTTAAAATCAACCTAACGCTTACCGATGAAACCGGGGAAGCAAAGAACTACAACTATATCACAAACGAAAGTAACACCCAGTACAGAATAAGCAACCTGCCAGAAGGGATATATCAGTACAAAGCTACCGCACAGATTGATGGTGAACAGATGAGCAGCAATGGGGAATTTACGGTAAGAAGCCTGCAAATAGAAACACTGAACCTCACCGCCAATCATCAGCTTTTACGTGATTTGGCAAGCAATTCCGGTGGCTTATTTTTTGAGCGTGAAGCGATTGGAAATATGGATGAGCAGCTACAAACGCAGGAGGCTAAAGGAAAAATTTATACCAGTGAAGCATTTTTGCCTATTATCAACCTGAAATGGTTATTTTTTGTCCTGCTCATATTGGTGAGCGTAGAATGGGGCGTCCGTAAATACATGGGAAGCTATTAAAACAAAAAGCAGCTTACCAAAGCTGCTTTATTGATTTTTTAGTAAAGAACGGATAAAGCCTTAAAGTTTACCCCTTAAACTGCTAACCTTTGACCTTAAACTATCTGTTAATACATTCCATGATCCACATAATGTGGATAAATAGTGAAATACTTCTCGGCAACCTTATCGTAGATCGCTTGCCTGAGCTTGTCAACATTGAGTTTATCCACTGCGGAGATAAAGATCGCGTCTTTATCTCCACCCATGTAAGTCGCTTCTAATTGCTCCAGCGTGAGCGGCATTTGATAGTCAGTCTCTACTTCTTCTACCTCTTCTGTTTCACCTTCTTCTGCTACATCATGGCCATTTGAAAGTACTTCCTCTTTCATCAGCTTGTCTACCTTATTAAATACCAAAAGGGTCGGTTTATCGCTTACCCCAATTTCAGTCAGGGTACCGTTTACCACAGCAATTTGTTCTTCAAAAGAGGGATGGGATGCATCTACTACATGAAGGAGTACATCAGCCTCACGAATCTCATCCAAAGTAGATTTAAAGCACTCAATCAAGGCGTGGGGCAGCTTTCTGATAAATCCAACCGTATCAGTCAGTAGAAAAGGAATCCTGCCGATAACTACTTTGCGTACGGTAGAATCCACAGTGGCAAAAAGTTTATCCTCGGCAAATACATCAGACTTAGAAAGCAGGCGCATCAAAGTAGATTTGCCCACGTTAGTATACCCTACCAGCGCCACACGCACTACTTGTTCCCTGGCTTTGCGCCGGGTAGCATTTTGCTTATCAATTTTTTCCAGCTTCTTGTCCAATAAGGCAATCTTGTCCCGCACAATACGACGGTCAGTTTCCAACTCCTTCTCACCCGGTCCCCTCATTCCGATACCTCCTTTTTGTTTGGAAAGGTGGGACCACATTTTGGTAAGTCGGGGCAGCAGATATTGATACTGGGCCAACTCCACCTGGGCTTTTGCCTGGGCAGTTTTGGCGCGTATGGAGAATATATTTAGAATAAGGAGGCTTCTATCTAATATTTTGCACCCAAGCTTGATTTCAAGGTTGCGCACTTGTGATGGCGATAGGTCATCGTCAAAAATGACCATATCAATATCATTGGCATCCACATAAGTTTTGATTTCCTCCAGCTTTCCTTTCCCCACAAAGTGGCCTACGTCAGGTTTGTCTAGTCTTTGGGTAAATTTCTTTTTAGTAATCGCACCCGAAGTTTCTGCCAGAAATGCCAGCTCGTCCAGGTATTCTTCTACCTTATGACTTGGCTGAGATTGGCCAATGACGGCTACCAGTACGGCCGTTTCTTTTCTTTTGGCAGTTGAAAAAGTTTCTGTCATTCAGTTATTGTTAATGGATAGTTGTGTACTACATCAATAAAAATAATACAAAAAATAAAGTTCAAAAACTAGGGGATAATATAAAAATACTGCCCCGGAAGCTCATTTATTGTTTGAGCAAACGCAGATTATCTTGCCTAACAAAAGCGGTTTCACCGTTCCACTCAATTTTCGTCCACACATCTTCCTGTCCCGAAACTTTGACACGATGACCTTTATCACTCACCCTGAGCACCTCCGCACCCGCAGAAGGACCAGTCATGATGTAGGTGTTGCTGGCGGTAATGATGGCGTGTTCCGGAACCAATGGAAAGTTGGTGAGGTAGAAAAGCAATCCTAAAAGTAGAGCATAGGTGATACCAAATCCGTATGGCTTTTCTTTAAGCTTTTTAGTTGTGATCACAAAATACGTTAATCCCACAAGCGCGATCGCCAGCAGAATATAAATAAATATATATTGATTCTTTTTGATAAAACTCTGGATGAGGTCAAAATCCGTGAACTCATAACCGCGTAAGTTGTGCTCCTGAGATAATTTTGTGATTTTTTCTACTGCGGCATCGTCGGAAGTCATCAAATAATATTCGCTCAGATAGTACAAAGCTTCACTATATTCGCCAAGCCCCTCCTGGATGAAAGCCATCTTCAATAGCATAGCAGCAGAAGCCATATTTGCATCAGCATAGAGTTGTTCGTAGATTTTGAATGATTCTGTGTATTGTTGGTTAGCAAATAAAGAATCTGCTTCCTGTAAGCGACTGGCCGCTGTTTGGGCATAGCTCTGCTGTCCTCCAAGGGCACTAAAAAAAAGCAGTTCAAAAAGGAGGATAATTTTTCTGTGTTGGTGTTGGATTTTCATTTTAAGCCTCTTACCTTTGCAACGCAATTACGGGGAAACGCCCCAAAAAATCAAAAAAAAGAATCCGTAGCTCAGCTGGTAGAGCAACGCCCTTTTAAGGCGTGGGTCCTGGGTTCGAATCCCAGCGGGTTCACATCTGTTAATTTAACGCATTACAGGCCTTCATATTTACCTATGAGGGCCTTTTTTGTATGTGCCATCAAAGAAATAACTCAGATCAATCATTTTGTTCGTAAGCAATTAAACATTGCTGTTCTAAGTGGTTGAATTAAAGATCACTTCTTGAGCCAATTAATTCAATCATTCGGCTCAAAATAACATTGTTTCAAGAGCTGGACAAATCTTTTATTTTGATTTATCACTGGCAACATCTAGTAGGGCTTAAATTAAAGTACTATCCCGGAGGGCACTATATTCACCCTAGTATGCTACATTACTGCCATGTTATATCCAAGTCCATGAAAGCTTCAGTAAAAATGAGGTACACACAAGATCAGAAAACTTATCGTCTCATTCACTAAAAGGGGGGTCGGGAGATAGATCAATGGCGTAGGGCACGCCAGTAAGCTTAGTAAATAACGTGGAAAAAAGTAAGCAGTTTTGGGTAAAAAAGAGGTGCTTTTCTTCACCAAAAATTTTGCCTTTGCTTACTTTAGGATTTTATGCGGGGAAATTATATAACAGTA
>JBBSOG010000428.1:0-5397 GCA_038259985.1 Cytophagales bacterium
CGATATTGGCCCCCTGCCCAAAGAGATCAACTCCCGGTATCACGAAGGGACTGCCGCTTTTTTTGACCATGATTCTAAAGTAGTCTTTACCCGAAGCAATTTTCAGGACAAAAAACTAGGCAGAAGTGAAGAGGGCGTCAACAAGCTGAAGCTATTTTATGCCGAGAAAAAAGAGAACGGCAAATGGAGTGACGCGGTACTGTTGCCTTTCAACAACAACGAATATTCCTGCGGGCATCCCGCGATGGGCAGTGATGGTACGCTGTACTTTTCCAGCGATATGCCCGGCGGCTATGGGGGCACAGATATATATCGTAGCAAAATGATCAAAGGGGAATGGCAAAAGCCCGTCAACCTGGGAAAAAATATCAATACCGAAGGCAATGAAATGTTTCCTTTCGTGTTCAACGATACCGAACTGTATTTTGCCAGCAATGGGCACCGTGGCCTGGGAGGGCTAGATATATTCGGACTGGACATCAGCCAGCTTACCGAAGGGCATATCACTAACCTGGGATACCCTATCAATACTTCCGGCGATGATTTTGGCTTGATCGTTAGCACCGATGGACAATCAGGCTACTTTTCCAGCAAACGCGAAGGCGGCAAAGGCAATGATGATATTTATACCTTTACTTCTTCCAAGCCTTTGCTTGACCCACTGATGGTCAAAGGTGTGGTGACCGATGAAAGGGAAGGAAATACATTGACCGGGGCAAAAGTGGTTTTGAAAAGTGAAAAAAATAATGAAGTAGCCTCTGCCATCACCGACAAACAAGGGCATTATTCTTTTATCATTGAAGCGGATACCCGGTATCAGTTGCTTGCCGAAAAAGAAGCCTACACCGAGAAGGAAAGTAATTTTAGTACTGCTGCACCAAAAGGTCAGATGGAATGGCAGGTAGACATTGCTCTGCTGAAGAATTATCGCTTTTCATTATTGGGAGTGATTGCAGAAAAAAGAAGCAACAAACTACTGGAAGGCGTACAGGTCACGCTGGTGGATGAGATGACCGGCAAAACTTTATTGGTTACTACGACTGATAAAGACGGGGCATTCCATTATGAGCTGGAGCAAAAGCAACTCAACGACCGGATCAGCTACCAGCTAAAGCTATCCAAAGAAGGCTATCTGAGCAAGGCCAATACTTTTGACCGTCAGCTATCCGCACCGGGACAAATCATGGTGCGCGACAATCTTGACCTTCACATGCATATAGATAATATCGGTGCAGATATCGCTGATCTCATAGATATGAAGCCCATTTATTTTGATCTGGGCAAACATCACATACGTCCTGATGCTGCGGTGGAACTGGATAAGATCGTGCGTTATATGGATGAAAACCCCGATGTCAGGATTGAGATTGGCTCACATTCCGATGCCCGGGGAAGTACTGCCAATAACCTCATTTTATCTGACAAGCGGGCCAAAGCCTCAGCAGATTATGTAATTTCCCAAGGCATCAGCCGGGATAGGATTAGCGGGAAAGGTTTTGGCGAAAGCAAGATTATCAACAAATGCACGGATGGCGTCACTTGCACTGAACAGGAACATCTTCAAAACAGAAGAACTGAAGTCAGGGTAATTGGTTACTAAGGAAAACCCATGTTGGAATTAAGGGCAATTTTTGGGTGTTTATTTGGATGTTGGGTGCCATTACAAACTAAAATGCGAAATATGAAAACAAAGATTACTTTAATAGTGATAGTGCTTTTTAGTACGGTCGCATATGCTCAGAAAACAAAAAAAGTAACGAACAAAAGTGATTACCCTTCCTTCAAAGAAACCTACTATGTTCTAAAGTCAGACAAGTCAACTAGACATGGGTCTTACGAAAAGGAGATAAGAGGCAAAACTATTGAGCAAGGACAATTTGAAAATGGCATTAAGACTGGAATTTGGGAATATTTTGACCAAGATGGAATTGTGGTTCACAAAGTATCCGTAGAAGATGGTAGCATTTTGTATGATAAGTTTGCTAATGAAAATACCGACTTCGATAAAGAAAGATATTCCAGACCTTTAATCGTACTTGGGGGAATGGGTTCCCTATATCAACAGATAGGTAATGCTTTGCGGTATCCATCCGATGCAAGAAGAAAGGGTACACAAGGTAAAGTATTGGTTCAGATGATCGTTGACGACCAAGGAGAAATTAAAGACGTAGAAGTGGTTAAAGGTGTAGGTGACGGTTTAGACGAGGAAGCCGTTCGAGTAATGAAGTTCATTGATATTGAAATCTTACCAGCACTTGATGTGGACGGAAACCCAGTTAAGAGCGAATTAGTTTTGCCGATAACATTCAAACTCGGATGATAAACTGCACACAACACCATGCAGCCGCCAGTCGGGGAATGATGAGCTTGCACGCTTTGTTGCTTCAAGTTCGTATATTGATGCTTGGAAGATCAGAGCAAACAATCCCAGCCTGACGGCTGCATAGACCGTTGTATGTAATCCACCTTAACAACAGATGCCCCCGAAATAAGAAATCTAATTTTATCACTCCGACACTAAAGTTTTCTCTCCTCGGATTATTTGTTCCTGGAATTTATCTAAAGACATGTCAGATAATCTTAGATGTGAAAGTATCACTTTTGTAAGTAATCAAAGCAATTTGCCTTTCTCGCCAAAATCCCATCTCAGGCAGGGCCTACTGATTAGCATATTTTCATAACATTTTGTAAGTTCATCGGAAGATCATGAAGCAAGATAACGTGGGCACTTGCCGTTTTAACGCATGCAACAACCTGATGATGATTACACTTGGCAGCAATTTGTTGCGGGGGACAAGAAGGCATTTTCAGTGCTTTTTCTGAAATACCATCCTCTGCTGCTGCATTATGGCATCAAGTTATGCTGTGATGTAAGCCTGGCGGAAGAATGTGTGCAAGACCTGTTCTGCTACTTGTTGGAGCATAAACACAAGCTTAGCGGAGTGCACCAGGTAAAATCCTACTTATTTGTTTCCTACCGCAGGCGGATTTTCCGGGTGCTAGAAAATAAGCGCACCATTTTTTTGGATGATGCTACGCCATTCCAGGCGGGTATTCAATTTTCTCAGGAAGAAATACTTATTGACCAGGAAAAACAACAGTCTGAAAAGCAGCAGCTTTGGAAAATGCTCAATGAACTCCCTGCCAGACAACGGGAAGTGATCTATCTGAAATATTATCAGGGCTTAGACACCAATGAGATTGCCGGGGCCATGCATATCTCGCACCAGGGGGTTTTAAACGCCTTGTACAAAGCCTTCAAGAAACTCAGAAGCGCTGGTAGTAAAAATTTGAAATCAAGTTTTTACTATTTGTTCTTATTTTAGACGCTCCCTATCCCATCATAGATTTCACAAAAAAATTTGCTGACATAGGTTATTCTCCGTAAAGCTGTTGCTCTATATATAAAAAAGCATGCAGCAGGGGCATATTGGCTTATTAGAAAAGTGGTTGGAAGATCCATCTTTCCACAATTGGGCAAAACAAGAGAATACCGATGACTACCGTCAATGGGAAGCATGGTTGGCCACTCATCCTGAACAACTTGAATTGGCTTTGCTGGCGGCTCAAATCGCCAGGGGGATCAAATTTCAGGAAATTCCCCTTGACCCACACCAAAGCGCCAAGGCACTTGAACAACTACAACAAAGGTTAGCGATGGCTAAGCAAAGTCCTCTCGGTGATGCTAAAGTCAAGGCGGTTCCAGCGAGAAGATTCCTGGCGCGCTACCGTATACGGATAGCGGCGGCAGTGGCATTGCTGATTTGTGCCGGAATCTTTGCTTACCATCAAATGACTGCCGATGCCTACGTCATTGTGCAGACAGGATTTGGAGAGCAAAAAGAATTAAGCCTGCCAGACCAGACGAAAGTAGTCCTAAATGCCAACTCCACCTTGCGCTACGCCGAACAAAACCCCCGCAACGTATGGCTTAAGGGCGAAGCTTTTTTTGAGGTAAAAAAGAAACCTAAAACCAATGAGAAATTTCTTGTATACACGGATGACATGGATATAGAAGTACTGGGCACGGCATTTAACGTCAGTAACCGTGATTCACAAACCGAAGTATTTCTGGAAGAAGGCAAGGTAAAGCTTAGCCTGAAAGATGAAGAAAAATCAGGCATCATGCTGGCCCCGGGGGATTTGCTTACCTATTCTGCTAAACATAAAGGCCAATACGAGAAAAAACACAGTGAGACCAGCTTGCATACCTCCTGGAAAAATGGTGTGCTCATCCTGAAAGCAACCCCCCTTCGGGAAGTCATCACACAAATGGAGGATATATACGGCGTGAAGATCACATTGCAGCACGATACTTTAGGCCAGCACAAAATAACGATGGCCATTCCTTTGGAGAGTTTACCTATCGCACTTGCCACGATAGAAAATGCCTTAGGAATGGATATTAACCAACAAGATAAACATCACTATATGATAAGTAACCGAACAAAATAAATTGCAATTTCTGGAGTGCGTCTACACCCTCAGTGTTACCTGTAAGGTACGCTGAGAATTTCTGGAGCGCGCCCCACGCTGGACGTTTACAACGCGTTCAACACCTGATTGATTAAATTTTACACACAACAACTTAATACGATGAGATCAAAATTACTACCTAAACATCGGTGGGCCTTGCTGTCGCTTTGCTGGGCTATGGCCACCAATCTGTATGCCTACGATGCGCCCACATGGCCTGAAGGTCAGCCAAACCGGCCTCTGGTGGAAGCTTTGGAAGAAATAAGCGAAAAATACCAGGTGTTTTTTTCTTACGATACCGAGCTGCTCAACGAAGTCAGCGTGGACTTTAATTTCCAGAAAGAAGAAGAGCTGGAAGTCGTTATCAACCGCCTGCTGATGCCTACTGACCTGCGCTATAAGTACCTGGGAAGTAAGTACTATGTGATCTACAGAAATCATGGAAAGGGCCTAAGGACCCTGAAAAAACTGGAGCGCAAAATCAACCAGCTGATAGACCTGGAGAATAAAGGTGAATTCAGCCTGTACCCGGCGGTAGGCCCTCACGCCAGCCGCCTTCAGACGATCCGACACTCCGCCAGCACCCTCAAGCCTGTTGAAAAAACAATTACCGGGACTGTCAGCGATGAAAATGGCGTAGGACTACCGGGTGTCAATATCCTGGTAAAATCTACCACCATTGGCTCCATCACCGATGTGGATGGTAATTACCGCTTGAATGTCCCGGATGATGCGACTATGCTGGTATTTTCCTATGTAGGGTATGCTACTGAAGAAGTAGCGATAGACAATCGCAGCGTGGTGGATGTGACCCTTGCCCCGGATATCGCTTCACTTTCCGAAGTAGTGGTAGTAGGGTATGGCACCCAGCAAAAAAAGGAAATCACCAGTGCCATCTCCACCATATCGGCAGAAGAATTC
>JBBSOG010000429.1:0-5385 GCA_038259985.1 Cytophagales bacterium
AGGTCAAATCACTGGACTTCAACGATAACGGGCGCCTGGCTGTAATGAGTGCCGATCTCAACGGACAGAATGATTTGTATCTCTATAACCCCAACAGAAATACCTTTCAGAGGATTACCAACGATATTTATGATGATCTATACCCCCGCTTTATCCCCGATAGCGATAAGATTGTCTTCAGTAGTAACCGGCCCGAAGATTCATTGTACTATGTCAATCAGCCTGCCCGGGATATTCAGCTTAATACCGCGATAGATGATAATTTCAATATTTTTATTTATGAAGGTGATGACACCGACTCCTTGCTTACTAGGGTAACCAACACCGTAAGTAAGGATATTATGCCTATCCCTCAAGATGAAAATACGATCTACTATCTAAGTGACCAGCGAGGAATCTACAATGTATATAAATACAATTTGAAAGACAGCCTGTTTAATCAAATCACTAACTATGCGCTGAGCATCCAGGATTTTGATATTAATTTTTCAAATCAGACACTCGCTTTCATCATGCTTTCTGAGTCAGATGATTATGTATACCTGGATGAGGGCTTTGATCTGAACAATAATATTTTTACCCCAAAAACGCAGCGGCAGGAATTAATACAGGCAAAAATTATCTCTCAAAGAATTTCTGAAAACCGAAAGAAACTTAGCCAGCAAAACCTCAACGATAGTTCTTCGCTTATTCCTAACCGCCAGTTAGTTGAACAAACGGATACGCTCCTTGCTAATATTCCCGACTCTCTGGTGGTTGACAGTCTTCAGCAAGACGTCTCTTTTCCCATGGAAGATTCCCTAGCCGGTGAAGAACTTGTGGACACTGATGATTATTCTTTTGATGCCCAGGGTGAGGAAGGCTTAATTGATACTGATAATTATGCTTTTGAGGTCCCCGAGTCTACTGACAGGGAAGCGAACAATATTTCTACTGATAATTTCAAATTTGAAACCGATAACGAGGATTCAGGAATAGGAAATTCTTTCCTTACCCGTTATCGTAGGCTTCAGAAGGAGACTCGAATTGAAGGGCCAATTCCCTATGAAACCCGATTTAGCGCCGACAACATCGTTACCTCACTCACGGTAGACCCACTCAGAAGGTTTGGCTTTAACATCCAAGTGCAGATGAACGACATGCTGGAAAACCATCGTTTTTATGGAGGTATTGTTCAGTATACTGATTTACAGAGTGGGAATATTTATGCTGAATATGAGTTTCTTAAAAACAGGGTAGACCTTAGGGCCAGGTACGAACGAAACGGGTACTTTTTCCCCGAGCGAGACCGGGCCACGCAGAAATACGCAAAGAACCAGTTTCAAGTGGGCGCGGCTTTACCGTTTAGTGTCACCACTCGCCTGGAGATTAACCCCTTTTATACGAATACTTATTTTATTGATCTCTCTCAGGTCAATACTGATGTGCAAAGTTCTTTTCATTATGGCGGAATCCAGGCCGGATTAGTTTTTGATAATACGTTGATCACCGGGCTTAAAAACTTTGACGGTACCCGGGCAAAAATATTCTTCACCCACCATCAGGGACTGAATGATCCCGGCAAATCATTTTCCAATATAGAAGTGGATGTCAGGCATTACCAGAAAATCTATCGTGATATTACATTGGCTGGAAAAGTTTTTTATGGTAATTTCTTTGGTAACAATGCCCAGAAATATCTCCTGGGTGGGATGAATAACTGGCTTTTCTTCAACACAGATACCCAGGAAGAAAATGATCCCCTGGCCATTGAGCGGAACGTAGATAATAGCAATATCATGTTCACCCAATTTACTGAGTTGAGAGGGTTTAATTACAACAAATACAATGGAACGGATGTACTTACTTTCACTGCTGAGCTTCGCATACCCATTGTCCGCTTCCTTCAAAGGGGGCCAATCGCTTCTAATTTTTTCCGCAACCTGGAATTTGTAGGCTTTTACGATATCGGTTCTTCCTGGACGGGCAATAGTCCTTTTAGCGAAGAAAACAGCTTAAATACTGAAGTTATTGATGATGGTGGCCCATTCCGCGCGGAAATCAAAAACTTCAAGAACCCCTGGTTACAAAGTTATGGTGCCGGTGTAAGAACTGTTTTGCTAGGTTATTATTTGAAGTTTGATGTAGCTTATCCTATTGAAGATAACATCGTGGGAGATAAACCAAAGTTATATTTAACACTAGGGTATGATTTTTGAAACCGTTGAAACTATGTTAAACAGGTTCAACTTAATTTTTGTGTTATGAAACGTATCTTTTTGATTACAACAGTATTAACCCTTATTGCTTTTACAAGTCATGCCCAGTTCACCTTTGGTCCAAAGGTAGGTATCAGTAGCTCTAAAATGGCCGTAGCCGATGCTGAAAATATTTCTTCTGGTGATGCATCAGTAGGTTTTCATGCTGGGCTTTTCGCCAGGATATCTATCCTCGGCTTTTATATCCAGCCAGAAGCATTATTTACCTCAACTAATGGCCAGATTATTTTAGACGAGAGTATTGCTGATAATGCTGCTTCGGTACAAGAGCTTACTTATAATAAAGTGGATGTTCCAGTCATGCTAGGGTTCAAAATTGGGCCAATATTTAGAATAAATGCCGGGCCCTCTTTTAGTTTTATTCTCAACCAAGACATCAGAAATGATGCCGGTGCTTCTTTTGATAATGTTAAGCAAAATTATAACGATGCTAACATAGGTTATCAGGTAGGTGTCGGGCTGGATATTTCCAAAATCATTATTGATTTGAAATATGAGAATAATTTAAATGCTTTGGGTGAAAGCGTTACTGTCCCTGGAATCAATGAACCATTTAAAACTGATATGAGAAACCAGCTCATTCAATTATCATTGGGATATAAATTATTCTAATCTTATTTTCTCCATATTTTTACAAAGCCACCTTTCAGGGTGGCTTTTTTGTTAAGTGACAGCTAGTTTATTATTGGGAATAAAAACCAAATACACAAAAGCCATTGCTGCCAATATAGCCCCTAATCCATAAGCAAAAATAAAACGGTCAGGATCATTGGCATATATCCAGCCGGAAAGCAGTGCACCCATACCAATACCTGCTTCTAAAGCAATGTACATGGTAGCCATCCCCCTACCCCGGTGCTTTTGGTGACTGAGGTCAATAGTCCAGGCAAATATGGTTGGTGTATTCATGCCGGCAGCCATACCAAAAATAATGGCGGCAGTCAGAAAAAAGTTAACGCTACTTGCCAATCCAAGCATCAACATACCTATGGTGAGTGTAATCGCGGATACCTTCAACACCAGAATCCTTCCGTATTTGTCCGAAGCTTTGCCTGCAAAAAACCGCACCGCCACTGAAGCTATTGTAAAAAAAGTATAAAACAAACCCCGATTTTGTATACCCAACGAATCACTGAAATCCGGGGTAATGGTGAGCACCACCCCGAAAGAAAAAGCAGTCAGCAAAAGTATGATGCAGGGGGCAATTACCCTTGGCTCAAAAATTTCATCGCGCTTAAGTTTGAGAAAAGATAATTGAAAAGCATGCTTGTCTTCCAGGGTTTCCTTCATGCCTACTAAGATGATAATGGAAAGAATCGCGGAGACTGAAGAAGCATAAAACATCATGTCCAGTGAGAAGTAATTAGCCACTAAACTCCCTACTGCCGGCCCGGCGGCCATGCCTAAACTTCCGCACAATCCTAAGACACCCATGGCTTCCCCCCGTCTACTCGCTGAAACCAGGTCGGCTACATAAGCGGATGTTCCGGTAGGTTTAAACCCCGTAGAAAATCCATGAAAAAACCTGAGCAGCAAAAACAGGAAAACACTGGATGCCAGCGGATACAAAAACCCACAGAAAAAACAGACTACTGCCCCAAAAATCATGACTGGTATCCGACCTACTTTATCTGCTAATTTGCCGCTAAACGGTCTTGACAGGCCAGCGGTGAGGGTAAACAATGCGATGATCAAGCCTTTATATTCCCCTCCTCCCATAGCATCCAGGTAGGCCGGAAGCTCAGGAATGATCATATTGAAACTAGAAAAAAACAGAAAAGAACTCAGGCAAAGCAGTCCAAACTGAAGGTTATAGATAGACTTTGAATCGGACATTTATAGGCTTGAAGATGTTTGAGCTTAGAAATTTCAATATACGCTTATTAGTTAATAAGCTATTTATTGAATGCTTAATTGAATGCATTACGAAATGATTTGAGGTTATATTTTCATTAAGGTTTTTACCAAAACATATCTCATTGCTTACAGTTTTTAGCGTAAGTAAATATATTTTTTAATCTTCAAACCAATTTTTAAGATGGACAATATTAATGGAAAAAAGATTGCTTTTTTAGTAGCCAATGGCTTTGAAGAAGTGGAACTCAGTCATCCCAAACAAGCCCTTGAGCAAGCAGGGGCTATTACAAAAATAGTTTCTATTGAAAAAGATAAAGTTAAAGCCTGGGATGAAACAGACTGGGGCAAGCAATATACTGTTGACCTGCACATTGACAATGCCAATGCCAGAGATTTTGATGCTTTGGTGCTGCCCGGTGGTCAGCTTAATCCGGATTTTTTAAGAGTGAATGAGAAAGCTATCAGTTTTGTGAAAGATTTTGCTGAGCAAGACAAGTTGATTGCTGCGATTTGCCACGGGCCTTGGGTATTGATAGAGGCTGAACTGGTGAAAGGTAAAAAAATGACCTCATATCCTTCTATCAAGACGGATATGAAGAATGCCGGGGCTGAGTGGGTAGACCAGGAAGTAGTGAAAGACCAGGGAATCATCACCAGCAGAAAACCTGACGATATACCAGCTTTTAATAAAGCTATCATTGATGCTTTTGAGCATGTCAACGTATGACACTGACTTAGTTTAAGACCTATATAACCGGGTTCAGGCCCGGTTATATATTATTTTACTTTATAAGGAGGTTCAAAACGCTTCAACAGTATCGTTTTTTTCCTCAAATGCTTCTATTTCTTCCATCAAAACCAATGCTTCGGCAATCTGCTTCCCTCCCGTACTGCTGATCAACTTTTTCATCCAACTGCTATTGATATGTTTAGGGCTTAGTTTTCTGTAAAACCAAATGGTCAGCGGAATGAATAAGGCGACACTAATTATGATTTGACCTATCCACCAGTTTTGATCACCAAAGCGGTAAATATCATATCCAAATAGAAATTGGCAACCAAAAACTATGTATGCCGTGTAGAAAGGCAAAATCCAAATACTCAGTCTAAAATACTTTCCAATAACCAGTTTTAATGAGATCACTTTTTTCTGGATCGTTATGACTGGCGCAGAAGAGTCAATAGTATGGATGATACGAATCTGGTCAATCGCTCCGTAGGCAATCATAGCCGTCCAAAGAAAAAGCACAATTCCAGCCAAGGTGAAGTG
>JBBSOG010000430.1:0-5379 GCA_038259985.1 Cytophagales bacterium
AGGCTGTAGGTTTGGACATTAGCTCACAGGTCGTGGCGGAGCAAAAACTGAAGGCCAGTGAAGAGAAATTTCGTACCCTGGTCCTGGCTGCCCCGGTCGGTATATTCCTGACTGATCAACGGGGCTATTGTAGCTGGACCAACAATCGGCTTCAGCAGATTGGCGGTTTTACTTTTGAGGCCGCCCTGGGTGATGGAATATTTCAAAACCTTTATCCCGAAGACAAAAAGTTAATCTTTAAACTTTGGCAGGAATCTAAAGAAAATGAATCCCTATTTCACAACAAAATGGAATGCCGCTACCTGCTCAAATCAGGAGAGGTAAAATGGATTTTTGTTACTTTCACCCCGCTGATGTCTGATGGCCAGCGGGTGGTCGGGTATGTGGGAATAGTAGAAGATATTACTGAAAGGAAACACTACGAAGGCCAACTTATTGAAACCAAGGGGGCGTTAGAAAAAGCCCTCCAATCTAAAGATGAGTTTTTATCCATCATGAGCCATGAAATAAGGACGCCGCTCAATGCGATCATAGGCTTATCCCAACTGTTGAACGAACAAAATTATTTACCATTTCAAGAAGAATCACTTCAGACGCTTAATTTCTCAGCCAACCATTTACTCACGCTCGTCAATGATGTTTTAGACTTTTCCAAGCTCCAGGCAGGAAAGATTAAGCCAGAAAATATGGCTTATGATATACATCAATTGGCGAAGCAGACTGTTCAGCTCTTTCAAATACATGCTAAGGCAAAAGGGGTTGCATTGCTGCTGAAAACGGACAAAATCCTGCCTGCCCGGATCATGGGTGACCCTACCAGAATAGCCCAAATTTTGAACAATCTGCTCAGCAATGCAGTAAAATTTACCCACCAAGGAACTATCATATTCAGCCTGGGAAAAACAAGTGCTGGTCAACTTGAAGTCAAAGTAGAGGATAGTGGTATTGGGATGACCAAAGAAGAGCAATCGCAGATATTTGATGCTTTTACCCAGGCCAATTCCTCTACCAGCCGTAAGTATGGTGGCACAGGCCTGGGGCTTTCCATTACCAAAAAATTAGTCAATTTACTGGAAGGTACGCTCCAACTGAAAAGCAATGAGGGCAAAGGTACTACTTTTACGCTTCACCTTCCCCTGACCTTAGCAACACCTGCTTTCCCTGAGGAGCAAGTCAGTGTGCAGCAAGAAAAGCTCAAAGGTTTGAGCATCTTATATGTAGAAGATGTACTGCCCAATCAGTTTTTGATGAAAGGCTTTTGCGCCCAATGGGAGGTGAAACTGGATATCGCTTCCAATGGAAAACAAGCTTTAGAAATAATCAGCAGTGCTAACGCTTATGACTTGATCCTGATGGATATTATGATGCCTGAAATGGATGGGTATGAAACTGCCACTCGGATTAGAAAGATGGAAGGGGATTACTTTAAGCATATACCCATTATTGCTGTCACGGCGTCTGTATCCAATAGGGAAAGCAAAAAATACCTACAATTTGGAATGAATGATTTTATTGAGAAGCCTATCAAATTCCAGGAGTTGATACGAAAAATCATCGCCAACCTGACTAATGAACGCCAAAGTAAAAACAGGGTCAGTGGACATGAGGAGAAAAATATGTTTACCCTGCTTGAGGAATTTTACGCGCAGCACCCCGAAGAACACATGGCCTTTTTGGAAACCTCTCAAACCCATATCCAACAATACCGTGAGCTTCTGTTCACTGCCCTGAGCAATGGCAATGCAGAAGAGTATGCCCGGCAGGCCCATAAACTCATTAATGTGCTCATGCACTTTAAGCAGGATAAATTGATCTGGCTCTTGCGAAAGGATAAAGATAAAATATTCCGGAGTAAAGATTTGGCGGAATGGAAAAAGGAATTGGATAAGGCATTGAGTTCGGCGCTTTCGCATATTGAGCTGCTTGCCCTAAAAAGTAAAAACCCGCTCAAATAAGCAGGTCTTACTCCTAAACTACCTAAACTATGAGAAACAAATTTTTTAACTCTTTGCTCGTGGTGAGCATCAAGTAACATGACAAAGATGGGCTTGATTATAGTTATTTCATATTTTCACCGTTGAATAAAATTACTAACGTAAGGTTTTTGAAAAAAAAATGATATTATTGAATAAAGCCTTCTGCTTATCTGTTCTATTACACATATTCATTCTTTTTTTGCTGTATACTACCATCATATAATTGTGCAAACATGAAGCAAAGCATCACATTTAATTCAACAATTTTAGCTTTATTACTGGTTTTCTTATGTACCTACGCCTGGGCACAAGAGACAATGGAAGCAGATATATCGTCTGACCTGGGTACTGAAATTCCCCTGAACCCGAAAATCATTAAGGGGAAGTTAGACAATGGCCTGACCTATTATATTCGTAAAAATAACCGTCCCGAGGATAGGGTAGAACTTAGGCTTGCTGTCAATGCAGGCTCCCTGATGGAAAACGATGACCAACTTGGCCTGGCGCATTTTACGGAACACATGGCTTTCAATGGCACGAAAAATTTTGAGAAAAACGAATTGGTCAGCGTGTTGCAAATGGCCGGTGTAAAGTTTGGCGCGCACCTCAATGCTTATACCAGTTTTGATGAAACCGTATATATGCTGACCGTCCCCACAGCAGATACCACGCTGGATAAGTCATTACAAATCCTGGAAGACTGGGCGTATGGAATTTCTTTTGAGGATGAAGAAATAGATAAGGAAAGAGGGGTAGTGATAGAAGAGTGGCGTCTGGGGCAGGGGGCACAGCGCCGGATGTTAGATCAGTACCTCCCTATATTGCTGGCAGATTCCCGCTATGCGGTACGTTTGCCAATCGGTACCAAAGAAATCCTGGAAAACTTTGATTATCAGACTATCAAGCAGTTCTATCAGGACTGGTACCGTCCTGACCTTATGGCAGTCATTGCAGTAGGCGATATTGATCCGGTAGCGATGGAAGCGGAAATTAAAAAACGTTTTGGAGACCTGAAAGCGCCAGCACAAGAGCGGGAGCGGGAAATTTATGATGTGCCTGCCCACCAGGATTCTAAAGTAGTAGTAGTCACTGATAAAGAAGCTTCTTACAATCAGATACAACTCTTTTATAAAGAAGAAGGGCTTCCCGAAGAAGTGAAGTCTTTTGAAGACTACCGTAAAATGACCAAGCACAATTTATTTACTGGCATGCTCAGTCAACGCCTGGGTGAACTGACCCAATTGGCTGACCCTCCCTTTATGAATGCCGGTGCTTATTATGGAAGTATTATCCGGACCAGCAATGCTTTTCAGGAATACGCCGTCGTACCGGAAAATGGTATTGAACGGGGCTTAAAAGTTTTATTAGAAGAAAATGAGAAAGTAAAGCAATTTGGCTTTACCGAAAGTGAATTTGAACGCTACAAGAAGCGCATGTTGACCAATTATGAAGCAGCTTATAAAGAAAGGGAAAAAACCGAATCAGCAGGTTATGCGGCAGAATATGTACGTAATTTTCTAGAGCAAGAAACCGTACCCGGTATTGGGTTTGAGTATCAATTTATGCAACAATTTCTTCCAGGGATTACCTTAGAAGAAGTAAATACACTAGCAGCGGAATGGATGACTGACGGAAATATGGTGGCGGTCGTGATGGCTCCTGAGAAAGCAGGCACTACTGTTCCCAGTGAAGCTGACATCAGAACGATCATTCAGGAAATGGCCAATACTGAGGTAGAAGCTTATGAAGATGAAGAGATTGCAGCTACCCTTATAGAAAATGTACCGGCACCCGCCGAAATCACCAATGAAAAAGTCATTGATGAAATAGGAGTGACCGAACTTACTTTTGCTAATGGTGTACGGGCGGTGCTGAAACCTACGGATTTTAAAGATGATGAAATCCTGATGCTTGCCCATAGTCCGGGTGGACACTCTCTCTATAGTAATGAGAAGTATTTTTCGGCAGCTAATGCCGATGGTATCGTTCAGCAAAGCGGGGTGTCAGATTTTTCGGCGGTAGCCCTTCAAAAATTCTTATCGGATAAAAACGCCGCCGCCAGCCCGTATATCGGTGAGCTGAAAGAAGGGATTTCCGGTAATTCCTCTCCTGAGGACCTGGAAACAATGCTTCAACTCACGCACTTGTATTTCACATCACCACGCCAGGACCAGGAATCTTTTCAGTCATACATCAGCAAGTACAAGTCAATTTATCAAAACCTGATGTCTAACCCACAGTATTATTATCAAGATAAGGTGATGCGTATCATGTCACAGAATAATCCCCGGGGTGGTGGTTTTCCTACCGTGGAAGACTGGGAGGGCGTTAGCTTTGAAGAGGCGATGAGTGCTTACCAAGACCGTTTTGCCGATGCCAGTGACTTCACCTTCTTTTTTGTGGGAAATTTGGATGTAGAAAAAATGAAACCACTGCTGGCTTCCTATTTAGGAACGCTACCCTCTATTGACAGAAAAGAAAGCTGGAAAGACCTGGGTGTTAGGCCGCCCGAAGGTGTAGTAGATGAAAAGGTAATGAAAGGAACTGACCCGAAAAGCATGGTGAGAATGTCTTTCACGGGAAAACTTGATTATAGTAGAGAGGAAGCTTATAAGTTAGGTTCACTTGCGCAGGCTCTGAATATCAAATTGATAGAAGAGATCAGGGAAAAGAAAAGCGGTGTGTATGGCATTGGCTCCAATGCGAGTGCCTTAGAGTTTCCTTATGAGCATTATGAAATCACCATTTCTTTTCCGTGTGCCCCTGAAAATGTAGAAGACCTAAGTCAGGCGGTAGTGGCCGAGATCAAGAAGATCAAAGAGAATGGCCCTACTAAAGAAGACCTGATGAAAGTAAAAGAAACGCAGCGCAGGGAGATGGAAAATAATTTGAAACAAAATAATTTTTGGCTGCAAAGCCTGGAAAAGGCTTATTTCACCGATGCAGACCCAAGCAGGATAGTGGAGTACAAAGATGCCATTGAAGCATTAAGTGTAGAAGACTTGAAGCAGACCGCAGAAAAGTATTTCAACTTTGATCAGTATGTAAAAGTAGTGTTGTATCCCGAGGAAGCTACCGATACCGCCGACGAATCCGGGCAATAATGGGATAAAATATTTAGGCTATATGGGTGCAACTCTGGTGGGGTCGCACACATATAGCCTATTCTTATTTTTTACCAAATAAATCCTTAATCGCTGTCTCGGCGGCATGGAAACCACACATGCCATGAACCCCTCCGCCGGGAGGAGTAGCCGATGAGCAAAAGTATACGCCATCTACCGGTGTGCGGTAAGGATTGAGGTGATACACCGGTCGGGTAAACTGCTGGTTGATGGTCTGCGCCCCACAATTAATGTCCCCTCCAATATAGTTGGCACTGAATTGCTGTACTGCCTTGGTA
>JBBSOG010000431.1:0-5349 GCA_038259985.1 Cytophagales bacterium
ATAAATGTACCACCACCATTGTTTTGATAAAGCGACCCGGTCTTTGCGTCAAAGGGTAAACCCAAGTATTCAGCAGCAATATCGCTAGCAATACTACCTTGACTTCCTTTCCAGTAATTGGCTACAAAAATGTCCAGCCAGCCATCATTATTATAATCCCAAAACCAGGTAGTAAAAGTAGAGTTTTCACCCCCTAAACCTGCTTTTTCGGTAATATCAGTAAAACGGAGCCGACCTTTATCGTCCAGACCGTTATTTTCAAACAGGTAATTGGTTGAGAAATTGTTACCTCCTCCGGTAGAAATGTACAGATCAGGCCAGCCATCATTATTATAGTCGCCTGAAGTTACCCCCTTGATGTGTTTGGGCGTAATGTTGAAACTGACCGTACTGATTGCTACACCGGCCTCTGCTGCTGCTTCACTAAAAGTCCCATCCGCATTGTTTAAATATAACTCACTGGGATGAAAAGATTGGGCACTGGCAGTTTCATTACCGATGAACAGGTCCAGCCAACCGTCCCGGTTAAAGTCGTTCCAGGTAGCGGTTTGGGTAGGATGAAAAGAGAGTATACCTGCCAATTGTGTGACATCTGTAAAAGTGCCGTCACCGTTGTTTTTCAATAAGGAATTAGGATGCTCACCGTACTCACGCAGCCATGCCCCGCGAAGTACTAACACATCCAACCAGCCGTCATTATTGTAATCTGCCTGGAGCAAATTCAACCCCCCGTAAAGCCCGTTTAAGTTGGCTGGCCCGGTCTGTTCACTAAATGTTCCATCGGCATGGTTAACAAAAAAGCGGAGTTGGTCTTTCGCCCCCCATTCCGAGATCATAATGTCCAGATAGCCGTCATTAGTAAAATCATCCACGATTAATCCACCTGAAAGGCCGCGAAAGTCAAAACCTATGGAGGAAGCGATATCCTCAAAATGCTGGGCTGGGTACTCCGAAGTAAAACTACTTTCAGGAATCAACCATTGCTCAGGTACCTGCTCAGGGTATTCGCCCAAGGTCATGTAGGCGATATTGAGCAGCCAGCGGGCGGATAAGTCATCAGGATGATCTTCCAAAATTTGCGTGTAAAGCGCAATGGCAGATCGTGATCCTTCAGGAAGTTGATGAAACCCAGCTTGCCCGATAGGAAACAAGCAGGAAGCTGCTGTATGGTTGATGATACAATTTTCCTGCTCACCCAAGCGAAGATAAGCCAGTGCCTGATAACTTTCCAGTTCATCCAGCTCTTTTGCCGAAAGCTTACCCTCAAGCTCACCTTGTCTCCTCAACGTGATAAGTTTTGCTAATACCAATGCTGCCGCTTCGGAATTACCAAAACGTAGCAAATTCAGAGCACGCTGATATTGATAATTATAACGGTTTGGATAAATCTTCAGCAGACTGTCAAAGTGATGTATCTGTGAGCGGTTATCATACATATTCCCATAGTGATAGGTAGTTGCTGGGATTGTTTTGAGCAATGCCAGCATGTTAGCATGACTTTGCTTCTCCGCATCGGGCTGACAGGCGATTGTTATTATCAAAAATAAAATCCTGGGACATCGCCATTTGAATATCACTTCTCTCATCACTTCATTGCTTATGCCGTTTACCTACCCTTCAAGGCAAATGTACCGTTGCCCAATCAAAACTTCAATCCCTGCCTGCTTCCTTTTTCAGGGGCTGGAAGGCGGAAAGTTCGGTTTCCAGGTTTTGCCACCGGGCTTTGAGTTCTTCATAACGTGAGTAAGCATCTTTTCCTGGTTGCTGGTCAGCTTGCATCAGCATATAGCGCAAATACTTCAGCTGATCAATCAACATAGGTTCCATGTAAATGCCTTCTGAAGTTACCAGCTTGTCTTGTATGTCTGCTAATTGCTGATCTTCTTGCTTATGTTTTTCAGCGTTCTGCTTATTTTCCATCAGCGGTTTCAGTTCCTCCCGTCTTTCCTTAATTTTTACTACCGCCTGCTTGGTGCTGCTTTCCAGGTCTACAATTGACAATACCAGTTCCTCCTGAGCGTGCAATGCATCCATACTGATTTCGGTAGCCTGGATGCGGGGATCAGCCATTACTTCAAAGCTTTCAGTATACACCTCACTACCTACTGTCAGACGGGCCTGATAAGTACCGGGACTCACCATTGCTCCCTGTGCATAACTTTTTGAGGCATCTTTGTCCCACGGGCCCCTATGTTTTATATCCCAACGGAAGCGGTGAGAACCTTTCTCTTTGCTAAGGTCAGCCTTAGCACCACCTGAGGTAAAGCCGGTGGCCATATCAGTTTTCTCTTTGTCGGCAGTATCCTTTTCGGGGATAGCGCTGCTAAAGCTGCGGATCAGTTCACCATCGGCGTCTGTAATATCCAGAATGATGTCTTTTGCTGCTGAAGATGGAAGGTGATAGTCAATGATTACTGAAGGCGAAGGATAGTAAGGCACATCATCTTTTTTTGTGCCACTAAAATGATAGCGGTAGGTATCTTGGGGCTTGTATAAAAAGGCTTGGGTAGCTTTTTTGGCGTCGGCCAACTGATGTACGGAAGCTACATTGTCCAGCACCCAGAAGCCACGGCCCATGGTAGAGACGATCAAGTCATTGCGGAAGACTTTCAGGTCGGTGATAGGTGTAACCGGAAGATTTTGTTGAAAAGTTTGCCACTGATTACCATCATCTAATGAGATAAACAGGCCGTATTCGGTGCCAGCGTACAATACACCTTCCTTTTCTGTGTCTTCCCTCACTACCCGCACCGGATAATCTTCCGGTATCCCCTGAGTGATGCGCGTCCAGCTTTTTCCATAATCGGTCGTTTTGTAAACGTAAGGTTCCCAGTCGCCGAGCTGATAAAGTAGTACGGAAGCATAAGCTTTGCCCGGACTATGGGGCGATGGGGCTATACAATCTACCCGTCCACCGGGGGGCAAATCCTGGGGCGTGACATCGGCCCAATTTTTACCGCCATCCCTGGTGACGTGGATAGGCCCATCATTAGCTCCCACCCAGATCACCCCTTCTTCTAAAGGAGACTCGTTGATGTCATAAATGGTGCTGTAGTATTCTTCCCCGGTCACATCACGAGTAATGGGTGATCCTGAAATGACTTGCTGTTCAGGATTGTTGGCGGTCAGGTCAGGGGAAATGGTTTCCCATGTCACGCCTCCATCAGTGGTTTTATGCAAAAACTGTGAGCCGTGGTACACTACATCAGGATTGTGGGGAGAAACGTGTATGGGAGCGACCCGCTGAAAACGAAATTCTAAATCATCCGGGTCGTGGCCGTAAATATTGGTGGCGCCTACATAATATTGCTTTTCCTGTCCGGTACGCTTGTCATAAATGCCGAATCGGCCTTTGCAATTGGCATATACAATATTTGGATCACCTGGCTTGGGCACCACCGGCCCTGTTTCGCAGCCTCCCACCGACATCCAGTAACCTTCCGGTCCGGCAGGGGAATCGTAGGGTGGCAGACTAGGCACGCCAATCGTGGAATTGTCCTGCTGGCCGGCATAGACCCAATAGGGATACTGGTCATCTACTTCCACCTGGTAGAGTTCCGCGGTAGGCTGATTGAACTGAGAAGACCAGCTTTGACCGCCATCGGTAGTCACATTAACCCCGCCATCATTGGCCTGGATAAAAGTAGAAGTATCGTTTTTGTTAATCCAAATGTCGTGGTTATCACCATGAGGGGTATCCATCTCCTTCCAGTTTTTGCCACCGTCTTTGGACTTGAAGAAGCTGGTAGCCATACTAAAAACCACATCCGCATTCAGAGGATTAGCTTCAATATTACAGTAATAAAAAGGACGGTCAAGCAGGTCTTGTTTGGTGCTTACCAAGGTAAAAGATTTTCCCTGGTCATCAGAGCGATACAGCCCACCCTCTCCTTTAGGGGCTTCTACCAAAGCATACAGGCGCTGGGGATCAGCCTCTGAAACGGCCAGATCAATTTTTCCGATCAGGCCCTGGGGCAGTCCATTATCCAGTTTTTCCCAGCTATCTCCTCCATCTATAGATTTGTAAATGCCACCCGACTGCTGTTCGCCACCACTGATGATTGTCCAGGGCTTGCGCTGAGCACGCCAGAGGGCAGTGTAGATAATATCAGGATTGTTTGGAGCAAACTCCAAGTCAACTGCGCCCACAGTGTCGGAGTGGTAGAACACCTGTTTCCAGTTTTTGCCGCCATCATAAGAACGGTAAACGCCGCGCTCCTTGTTAGCTGCGAAAGGCTGTCCGATAGCGGCGACAAAGAGGGTATCTGGATGCTCAGGATGGATTTCTACCGCACCGATCAGCCCAGCGTTTTCCAGCCCCAGATGTGTCCAGCTTTTGCCAGCGTCGGTAGATTTATAGACACCTTTTCCAATGATGACATTGGAGCGCAAGCCATCGGTACCAGTCCCGACATAGATCAGCTCAGGGTCGGGTTGATATACTGCAATGGCCCCAATAGAGGGGGAAGCAAAGTAGCCGTCAGAGATGTTTTTCCAACTGATGCCGTAGTTTTCGGTTTTCCAAACCCCGCCTCCGGTGCTTCCCATATAAAAAGTACTGGGCTTAGCTGTGACGCCTGCTACTGCGGTAACACGCCCGCCCCGGGTAGGGCCGATGTTCCGATAAGTGAGGGAAGCAAAGTAGGCAGAATCAGAAGCGTCAGAAGTTTGAGAAAAGGCTGGAAACGCCATTAAAACACAGCTTATGCGCAAGCAATAACGAATAAAAATAGTCATATCAGCTTAGGTTTATTTAAGAAAGTTATGTTAGCAAAAGAATCCTGAAGTGTAGATTGTTGCAAATAAATCACTTAGCAGAAAAATATTTCGTAATTTACTATAGTATCTAATAAAAAATAGGAACACACTATCTTACCAGAATTTCATACCAGTAATAATTAACCCCCTTGTTTAAGAAATCTACTTACGGCTAATCGCTGTGGCTTTGGGATTTACTACCCGCTTTTCCCCTTGATAATTAACCATCGTAATGCTTTTTACCTTGTCCTTAGGAATATAAAAGTTTCGGGTGGATTGCGATAAGAAGCCCTCACCGTAATGAAACTCCTGCCGGAATGAGCTGCCATCTTTTAGATCTACGATCGCGTAAAAGTCATCATCCGCCAATGAAACGATCATCATTTCGGAAGTATTTTGAAAAGTAGTGAAAACCTTAAGGCTATCCGCATTGGAAGAAATCAGAATGTGGGGCTGTTGGTTTTTGCCTAGCAGCCTGACCATCGCTTTGGCATCGCTATCCACAAAAAAACTACTCTCTTGCAGAGATGATGGAATAAATCCACCTTTCCCATTGCCCAGGAGCAAATTGCCAATGCTGGCGTCATAACG
>JBBSOG010000432.1:0-5340 GCA_038259985.1 Cytophagales bacterium
CTTCATCTCAATAAAGGTGTCGTACTTATCGTCATCATTGACTACATAAAAAGCCCCTTGAATAGCATTGATCTTATTGGATACATAAGCGACAACTGCATCGCCTAGTTCGTCCAGGTTGTTGTGCGAACGCAGAATATCGCCGATTTCAGCCACCCCGGTCACAATCCAGTTACGCTCCCGGTCTTTTCTTTCTGACTCCTGGATGCTATCACGCATGCTGATCAGCGCATTTCCCAGTGTATCCTGCTCACTTAAAGGCTCAAATGCCGCATCAAAAGCGCCTTCGCCAATCTCGTGGGCAAATTTAGCTGTACGCCTTAGTGATTTGGTTAACTGATCCGTGATTTCAGCCATTTGCCCAATTTCATCATCACTATGCTTGCTTACGCTTTCCGGCAAAATACCGTGGTTCATCTGCTTGAAAGTTTCTTTTAAGGAAAGCAAAGGAGTAATGAGGAAACGCGAAAACATTATGCTGATAAATAAAGCGATAAGTATCACGATAGCACCAGCGATTAAGAATTTGGTGATCATCGCCTTTAGATTGGCATGAATCTCATTGATATCAATTTTACTGATCACTCCCCAGTGTACTGTCGGTATGTAATCCCAGGAAGCCAATACCGTTTCTCCCCGATAATCTTCGTCAATGGATGCACCGGGTGTTTGTAGTGCAGCCTGTTGGGTTGCCTGCTGTTCGGCTGTATTTAATGCAACGCTTTTGGATAAAATAGTTTGGCCAATATGGCGTGAAGGGTTCAGATAGATCGCTTTATCTTTGTAGACTTGGCTCAACAAAATCTCGCCACTTTCGCCTAAGCCATTGGTATCACTTACCATAGCAAAAACTGGTGCAGCCTTAATTTCTGTCATCAAAATGTCATTTTGATCCCCCAAGGGCATTCCCATCAGGGTAAAATAAGCATCTTTCTTTTGGTATATATGACTGAAGCTTACAGAAGCTAAAGACTGTTTAAGGATGTCACCATCGGGCTCTATAAAATAAGCCCCTATTTGCTGGTTAGGGTTATCATCTGAAGAATATAAGATTTTACCCTGGGCATTCAGCAAATAGATATGATGTATATCAGCATTGTTGTCAATGGTCTTTTGGATTTCATAAGCTAAAATATTGTAGGCGGCAGCGCTGTCCTCACTATTTTCATATGCGCTGACCATCTCCATCACTTGGGCACTTGAAAATGCCTGGTTAAGTTTATGGGCATCAGCTTGCTGACGACTGAAAAAAGTTTCAAGTTGGTCTTTCTTGAGATGCGTGACCACTTCAAGCCTGCTAAGGTATTGGTCCTGCAACTTACTGTACACCAAATGATAAGCAGTAAAACTGATTGCGACTACAGTGACCAGCACCACTGTAAGTACTAATGCAGTAATCTTGCTGCCTATGGTTATTTTTTTGAACATGTGCTATGCTATGACTTAGATGTTAAAATTAAAATCAGTGATTTCACCCAGTAAAGAAGTACTGCAAATTGCGAGATATATCGCTTTTTTTTAACGCTTAGCTTTTTCTAAACTTACATTGTCATCATTTACAAGTTTTAGTGCCAGTTTGTCAAACGTGTGCTGCAATGCCATTTCATGATGAGGGGTGAAAACATGAAAAGAGGCTATTTCCACTACGCCTATGACAGTATTTCCTTCCTTAATTGGAATGATGATCAGGTGACGGGGCGAGGCGCTCCCCAGCCCTGAAAGAATCTGAATGTAACCTTCAGGAACAACATCAATATTTACCACTTTACCTTCTTTAGCTACTTGTCCGGCTAGGCCCTCCCCATAACGAAAAGTTTTCTTCTCACCTTCTGGTAAGTGATAAGCATATGAGGCAAATAGTTCTATAAAATGTTTGTCATCTTCCTGACGCGCTATATAAGCTGCTGCCTGACTGGCTTCCAGCTTTTTACATATCACTGACAGCGCTTCCGTAAAAACGCTGGCCATATCATTTTCAGAGATGATCAAACTTTCTATCGCTTCCTGGTCCATTGTGATTATCTCTTTCTCCATCCCGTTTTTCTCTAGGTCTTTGTTTGCTGCCTTCTCATCCTTTAACTGCCGTGAAGATACGCTTGCCTTATCCTGATAAACCCGGCTTCCTAAAATCAGTAAAGTGATAGCAATTAGTCCCAGCAAAGCAGTAGCACCTACGATTAAGTAGATTTGAGAAAGTATAGGCTCTAACTGCCCGATCACCTTGAGGTCTAATACCTGGGTTTCCCGCATCATTTGCTCGGGCAACTTAAAGAAAGTATAGGTAGAGAAGACCACTCCCACAAAGAATAAAAAGGTGAATGTGAGGCCTAACTTCTTGTTAATAGCTTGCATAAGTTTATTTGTATTGTTTGTTTAACTCAATAAGAAATTCCAATATCTGATCCACTTTTAATACATGATCAATCTCCGTAAGCTGCAAAGCAGCGTTAGGCATAGTGTCAATCATGCATTCAGCAGGATCTTGCACGATGGTCATGCCCCCTCTTCGCTTTATTTTCATCATGCCCAACGCTCCATCCCGATTAGCGCCTGAGAGTAGTATGCCTATAAGTTTGTCTTTAAAAACATAAGCGGCTGTTTCCAAGGTAATGTCTATAGCCGGCCGGGAGTTGTTGACCATCTCTTCGGTGGAAAGGGAAAACCTATTGCCTAATTCTACCGAAAGATGGTAGTTGGAAGGAGCCAGATAAACGCCTCCCTTTTTAATACTTTCTTTGTCTATGGGTTCGGTGATTTCTTTGATACTCTTGATGGAAAGCGCCTCTACAAACCCGTTGCGCACATGCTTGAGCCGATGCAAACACATAATGATAGGAAGCTCAAAATCCCCGGGTAATTGTGATAAAATTTTACCTACTCCCTGAAAACTTCCAGCTGATCCTCCTATGACTATTGCCTTATAAATGTTACTTAAATTGTACTGGCCCATGTTGCTTATCTACTCTTATCCAGTTTCTATTCTTTAATTTTTTTGTAGATTTTCTCTTCATTGTTGGCCACGATAAAGCGGTTAGCGATTTCACACCAAATCAATGATTCCTTAGATCCTATCGCTAGGTAGCCATATTTAAACAAGCTCTCATGGAGCTTTTTCAGTACTGTATTTTGCAGGTTCTGGTTGAAGTAGATCATAACATTTCGGCACAGGATCAGGTCAAACTTGTTAAAAGCATTTCCCCTCACCAGGTCAAAATTGCGAAAAGAGACTTTTTCCAGGAGTGATTTGTCAAATACTGCTAGGCCATTTTTTTCTTCATAGTAATTTCTGACTGTTTCAGTACCCTGAAAACGTATATAGTTCTTCTCGTTCAGTTCCATGTTTTTCAGGGAATACTCAGCTTTCATCGCCTTATTGAGGATAGGCTTATCAATGTCCGTGGCGATGATATTCACCTTATGGAGTATGCCCATCTCTTTAAGTAGGATAGCCATAGAGACTACTTCTTCCCCGGAAGAGCATCCCGCATGCCAGATGCTAAAACTATCGTGATTGAGCAGTATGTTGGGAATGATATGATCACGGACTTCCCTCCAGAAAGAAGGGTCACGAAACATCTCAGTCACATTGACGGTGATTTCCGCCAGGAAAGTCTCAAAAAATACTGCGTCTTCATCTATTTTCCTGATCAGTTGCTCGGTAGAAGCAAACTTATACAGCTCCAGTATGCGCTGTATCCTTCTTTTGAAAGAAGACATGGCATAATCAGTAAAATCATAAGCGTACCGGCTTTTGACAACTTCTGTAATTCGTCTGATATCAGCAATTTCTATTTCCTGCATTTTACTGTTAAAGGTTCTGTTTTCTCCTATATTAGAAGTAATTCTCCCACTATCGAGCATAATCTTTATCTAATTTAACAAAATGTCTTCAGCCTGTTAGAGGCCACACTATTTTGTGGATAGCATCGCAAAATAGGTGAAATTCATATTTTCTGCGATTTTCACAGCGTGAAGCATTGCCCTCGGTATGTAATATTAGGAACTTCAAAACCGGGAATGCAAGTGAAATGCCGGTGTGGGCTAATTTCTGTACAGCAATAGAAAGTACAGTGATAAGGTCATCATTCTATAAAAAAAATCATCTTGCCAAAAAAGAAAGCCAGCATCTTCATGAAAATGCTGGCTTACATTTGTGTCATTTTTATCCTTATTGATAGGCGCCAATTATTACCTCTTGCATATTTTCTTCTACCAGATACTTTTGAGCGGCCTGTTGGAGGCTGGCGGCGTCAATAGTATTGATCGTATTGAGATGGTTTTTGTAGAAATTATAGGTAAGTCCATAAAGATGGATATTTTTAAATTTTTCGGCTAAAGCAAATGGTGTGTCAACAGATGATAACAATCTTCCAGCCATGTAGTTTTTTACGATATTTAGTTCCGTATCGCCTAAAGGAACTTCACGCAAATGGGCCATTTCCTTATATATTTCCTCTATCGCATTCGCCGTATCCTCTTTTTTTACATCGGTACCTATCACAAAATATCCCGCATCACATAAAGCAACCAGCCCGGAACTGATCCCATAAGTAAAGCCTTTATCTTCACGGATGTTCCGCATCAGGCGGGAACCAAAGTAACCGCCAAATATGGTATTGAGTATCTGCATTTTATGATAATCCTGATGGGTTTTAGTGAACATCGGACATCCTAGGCGGATGGAGGATTGTAGGTTATCCACTTGTTCTATAATAATTCTTTTTTCCTCTGCTTTTATCCTTTCAGGTAATTTATCTGCGGAAGGTAGGTCGGCCGTTAAAGGTAAGTCCCCAAAATGCTCTTCAATCGCTTGTAGTACCTCAGTATTTACATCCCCGGAAATAATGATTTCCAAACCTTTCTTCAATTGGTGTTGAAAGAAATATAGTAAATCTTCCTGCTCAACAGCGTTGATCATTTCCTTAGTGAGCGACATTCCATAAGGATGATATGCTCCGAAAAGCGCTGCTTTAAAGGTCTTGGAAGCTAATACACTTGACTTTTTATCATTTACCTGCAATTGCTGCTTTTGGATTTTCTTCAGCTTTTGTAGCTCACTTACCGGAAAGGTGGATTCGGTGATGAGTTCTCTAAGCGTCGCCAGCAGAGGATGTACGTACCTGCTCAGCATATAAATATCCACCGAAGCGTAATCCAGGCCGGGAGAAAGTTGCAAGAAGGCACCATATTTATCTATTTCATTAGAAATGAGGTTGGAATCTTTCCCAAGCGTTCCTTCCGAAAGCATCTTATTGGTAAAAAAGGCGGCGCCCTTATTATGTTCGTGTTTGATACCTGCATGCCTGAATATCAGCTCTAAACCAACGACTGCCTGCTTGC
>JBBSOG010000433.1:0-5333 GCA_038259985.1 Cytophagales bacterium
AAAGATAAAAAAGAAGTAGCCAGCAGATAAAAGCGGTTGTATTGATGGCTGGGCTGGTCGTGTAGCACCATCACATAAAAGAGATAGAAAACACCCAGGCAAACGCTACTCTCGAGGACATAAATCAGCAGTTGGTTCATATCATGATTGTTTTAGTATTTCAAAAAATTCTGGTGGCAGGGTATAAGTCCGACATGCTTATGGCTAAATTTCCTTTATTGTCAAATTCAAAGTAAAAAGTCATACCTACCCGGACATCTACTGGTTTTCCATTTTTTATCGCGGCTTTCCAGCGTACTTTAGGATCGTTGAGTGCAAAAACGACTATTCCGTCCAGTTTGTAAGCCTCATCCCGGTCACTTTCTCGGGTGCTAAAGCCTTCTATAATCTGGGGTGAGTCTGCTTTATTACCTATGGGAAACTCTGCTTTCACCATCTCTTTTACATCGTAGTAATTGAAGAAAGCTAATTGCCTTTCTAAAACTTCATCTAAAGATTTTTGTACAACTTTCTTAAAGTACTCCATCCCCCTTTTGGGAGTAGGCGGAGTATCAACCTCATATAAATGATAAGTGTGCGTGTCGGGGGAATCAAGGTCAGGAAAAAAAGCAAACGGATTGGTATGCTTAATAATACCTACTCTTAGTTGTCTAAAGTCAGCTTCTTCTTCGCTATAGATATAGTGTACTTGTAAAGTATAGAACTTTTTGAAGTTCCTGTTAGTCATAAAATCCTGATAATTAGGATGATGGGCTACCTCATAACTTCGGAATTTTGTGTCCAGGATTTTATCATCGATGTAAGCAAGTGCCTCCGGATTATCAACTACCTGAGCAGTGAGTATGGAGTTGTTTTCATCATCATCCAAATAGTAATGATGATTGATGTCATCTATTTCAAAAAAGTAACAGAAGCTATACCTGTTCACAGTATCTTCCTTCACCAGTTCTTCCATACGCTGTTTGAGTTCATTAGGTAGCAGGTCATAGTCGGGAAAGCCGGTGTTGGGAAATTTTTCGGCGGTCACCGAAGCTTGCTTTATCCGGGGCTTGCCTTCCTGGTTGAACATCGGCAATACCAGGAATGCCAGCAGCAGCATAATTGGAATGACAATGATCGGTTTGTCCTTTATCCAGCGCATCAGCTTCTTATTTTTGTTCTGAATCTGTCTCGTCATCTTTGATGTCCTGCTCCACGTACTTCATCATTTCCTCAAATTCGTGGATATCCATATCGTTTTCGCGGGCAAAGAAAGAAACTAACTTATGAAAAGAGCCACCGAAGTAGCTGCCCACAAAGTTTTTGAGAAAATAGCTGCTATACTCTTTCTTAGTAATCAGCGGGTAGTATTCATGGGTTTTGCCGTAGGCATTATAAGCCACAAAGCCCTTCTTTTCCAGTATCCGCACAATGGTGGATACCGTATTGTAGGCAGGTTTGGGCTTAGGCATTTCTTCCAGAATATCTTTTACAAACCCTTTTTTGAGTTGCCAGAGGATTTGCATCACCTGTTCTTCCGCTTTGGTCAGTTCTTTCACCGAATGCTGGGACTTTTTCATACTTCATACATTAATATGGTACTCAACTCGCGAGTTGAGCACTACTGCGAACAGCTATTTTTCTATTGCAAACTAAATACGATGGGCATGCTCATCTGCACCCTTACGGCCCGCCCTCTTTGCTTTCCGGGCTTCCATTTGGGCGCATTAGCCAGTACACGCATTGCTTCAGCATCACATTCAGGGCTAATGCCTTTCAAAACTTTGAGGTCAGTCAATGAGCCGTCGGTATTGACGACAAATTGCACGTATACTTTGCCTTCTACGCCATTGCGTATCGCTTTATGGGGATAATTCAAATTTTTGCTCAGGTACTTGTAAAATGACTGCATGCCATCAGTAGGCAAAGGATTCTCCTCCACAAAAATGAAAGGCGCATCATCTACTTTTTCTGCCGGGGCTTCGTCAGGAACAATGTCGGTGATAACTGTCTCCTGGTCAACTTCAATGTCCAAGCTGAAATCAATATCCACTTCCGGCTCTTCATCGTCAGGTATTTCCACGATTTTGGGCAGTTCCACCGGAGGCGGTGGCGGGTTCTGGATAGTGACTGGGATGTCTTTAATTTCATCAAAAATAGTTTCCTGACTGCCTAAGTCCACAATGGGGCCTCTGTCGTAAGACTTCCACTCAAAGGCCAGGGTAGTGAGGGCAATACTGATGACCAGGCCAATGCTGAGGTGCAGGCCGCGCTTGGTTTCCAGGTTAAAAGGCCGGTTCTTTTTAGCTTCCATGTGTGTAGTGTTTGATGGTACAATCTAATGTATAACTAATTTTTTAGTTTGTCAACTAATTTTTTAGTTAATGTAGAAGCTTTTACTTCTTCAAGGAGTGAAATGGTAGGTACAAGACAAAAAAAACCGCCTCCTGCTGAGCAAGAAACGGTTTAAAGAACTTAGAAAACTTTAGGCTTTCTTTAACTTCTTGATCTTAATGATTTGTAGTTTTTCCAGCATTTTGATCACCGGATAGCTGGGATCAATCTCAAACCACTTAGCGGCAAAGTCCAAACGTTTAGGCAAACGATGATGGTTATTTTGGAACAATTCGCCCAACATCAGGAAGTCAAATACCAAGGTGTTTTTGGATTTGTCACGATTGTCATAGTTGCTGTACCCGTACATGTGTCCGCACCAGTTCACGATAGCACCGTGGATAGGGCCCATTAGGTAGTGGATAGGCAATAGGCCATACATCAGCCAATGCGTTCCGGGAAGTTGGGCAATAGAGATCGCCCAGATATAAAATAAACTGTACGCTACACCCCAAGTTACACGGACTCTCCAGTTATCGGCTATTTTCTCCAAAGCATCCCATTCAGGCAGGTCTTTAGCGAAACGGGGCTCTGGCTCTACTTCATGGTTAACGTAGCCGTTGTAGATGTCTTTGGTTTTCCACATCATATCAAATAGATTTTCGCTATGGTGCGGTGAGTGCGGATCATGCTCAGTATCACTGTAGGCGTGGTGCATCCGGTGGAGGATGGCATAGGCGCGGGGGCTCAGGTAAGACGAACCCTGCCACACCCAGGTGAATAGGAAAAAGAAACGCTCCCAAAAGGGTGTCATCGTAAACAGCTTATGGGCTGCATAACGGTGCAGAAAGAATGTCTGGCAAAACAAAGAGAAGTACCAGTGGACAATAAAGAATGCAATAATAATCAATGCGTCAAGAGTTTAATGTGGATAATACTTTGTGAATAAATTTGTTTTGATGGTCGTTGCTGCGAAAATATATCTAATATAAATAAAAGATTGAATATTCAATTCTGAGTAAAAGCAAAAGTAAGAATGTTGCTTCCCATTTTCAGTGCCTGTTGCCTTACTTCTTCAGGATCATTGTGAATGCGCTGATCTTCCCAGCCATTTCCCAGGTCACTTTCATAAGAATAAAAGCACAACAGACGTCCTTCATAAACCAGACCAAATCCTTGGGAAGCTTCACCATCATGTTCATGAATTTTAGGCAATCCTTTAGGGAAGTTGAATTTCTGATTATAAATCGGATGGTCGTCTGGTAATTCCACAAATTCCAATTCAGGAAATACTTTTTTCATCTCAATCCTCACAAATTCATCCAGCCCATAGTTATCATCTATATGCAGAAAGCCTCCAGAAATAAGATATTTACGCAGGTTTTCCGCTTCCTCATCAGAAAATACTACATTTCCATGCCCGGTCATGTAGACATAGGGATACAGAAAGAGTTCAGGACTACCTACTTCTACCACTTCTTCCTCTTCAGACAGTTGTGTACGGATAGATTCATTACAAAACTTGATCAGGTTGGGCAATGCTGTTTTGTTAGCATACCAGTCACCGCCACCGTTGTACTTCAGCTTGGCAATTTTGATCCCTCCATGCTGGGCACGCAATTCAGTAAAAGTGAATAGACTGATTAACAACATCAGCCTATAAATTTGATACTTCATATGCTTATTGAATATTTAAAAACCAGTTTTTCAGGCTGATGATTATCTTTAGTAAAGTGATATTAAAGCTACTTGGTTCAAATCAAGCCAGATAATTCTTGTAAAAAGTAAGGATTCAATTTAAAATCAATCTTTTATGTTTTCCTTGAGCTTACAAATTAAGTTCAACGAATAATTTTTCAATGGTTATTTCGGAAAAATCATCAATCACATAATCAGTATTTTCTGCCTCTAGTTCTTGGCGAGTGTGGGTAGTCGCTACGCCTATGACTTTCATACCGGCATTTTTGCCTGCCTGAATACCTAGTATAGCGTCTTCAAAAACGATACAGCGTTCCGGGGCTACGCCCAATTTTTTGGCAGCTGTCAGGTAAACTTCAGGTTCAGGTTTTCCTTTGCTCACCATCGTATCATCTACAATAGTGGGGAAGAAGCTACGCAACTTGGTGCTATCCAGCGTAAAATCAACATTGGCAGGGGGGGCAGAGGTTGCTACGGCGCGGGGCACATTCCTTACTTTAAGCTCCTCCAGAAATTCAGGTAGCCCGTCCACGGCTTTAATATGTGGGCGGTACATATCCCGGTAGACGACTTCTTTTTCTTCACCTAGGGCCTGAAGCTCTTTTTTAGATAAGTCTTTGCCCATAATATTGGTCAGGATCTCCTCCATCGTCCGTCCGTTGACCTTTTTTTTGTATTCCTCCTCGGTCATGGAGATGTTGTGTTTTTCAAAAAACTGGAGCCAGGACTTCAGGTGGAATTTATGGTTATCCACAATAACTCCGTCCATATCAAAGATGATTGCAATATTGTTATTCATAAAAATTGTATGCTTTGGTTTTACTTGATGTGGTTACTATTCTGTTTTACTGATATTATAGCTATGAGGTTATGTGACTAAATGTATTCAAACACATCAGCGTAAGCGACACTGTTGCCTGAATAGAGAGTTGGCTGTTGAACTAATGTCATATCGCTTTCTACAGCAGAATGAAGAGGATTTTTTCGTGTTTTGCAATATTCATATTTACTTCTCCTTTGATCCGGTCTACGTGACCCGCTCAGGATTATCCGCTACAAAGGCTTTCCAGCTTTTGGCTTGCCTTGCCGGGGTAGCTTTTTGGAAATGATGACAAAGCGCCACCGCCAGAGCATCGGTAGCATCCAGGAGTTGCTGATCAGCAGAAGGTTGTTCGGGAAATTTTAGCAGGTTTTGGAGCATACTGGCTACCTGCTCTTTGGAAGCATTACCATTTCCTGTCACGGATAGCTTGACTTTTTTTGGGGCGTACTCTACGATCGGGATCTGCCTGCTCAGTGCCGCGGCCATAGCCACGCCTTGT
>JBBSOG010000434.1:0-5317 GCA_038259985.1 Cytophagales bacterium
TATCTACCTTGGTTTTCTCCTCCATTGGCTATTTAACTGTAGAAGTGGAAATCAATAACCGTAGCAAAATTGACTTAGCCCTAAGTGCTGATATAAGATCGTTATCCGAAGTCGTGGTGGTGGGTTATGGTACCCAGAAGCGTTCTGACATTACGGGTTCAGTGGCTTCTATCTCTGCTGAGGAGATCGCAGATATCCCAATGACAAATATCGCCCAAGGCTTAACAGGCCGTATTCCAGGCTTGGATGTCGTTCCGTCAGGCGCGGGGCCGGGGGCCAATAGCCAAATCTTACTAAGAGGGCAGCGTTCATTTACCGCATCCAACGATCCACTGATTATATTAGATGGTTCCCCTTATTATGGCACTTTAAATGACATTAACCCCTATGACATAGAAAGTGTGAATGTGTTGAAAGATGCATCGTCTACCGCTATTTATGGGGCCAGGGGCGCGAATGGGGTAATTATTATTACAACGAAGCGAGGCGTTGCCGGGCCTCCAAAATTTGTCCTGGAAAGTTTTGCCGGGCCACAAATACCGTACGGAAGACTACCCTACGCCAACGGACAAGAATATGCTGAAATCGGAAGGGAAGCATACCGCGCCATCGGTGGATATCCGGCATCTGAAACATCCCAACAGGACGATGAGAGAATATTTGATGCCATAGAAATGGAAGCGATCAACAAGGGGGGTGAAGGCCTGGACTACCAGGATTTGCTGTTCCAAAATGGCCATCAGCAAAAGCATCAGTTGAGCGTGATGGGAGGATCGGAAGCTGTGAAATACAACTTTGCTGCAAGCTATTTTAACGAAGAGGGCATTATTCCCGTTGAAGTATTTGACCGGTATAGTTTGAGGACGAACTTGGATTTTACATTTTCTCCTATTGTAACCGCCGGGGCATCTATATTGCTTAATTTTACCTCTAACAACCGTAAGACCAATGGGGCCTTAAACCAGGCTTTTCAATCCAGCCCCTTAGGCAAACTCTACGAGGATGACGGCACACCCAGATTTACTGCTACAAACGACGGTTTGGTATTAAATCCTCTGGCAGACTATATCTGGGACTCCTATCGCTGGAGCGAAAAAAGATGGGGGGCCTTGCTCAATACTTTTGCCCAGGTACAAATTATACCTGAACTAACTTATCGGCTCAACCTGGGCACTAACGTCAAGTTAGGTAAGATGCAAGAATCGGCAGGATATTATTCGCTGGTACGCAATTTAGGTACTCCTACAGCACAAGTTGATAATTTATTTGATAATCTGCTGATCTATGAAAGTATCCTTACTTACGATAAAAGAATCAAAGAGGACCATCATTTCACGCTAACAGGCGTTCATGGGATACAATCCTCAAGAATAGAAACCAATGGTGTGGGGGTCAGTGATTTACCTTACGAACCCTCGCGTGCTTATAACCTTGGAAGTGCAAGCGATATTAATTCGGTGGGGTCTAATTTGGAAGAAACGGCTCTGCTTTCCTATGCAGGCCGCTTATTCTATGGATATAAAAGCAAATATATGCTGACGGTTTCTATGCGTGCCGATGGTGCCTCCCAGTTTTCATCTGATAACAAATGGGGGTACTTTCCTTCAGTAGCAGTGGCATATAACATTGCCGAAGAAAACTTTATGAGAAGTACGGAAGCCTGGCTATCCGGACTGAAACTGCGTCTTAGCTATGGCGTCACCGGTAACCAAGCCATCAGGCCCTACCAAACCCAAGGAGGATTAAGCATAGTAGCCTACTCATGGAACGAAGCCCCGGGCTTCGGATACCGCCCTACAGAACTTGCCAACAAAGACTTGAGATGGGAATCAACAGCGGTATACAATATGGGTATTGACTTTGATTTATTTGAGGGAAGGATACAAGGTAACCTTGACCTATACAATACCAATACTTATGACCTGCTCATGTCCCGCAACCTTCCTATTACCTCAGGCTACAATGAGGTGATACAAAATGTAGGGAGTACCAATAACAAAGGTTTTGAGCTTGGACTCAGTACAGTGAATATCAATAGGGCAAACTTTAGCTGGAACAGTAATTTTACATTCTATCGTAACCGTACCAGAATTGTAGAATTATATAACGGGAAGGAAGATGATATTGGTAACCGATGGTTTATCGGTGAGCCTATTGAGGTCTATTATGATTTTAATAAAGTTGGTATCTGGCAGCAGGATGAAACGACTGAAGCAGCCAGTTATGGACGCGATCCTGGCCAGATTAAAGTGTTGGACACTGACAATGATGGCGCAATTACCGATAATGACCGGATGATCCTGGGAAGCCGGCAACCTGATTTTGTAGCCAATCTTGTGAACACTGTTTCTTACAAGCATTGGGATCTGTCTATAAATGCATATATGCGCTGGGGAGGAATGAGTTCTATTGATGCCTTTGCCCCCTTTGCCAAAAAGCGCTACAATAAAATGGTATTTAACTACTGGACACCTTCCAATGCTACCAACGAATATCCCCGTCCAAATCAGTTATACGAAGGAAGTGGCCTGAACGGAAGCACTCTAACGTATCGCGATGCTAGTTTGATTAGTCTTCGCCAGCTTTCGTTGGGTTATACATTGCCTGCAGAGATTCTTGAGCGCTCCCCCCTTTCTACTGCCAGAGTATATATCTTAGGTGATAACCTGCTTTACTGGACCAAATCAGAAGTGCGCAAATTCAATATGAAACCGGATTTTGCCGAAGATATTACTCCTTACCCAGCAATAAGGACATTCATTGTAGGCGTAAACATTAGTTTCTAACCTTCAAAATCTAACAAAATGAAAAAGATATTTATCGTTGCCCTACTTAGTTTATCACTAACAAGCTTATTTCAGGGATGCAGTGATTTACTGGAAGAAGAACAGATCGTTTCGCCACCTATTGATACCTATTATCAAACTGAGGATGGTTATCAGGGTTTGGTCAATACTGCTTACACCTTTACGCGCACTTTATTTGCCGGAGGCAACAACTATGCGCCCCTGGTTTTTTTCGGTACTGACCTATGGACGAATGGCTCTGATGCATCATTTATTGAATTCAATGCTTACAATTCTGCAATCCAGCCTGCCAATCCGGTACTATGGGAATTATGGTCTAACTTCTACCAGGGTATTGGCATTTGTAATACCGCTATCTCCCGCAAGGATAAGGTCACAGAAATGTCAGAAGAAGAAATAAACAGTAAAGTGGCCGAAGCCTACTTTTTGAGGGCTTGGTATTACCATATTTTGGTCATGCATTTTGGTGGCGTACCCCTCAAGGTAGAAGAAGTCACTGAAGTAGAAACCACTGCAACCCGGGCTAGTGAAGATGCTGTGTATGCACAAATCATTGATGACCTGTTGATGGCCGAAAATTTGCTGCCCACTACCCAATCTGATTTTGGCAGGGCCACAAAACCAGCCGCCCAGGCTTTGCTTGCCCGGGTTTACCTGACCAGAAATCAAAATGAATCAGCGGCTATCTATGCAAAAAAAGTGATCAACGACTACGGGTTCTCACTGTTGGAAGACTATGCTGAATTGTGGAATGTAGAAAACCGTGTGAACTCAGAAGTCATTTGGTCAATACAGTTCTCTCAAGATCAAAGGCTAAATGAGAATGGAAACGCTTACTTTCTTTACTTTACGCCTCGTTACGATCTTCAGCCCGGAATGCAACGCGCCTTGGAAAACGATCGGCCCTGGCCTCGCTTTTTGGCTACCCGCTTTTATCTTGACTTACTTCAATCCAATCGTGACAATGATTCCCGTTATGATAAGTCCTGGAAAGAAGTATGGTACGCCAATAATTCTGCTACTTTACTTCCCAATATGGAGATAGGCGATACAGCGTTTATATATGTTCCTTATGCTGTTCCGCAAAGTGTAAAAGACGCCAAAAAAGATGAATACAAAATCTTTGATATCAACAATCTATATGATGGTGAAACCCCAACAGGTTCACTGGAGCTTTTCCCCCAGATGCGAAAGTACAAAGACCCGCTCCGGCCAGCCATCAACAGCGGCGTAGGCACTAAAAATGTCATTGAATTGCGTTTGGCAGAAGTGTATCTGATCGCAGCAGAAGCGTTGATGAAGCAGGGAAACACCTCCGAAGGGGCAGCTTTACTTAACGTGGTACGTCGGCGGGCTGCCTGGTCGGGCCAGGAAGTAAATATGGAAATTTCCCCGGCTGAGTTGACCCTTGATTTTATATTGAATGAACGTGCTCTGGAGCTAGGAGGTGAACGCCTGCGTTGGGCTGATTTAAAACGCACGGGGAAGTTGCTGGAAAGGGTAAAGTTATACAACCCTACCGGGCGTGCAAATATTGAAGAAAAACATCTGTTAAGGCCAATACCCAGCAATATGATCGACCGGCTTACCAATAGTGAGGAGTTTGAGCAAAACCCTGGTTATTAAACGAACAAAAAACTACTCTCAAACCTAACCTATAAACATCTTATGATCACTAGAACATTCCTCATCCTCTGTATCCTGCTGGGAAATTTAGCAGTAGATGCCCAACAAATAGGCTCATCCCCTGAATATGTGAAAGCTTTAACTTCTCAATGGAAAGGGGAAAGGTTGCCTGATGGGCGTCCCAAAGTCCCAGACGTTATTTTAGAACGTTTGCAAGAGGTCACGCTGGAGCAGGCCTGGGGCTATCTGATGCGCAAAGGATACCACAATCAGGTAGAAAATGACTGGATCATTATCCAGCCGGAGCAAGTCATGTGCGGACGCGTGGTCACCGCACAGTTTATGCCCTTCAGGCCAGACCTTGATAGTGTGGTCAGGGCACAGGGAAAAACCGAAGGACGCTCCCAGAAAGGAGGCATCAACACCTGGCCGATTGATGTATTATCTCCCGGGGATATTTATGTCGCTGATGGCTATGGTAAGGTGGAGGATGGTACCCTGATTGGCTCCAGCCTGGGCAATGCTATTTATGGAAAAACCGGAAAAGGGGTTATATTTTACGGATCGGTCAGGGACATGCAGGAGTTATCAGAAACAGAAGGCTTCAACGGATGGGTGAAAGGGCAGCACCCTTCTGCCATCAAAGATATGACCCCCACCTCTATCAATGCGCCTATCCGCATTGGTTCGGTTACTGTGTTTCCCGGTGATGTAGTGCTGGCCAACAAGTACGGCACGGTGTTTATTCCTGCGCACCTGGTAGAAGAGTTGGTCACCGCTTCGGAGATGACTGCCTTGCGGGATGAATTTGAGCGGGTACGCCTCCAGGAAAATAAGTACCTGACCGGTGAGATTCATGGTGGTTGGACAGAAGTGATCAAGGA
>JBBSOG010000435.1:0-5315 GCA_038259985.1 Cytophagales bacterium
ACCAAAGACGGTGAAACGTCCGGCTTTGGCAGTAGGCACGTCCACTTTAAAGGTCAGGTCCTGATACTCAGGGGTGGCCGAGCCAGTGCCAAAGTCAATGCCCATTGCCTGAAAAGCTCCAAGCGTAGAGTAGCGGTAATTAGCAATGTACGATGCTTTGCTTTTCTTAGAAAAAGGCCCCTCGGCACCTACTTCAAAACCATTAAAGCCAATCTGTCCCAAGTACTCCCGCTTATCGTTATTTCCGCTACGGAGTTGCAGGTCAAACACCCCGGCCAGGGCATTACCGTATTCCGCCGGAAAAGCAGCGGTCAGGAAGTCGGATTTATCCAGCATGTTATAGTTGAGCATGTTGACCGGTCCCCCACTAGCGCTTAGCGATCCATAGTGGCTGGGGTTAGGAATATTGATACCTTCCAGTCGCCAGAGTAAACCACTGGGCGAATTTCCCCGGATGATGATGTCGTTGCGGTCATCGTTATTGGCCGCTACCCCGGCAAAATTGGCAGCCATACGGGCCGGGTCATTGCGACTACCAGCGAAGCGCCCGGTTTCTTCCAAGTTAAATGAGCGGGCACTCACCGTGGTCAGTTCGTTGTTGGTCGTCATTTTCTCGGGTGAAGCGGTAATGATGATTTCATCCCCCATCAGGATTTTCTCCTCCAGTTTGAGGTTGATAAAAGCTTCTTTACCGGAAGTAACTACCACATTGGGAATTGTTTGCTCGTCATATCCGATAAAAGAAACAATAAGAGTCTGGCGTCCTAAGGGTACATCGTTGAGGCGGTAGTAGCCCTGTTCGTCAGTGGCGGTACCGATCAATGGGGATGAACCCTGTACAATGACATTGACGCCTACCAGTGGAAATTCCGATTGGGCATCCAGGATGCGTCCGCGAATATTTTGTATCCTATCCTGCGCCCGAAGCGTGAGGGATAGCAAGCTTATGGTGATAAAAATCAATGTATTTTTCATGATGCGATTGGTTAGTGATGTTAAATACTATGCTCCAAAGGTGCATCACATCAGACAGACAAAAATTTTTTTTCAGGTGAACGAGAAGATTACTAGGTTGAATGGGAAATGTAGTAGGGTTAATAGATGGAGGAAACAGCATAGTAATTTCACCTCATTATGGATATGGAAGCTGAATAGCCTATGACTGCCACCGTATGGTTTAGCAAAGGTCTTGCTGCACGCAATTTAGGAGCTATGATGCCTTAAGTTGGCTATTTATGGCTTAAGGGGCTTTCATATGTTTATGCAAGACCAAAGGAAGTCCTCAACTAAAAATGCCCAACATCCAAGTGTTTTGAAGCCAATTAGGAAAAAAAATAGCCCGGCAAAGATTGCCGGGCTGATTTAAGTTGTCAAAAAGATCTATGGTTGAAAAGTCCATAAAAACTTCATTTATGGATTAGGCTCAAGCAATGGATTGATATTCAACTGAGACTGGGGAATAGGCCAAATGGCCTTAGGGTCTCCAGCCACTACGCCAACACCTGCATTTGGAATGGCAACGCTGGACGGAGCTACCGTTCTTAGGGGTTTACCAGTCCTTAATAAGTCCATTCTACGATGCCCTTCAAAAGCAAGTTCTTTACGCCGCTCAGTATAAATGGCTTCAAGCAAGTCAGTAGCCGAGGCAAAGTCTCCTGCGGTCCATGGTGTTGTCAATCCCGCTCTGTTTCGAATAGCATTGACCAGCATTATAGCTTCTCCATCTATTCCATTTAATTCTACTAATGCTTCTGCTCTGTTGAGCATAACTTCTGCAAGCCTAATGGCAGCATAATCGCTTGAATTGTCGCTACCGTTATCATATTTCAATGTATAGATTGCAGGTTCACTACTAAAATTAACATCTTCAACTAAAAAAGAGCCTCTCAAATCTTCAGGTTCCAGCGCAAAAAGGGCTACTAAATCCGGTGAGAATTCTCCATCACCCCTACCCCCTTGATTTCTTCCTGTATAATAGCTATCCCAAGTTCCACTACCAGTCTCCGCATCACTATCACTCTGTGGGTCAGTGGCGTTATTTTCTACAGAGAAAATAATCTCACTACTAATGGTGTTGTAAAACGATAAATTACTGCTCAATACATAGTTAGTGGATGAGATTACTTCAGCAGCTTTCTGCGCCGCTGCTGTCCAATCTTCCATATATAAGTACAATCTGGACAAAAGTGCAGTGGCACTATAAGAGGAAGCAAAGCCTTGATCAGCAGTAGGTGCTAAATTTGCCTCAGCAAATAACAAGTCCGCTTCAATCTGACTATACACTTCAGCAAGCGTATTTCTGGGCAAATTAATTACCTCACCTGTAAAGGATTCTAAATGGAGTGGAACACTCAAGTTTGACCCTTGACTAACCACATAAGGCTGAGAATACAAGTTAGCAATCATAAAATAAGTCATTGCTCTTACAAATTTAGCCCCACCTTCCAGTGCTAACTTTTGCTCATCGGTGGCATCCTCTATAAGAGGGGCATTGGCAATTACGGCATTCGCATTTAATATCACTTCGTATGAATCTCTCCATACTTCATCTACCGTGCTATTACTATTGTTAACTGCGTAATTGTTAAAATCCTGAAGTGAAGGAAACGAACCAGTAAAGTTCACGTTGTCGGTAATGTAATCCGAAATAAACTGTGGCTGGCTTCCAAATACATGCAAATCCTGCATCAAATCATACGTACCAATCAAAACGCCATTTGCATTAGTATAGTTAGCAAAAGCAAGTTCCTCAGATAAGGATTGCTCCGGTATGATTTCATCTAATTTATCGTCACATGAAAAAACAATTAATGTACACGATAAAATAATTATATATATACTTTTCATATTTTGTCTCATTTTAAAATCCAAGTGATACACCCACTGTTATTTGCTTAGCATTAGGTGATGTGAAAAAACTTTCGCCAGACATTGACCCCGCAGTTGAACCTGAATTATTCACTTCGGGATCAGAGCCATTGTCATATACATCACTGGCAAAAGTGGCCAGGTTTTGCCCCATCACATACACCCTAGCTGCACGTAATATATTGGTACCTTCCAATAAGGATGCTGGAAGTTGATATGAGAGTGTAATGTTTTTTAACCTGATATAATCTGCATCAAACAAATGCCTGGTAGATTCATTATCCCAAAAAGACAGAGTAGGGCTGGAGTATGCCGGTGCAAAGGCATCACGATTGTCTTCTGTCCAGGCATTCAACACACGAGTGGTATTATTGAAAGCGCCACTTGAAGCAATATTTTCAGCAAATTCATTATCCGCAATATATGCTTTACCCCCATTTACAAAGTTGAAAAACACGTTCAGGGATAAGCCTTTGTATGAAAACGTATTGGTAAGTCCTCCTGTCGCCTTTGGCAAAGCAGATCCGGCATAAATGTATGGCGCTGCATTATAATCAGTAGAAGGATTGCCATCCTCACCTACCCATTCCGCATCACCTGTCTCTCTATTGATACCCACATATTCCTTCAAATAAAACTCGTTTGCAGATTTACCTTGGGTAGCCCGTGCTTCATCTGTAAATGATGCGATTGGAACATATAAGTTGCCCTCAGGGTCTTCCTGAGCCGATTCAGGCAGTGAGGTGACTTCATTGTGTAGAAAGCCGACATTAAATACTGCAGTCCACCTAAAATCATCCCTAGCAATAATGTCCCCGGAAATAGATAAATCAACCCCTTTGTTTTCCATTTCACCAAAGTTCTGGGTCCGGCTAGGAAATCCGGTAGTATAGGGCAGAGGAACATCGAGAAGAATCCCTTCAGTGTTTTTAGTCCAGTAACTCACATCAAGCCGAATTCTACTATCCAGGAAATGGGCATTGACGTTAACATCAAACTGATTGGTTGTTTCCCAGGTTAAAATAGGATTGGGGGGTTGTGAGTAGTACAATCCCGGTAAGCCGTTGTAGTTAACCCCTCCATAAAGCCCTAGCGCTCCAAAATTATCAATCCTGTCATTTCCACTAGAACCATAACTTGATGATAGCTTAAGAAAATCTATGACATCGTTTTCAGGAAAAAATTCTTCTTCACTGATCAACCAGGATGCTGAAACAGCACCAAAATTTCCGTACCTTTTGTCAGCACCAAATCTGGACGAGCCATCCCGTCTGAAATTACCTTCTATGATATATCTATCGGCAAAGTTATATTTCAACTGTGCAAATAATGAAGATATAGCCCATTCAGTTCCAGTATTTGAAGCAGTTACCGGTTCTGACCCGGAGCCAGTATTAGGCAAGTCATCAGAAATATATCCGTTGGATTCTGCCAGAATATTGTCCCTAGTGGCTTGTTCATAACTCTGTCCAAGCAATACACTGACGGTATGCTTACCAATGGGTTTAATATAATTCAGGGTATTGGTAGTCAGCCATTTGCTATCCTGAATGATTTCCTTAGAGCCGTAACCATTTGGAGTAAGTACATCAGCTTCACGGGTTTCTTCTTCCACTTGTATGTAGTCCATACCCCAGTCTGTTTTGAACGAGAGCCCTTCTATGATAGCAAATTCAGCATATACGTTTCCTGTATTTCTTCTGGAAGTCAAATCAAATCTAAAAGCACCATTTTCTAAGAGTAATGGATTGTTAAATCCTGCTTGTTGAAGATTACCATCTGCATCGTAGGCGTTTGCAAAAGGCGTATTGAGAAACTGAAGTGTCCAAGGAGAGTAGGTAGAGTTCTCCGCTGAAATACGGTCGTGTTTAAGGTTAGAAGTTGAGAAATTAGCTCCCAGTTTTAAACGATCGTTTGCCTGATGTGTCAGGTTTAATCTACCATTCAATTTGTCCACGGAGTTACCTATGACATAGGATTCACTATTAAAATAAGTTCCTCCTACATAAAATGTAGTTTTTTCACTACCTCCACTTGCATTAAGTGAGTAAGAACTTAGTCTTCCAGTCTGACGTACAATATCCGTCCAATCGGTTCCACTTGCCGGGAAAGTAGTAGGATCAATGCCTAAGCCCTCTCTCAGTTGAGAATATTGCTCAAAATTCAGCACTTTCTTTTCAACAGTAGGCTCGTTGACACCTGTGAAATAATCAAAATTAATTTGCGTCTTTTCACCTGCCTTACCTTTTTTAGTGGTAATCAGAATTACACCGTTAGCCCCTCTTGAACCATAGAGAGAAGTCGCGGCGGCATCTTTCAATACGGTCATGCTCTCTATATCATTTGGGTTTAAATTGATCAATGGGTTAAGCGCGGCCCCCCCAGAAGTACTTGAATATGCTGAGGTACCCGATGCATCATTCAATGGTACTCCATCAACTACATAG
>JBBSOG010000436.1:0-5311 GCA_038259985.1 Cytophagales bacterium
AAAAAGAAATAATCATTTATGCCGCTACTGAGGTGAGCCAACCTTACGAGGTATATGTATCTAACACCGAAGAGAAAAAAGCCCGACAGTTGACCTCGCTCAACAGCGATTGGCTGGCGGAGAATCAAATCGTACCCGCCCAACAGTTCACTATACAGAACGATGGGCACAGCGTAGCCTACTGGGTGATGGAACCTACCAACCGAAAAGCAAATACAAAATATCCGGTGGTACTGGAAATGCACGGCGGCCCTTCGGCCATGTGGGGACCGGGAGAATTCAGTATGTGGCAGGAGTTTCAATTGCTTTGTAGCTGGGGCTATGCCGTAGTGTATGCCAACCCGATTGGGAGCAGCGGCTACGGGGATACTTTTCGCCGGGCTAATTTTCAGAACTGGGGCAAAGGCCCGGCCAGCGATGTATTGGCTGCCCTAGACGAAGCTTTGCAAAAAAACAATTGGATGGACAGCGATCAACAGTTTATCACCGGGGGAAGCTATGCCGGATACCTCACCGCCTGGATTGTTTCCCAAACCCAGCGCTTTGACGCTGCGGTAGCACAAAGAGGCGTGTACGAACTGGAATTCTTTTTTGGCGAAGGCAATGCCTGGAGGCTAGCACCCGATCACTTTGGCGGTTACCCCTGGGAGACAGATGCCAAAGCGTCTATGGAAGCTAATTCCCCGCAAACCTTTGTCAACAATATCCAAACCCCTTTGCTCATTATGCATGCCGATACGGATCTGCGTACTGGTGTAAGGCAATCGGAACTGCTGTACAAAAGCCTCAAGGTGCTGGAAAGGCCGGTAGAATATGTGCGCTATCCGGGCGAAGGGCACGAGCTTTCGCGCTCCGGGAATCCGCTACGCCGCATGGACAGGCTCAACCGTATTGTAGAGTTTTTTGAAAGGTACGCCGAGCATTCGGTACCACCGGAAGCTACACAAAAGCAAAGGGAGACGGCAGGTGAAGAATAATTTGTTTAAATTGAAGAAAATCCTAAGTAATGCGACAGCATTAGATTTCGTTTTATAGAAACTCAATTTACTAGCTATCAATTACTTAAATCTTCAAACTATCAACCGACTTAACCCATACGATGATGAAAAACAAGTTTGTACTTATCTTACTCCTGCCCCTGATGGCTGCCTGCGAATTCAGAAGCGAATCCAATCATGATGGAGGTACGCGGCAAATCGCCCAGAGCATCAAATTAGACGAAGTGGAATCTGTCAAGACCAGTATTTCTATGAAAGCGGGCAAACTGACTGTAAAAGGCGGAGCTACCAACATGGTGGATACGGACATCACTTCCAGCCGTGAGGAGTGGCAGCCAGATATTGAGTATACTTCTACCGGTAGCACCGGGCGTTTACACATAGAGCAACCTGATTTTGAAGGGATTAACTTTAATTTTGGGGATGACGAATCTAACAACTGGCTCATTCAGCTGAACGATGATTTGACGCAGGACTTAGACCTGAACATCGGGGCAGGGGAAACTGACCTGGACCTGCGGGGTCTTAAGCTCAATAGTGTCAACATAGATGCCGGGGTGGGTGAACATAATATTAACCTGGCCAACACTTCTGTACCCAGGCTAGATATCAATGCCGGTGTAGGTGAAATTTCCGTTGACCTGAGTGGGCAGTGGAACAATGACCTAGACGCGGATATTAAAGGAGGTATTGGAGAGTTGAACCTACTATTGCCCAAAGAAATCGGTATTCACATAGAAGTAAGTGGGGCGCTGGGATCGGTCAATGCCCCCGAACTCAGTAAAAACGGAAATGAATATACCAATGATTTGTATGGCAAATCAGATTATGTACTGAGCCTTGAGATAAAAGCAGGCATAGGCACGGTCAATGTCAGTGTAGAATAATCATTAGCGCTTCGTTTACTGGGTCTACTGGCTGACAAAACTGGGGTTCACAGACATTACTGATCAGGATAAGTAGCATAATATCCCAGCGGTAGATTTTAGGAGTAGAAGTCGGGGAGTTAAAGGAGGGTGTCTCATAACAAAAACCAGTTAAACTTAGCATTATTAGATATCTGAGATCGGGTCGGAGGCAGGCAATTCCATTGTGGCCCTAGAAATAGACGTCACACGGCTATGTGCCCCACGCAGGAGCAGTGCGACTGGCTACTCATGAGACAGTCTCTTTTTCATTTTCTGGTCATAAATGTTTCCTGGTCTTCTGCTAGGGATTTATACAAGTCTTCACACATTTCTTTCACGCCGTCTTTAAATGCTTCATTCCATTGTCTTTTGTCATTGACGATCTTTTCGCCCACCACTTCCTCGTCCAATATGCTTACCTTTTTGCCATTGCGATAGAGCGCCCCATCATAACGGATTAGCGAAGAAAGATAATAGGTGTTGGTATTTACAGATACATTTTCTACCACATACACATCGCTATCAATGTTTTCCAATTTCCAGAAAGGACGTATGCGGAATAGTTGTAGCGTCAAGCCATTTGGTGCGGGGGTTTCACTAAACCTTACTTCGCGAAAACTATTTTCAAAAGTGTAAAATAAGGACAAGCGCAGTGACTTCCTAAAGTCGCTCACTTCCATTTTGCGCAGCCCTACATCCTGTACGAAAAAATGATCCGGAATAGCCTCATCCAGCACGATTGTCAGCGTATCCTCAAACTTGGTTTCATAAGGCTTGGTATAAGTCTCAGTGTCAAAAAGCGCCACCGGGCGGGGCGCGCAGGCCGCTAATGAAAGCAATAGCACGGCAAAAAAAAATTCAGAATGCCTTTTCATGATTTTTGATGTTGTTTCCTATGAATATAGCTTTCTTTCCAAGTGTTTGCAAGAGCGCAATCTTCAATTTTTTTTCTTAGCACCTTTCAGTAAATATTTAATTTGTCAGCTCTTTGACCATCATAAAATTGACAAATACGACACCATCAATCACTTTTTGCTGAGGCCTGGTCATGCGAAACCCATTTTTTTCAAAGAAAGAACGGGCGGTCAGACTGGCATCAAGGTGTACCACTGTCCTGCCCTTTTCTACCACATAGCTGAGCAGTTGGTTCAGGAGTTTGGTGCCAATGCCTTTATCTTGATAATTCTTATGGATGAATAAGGTGTCAATGTATCCATCACTGGTGATGGAGCCAAAACCAAGCACTTTTCCTTTATGTTCTGCTACCAAAAAATATTGGTGTTTTATCCTATCTGACCAGTGGTGGGTTTTCTCGTGCCGGTCGGCCCAGGCGTTTACCTGCGTTTGACTATAGTCATGAATATTGATATTAAGTACCGTCTCCCGAAAGAGTGAAGTAATGGCGTCCTGGTCATCCAATGTGGCAGACCTGATGTGAATGGATATTTTTTTTGTCATAAATTCAAATAACTACTTCTCATGGTGATAAGCCGTAAAATACCTACGAGCAAACAACCTAAAAATATTGAGTATTTACCATTATTACGTAAAATGAAGGCAGGAAAGTTCGGTTGGCCCGAGTGGCAATGCTGTCAGTTCTACTAAAAATTCTGCTTCCGAACACTTAGCAAAAATATAAAGCAGGTTCTGTAGACAAAAAAAGCCTGCAAATTTAAATTTACAGGCTCCATCAGACTTTGCTATTTATTGGGTTGCGGTGTTGTCCGCAGGTAAGGTTTAATTACCTTATGCCCCTTAGGAAATTTTTGTGGTACATCTGCATCCGCAATGGATGGCGAAATCACCACGTCTTCCCCGTCTTTCCAATCCGCCGGGGTCGCTACACTATAGTTAGCTGTCAGCTGAAGAGAGTCAATGACCCGAAGCAGTTCATGGAAGTTTCGTCCGGTAGATGCCGGATAGGTCAATGTTAACTTGATTTTCTTATCAGGGCTGACGATGAAAACCGAACGAACAGTCATACTGTCAGAAGCATTAGGGTGCATCATGCCATACAGCTCGGCTACCTTCTTGTCGGAGTCAGCCACAATGGGAAAATTGACCGTTGTATTCTGGGTTTCGTTGATGTCTTTGATCCAACCTTTGTGTGACTCAAGGTCATCCACACTTACCGCCAGCACTTTGACGTTTCTTTTGTCAAACTCCGATTTCAATTGGGCTGTTCTTCCCAGTTCAGTGGTACAAACCGGGGTGTAATCAGCGGGATGTGAAAATATCATTCCCCATTGGTCACCTAGCCATTCATGATAATGAATAGTGCCTTCGGTGGTTTCTGCGGTAAAATCCGGTGCGGTATCGCCTAGTTTAAGTTCCATAGTATTACTTATAAAAAATTAACAATTTAACTTATAGAGTCACTACGCTTTCTACGGGCAGAAGTTCATGCATTATTAGTTTTCGTTCTGGGCATAACGACGGAGTTGGGCTGTAGTAAGCCAATGAATACACTGATTGGTACCTAACCGGTTCTTAAAGGACACAAAAAAACCTTGTCTGTAGCAGACAAGGTTTTCCCTTATTTTGGTAACTCAAGTTTATTTTTCCATGACTACCATATCATTGACCAGGTAGCTATCCCCGGCTACTTCCAGGCTGTAAACTTCATCCACTGAGGTATATGCTTTAGCCATAAAATGTACCTGATAAGCAATTGTTGTCCCGCTTTGGGCATCGTACTTGAATAATATATCACCAGTTTTCAGTTCATCCATCGCTTTTGCCCCTTCTTTCGTCATGACCGGATGATTACCAGTGGCTACTAATGTTGTCATTCCTTCCGAAAAGTTGGTTTCATCAGTAGAGGCGGTAATGTTTTCAACGGGAAACAACATTGTTTTGGTCAAAGTAATATTTTCTTTGCGATGAATGTTAACGGCTTCTACTTTCACCGGAGAAACGATCCCATCAGCATAAGCCAATACCTGCTCTCCTACGTGAATATTGTTAATTGCCTTAACAGATCCATCGGCCATATTGACCAAAGCATCGGCAGCAAAACAAAAATCATAATCAGAATTTTCCTGGTCCATGGCGCTCATGTCACCTCCACTGCTTTTCTGAATCAGGTAAGCGACCTCTTTGGAAAGGATATAAGACATTTTGAGCGCCACATCTTCTTCTTCCCTATCGTGCTGGTGGATGTCGTCAAAGTACATATTCCAGACATCTCCCTTGGTGGCTAGGTTAGGAATCACCAGGTTAAAAGTTTCATTCGCCTCGGTATTGGTAAAAAACACCACCAACCCCAGTTCATTCATGCTGGCTCTTTCCACCATTTTGTATACATCCAATCGCTTCTTGACCCCACTGTCACCGGTGATATAATAGGGCGGTTTCATATCGTATCGGTCCAGCACATAATCGCCAGAACCAACTTTTACATAG
>JBBSOG010000437.1:0-5310 GCA_038259985.1 Cytophagales bacterium
ATTTACAGTATTTGCCCCAACCAACGAAGCTTTTGAAGCACTACCTGCTGGCACATTAGAAATGTTGCTCAAGCCAGAAAACGTGGATAAGTTGAAAGCTGTACTTACTTACCATGTGGTATCCGGTGATGTGGAATCTTCCGGATTATCTGATGGCACGTCTGTAGGAACAGTAGAAGGCAGTGATGTAGACGTTACCATTGATGGTGACAAAGTGAATATTAACGAATCTTCAGTGGTCAGCGCCGATGTGGACGCCAGCAATGGTGTAGTCCACGTGATTGATAAAGTAATGCTGCCACCCGATCTGGATATGAATTGAATAGCACAGTAAACACACACTAAATGGTCAAAGAGCCGCACGATTTTATTGTGCGGTTCTTTTTTTTGCTTGTTTAATTTTGACACTTAAAACTGTTTCCATAAATACCGCTCTTTTGGATCTGTGAGCAGAAAGTTTTAAAAGTCAGGATCGGGCGCTGATGAGTTTGTAAACCGTATAAAGCCTCATAGTACAAACTCACAGTAGTAGCAGTACAATTTGCTTGATGACTTACATTTCCAGCTATTGTACAAATCTGTTTTTGGCGATCTTGCAGCTGTTGATCTGGTTATTTTCTTTGTAGATAATCAATAAGATAAGAGCGATTAGCAGCAAGCGAAGCATCACTTTGATATTGTTTTCCGATCGGCAGTACCAGGAAACTCGGGTTCATATCTTGCTTGAGAAACTTGATAAATGCTTCAATGACAAACGCTGCGGATAGATCGCCGCAATTTTGAATTTTATTTTCACTATTCTATTGTTTCATATAAATATGTTTGTTTACTTTGTAACTCAAAGTACTTTAGTATGCAAGAAACAGATTACTTGAAAGATATCACCGAGATTCGTTCCATCATGGAGCGGTCGTCGCGCTTTATCTCGCTTAGCGGACTCTCAGGTATTATGGCAGGAGTATACGCGCTCGTCGGGGCGTACGTAGCACACTTGATCATTCAAGATTACCTGACTCATCCGAACGACCAGGTACTCCAGTACCTGATGTTGGACGCACTTGTAGTACTACTGCTTGCCGTGACCACTGGCTACTTCCTGACCAACCGGCGGGCGCAGGCGCAGGGAGCTAAGGTATGGGACGCTACAGCGCAGCGCTTGCTCATCAATTTACTTATTCCGCTAGTGGTGGGCGGTATCTTCACCCTGATTTTAGTATTCCGTGGGTATACTGCCATTTTGGCTCCCAGCATGTTGATCTTTTACGGGCTGGCACTGGTTAATGCCAGCAAATACACCCTAAGCGATATCCGCTACCTTGGGTTTGCCGAAATCGGGCTGGGACTGATAGCCGCAGCCGTAGCAGGTTACAGCTTACTCCTTTGGTCACTAGGATTTGGCGTGCTGCACATTATCTACGGCACGCTTATGTATTATACCCACGAACGGTGAATTACTTACTCAACAATTTTGACAAAGCCTTTGAGAACAAAGTACGGTTAGGCGTAATGTCGGCACTGATGGTCAACGATTCGCTGGATTTTAACCGGCTCAAGGAATTGCTTGATGTGACCGATGGTAATCTGGCAAGCCATCTGAAAGCATTAGAAAAGGTAGATTACATTGTTGTACAAAAGCAATTTGTGGGAAGGAAGCCCAATACCCGCTATTCGGCGACGCAGGCGGGCAAAAAGGCCTTTGAAGATCACCTCATCTCATTGGAAACTTTGCTGAAAGCACAGAAAAAACATTTGTAAAAAAATTTGACTATCAACTTTGCAATACAAAGTACTTTTACTCACTTAAAATTTTATCGTACTATGAAACGAACCAAACTTGTCGCCTGGTTAAGCGCTACGCTGCTTTACAGCTACCTATTTTATGATCAATCGGCGGGTATAAATTTTCTAGTTCTTAACTTGGTACTAATTGCCCTGGTGTTTTATCTGCAACCTGAATTGCGCACCCAAAAATCGGTGATAGCTATCGCCTCGTGCTGTCTGCTTACCGCTTTGAATATCGTGTGGCACTCTACCGGAGCGGCCATTATCATGAATATTGTCTCGTTAATGGGTTTATCAGGATTGAGCCAACAACCGGCGGGGTCGTTGGTCGTCGCATGGGCGAATAGTGGTTATGCTTTAGTTGCTTCCGGCCTGCGACACACCGTGGGACGAGTGGTATCTTTGGTAAAAATTACTCCACCCGATCCGGAAGCACCCACTATTGCCACGGCCGGCATCCCTGTCGGTAAGCTGGTATCGCGGAGTGTACCAATACTGGTGGTAGCAATCTTCTTTGTACTGTATACACAAGCAAGTCCCGCGTTTTCCGCCTTGTTTACCAGCATTTCACTGGATTTTATCTCATTCTGGTGGGTGATTTTTACGCTCTTCGGGGGATACCTGCTGCTGGCCTTCTTTTATCCGATGGCAATCCGCCCGCTTGTGCGCGCCGACATGTCCACGCCCAACGAACTCAAGCGACATCGTCGCTCCGGCCCACGTGACTTTAGTCTGGTAGGGTTGCGCTATGAATACCGTTCGGGCTGGCTACTATTTATCATGTTAAATGCGTTGCTGCTTTTCTTCCATACGGTAGATATCTTTTACCTTGTGACGCTTCAATTACCCGAAGGAATTACCTACTCCGCATTTTTGCACCAAGGAGTTAATACGTTGATCGTATCGGTAGTTTTAGCTATTGTTATTGTCACGTACTTCTTTCGGGGAAACCTTAATTTCCTGAAAAACAACCAACGTCTCAGCTACGCTGCCTACCTGTGGATTGCCCAGAATGCCATTTTGGTGGTGACTACTGCCGTCAAAAACTTCGGTTACATCGGCGAATACGGACTGACGTACAAGCGCGTCGGCGTGTACGTCTATCTGCTGCTTACCCTGATCGGACTAGTGACGACCTACGTAAAGGTGCGGGATATCAAAAGTAATTGGTTTTTGTTTCGTAAAAATGCCGTAGTGTTCTACGTCGTACTCGTAATGTTCAGTTTCGTTAGCTGGAGCCGGGTAATTACGCAGCACAACCTGGCGTATCTTAACGAAAAAGAAATAGATATGAACTACCTAATCAGTCTATCGGATGCTAATCTTGATTTATTGGAGAAGGCGCAACGAACGTATGCTTTATTGCCCTACCAGAACCAGCGGATTCGAAGAAGTACCCATGATTTTCAGGTACGAAAAAAGCAGGAAGATTGGCAATCTTGGAATTTCAGAGAGTATACCTTATACCAACGCTTGCAAGCCAAGCATTAATGGTTTCCTTTTCAATGAGGCGAACAGTAAATTGACAATGTCCAGTTTCTTTCCGCTCTGAACGCAGTCTTGTAAATAGCATCCATCATCTAAATATCCATGCGCACCAATATCACCAAAATGCTTCGCAGTACGGCTACCAAAAAAATGATAAATCACCTGCACCTGGAAGTTATCCTAGAAGCAGCTCACGTCAAAGACGTAACAGTCGGAGTGGTATTAGTAACCAGCCTGACCGCTACGCTGGTCGGCAGTGTTATTCTTATCGGAAAGTTGTTCTACCAATGAAAAGATAATTAAGCTTCTAAAATATTTTTTTGTAACTTCATTCGTCTTTTCGCAAAAATACTTAGCACTTTCACTATGATACAACACATCATCATCTTCAGTAGAAAGAGTTTTGCCCGAAGTGCAAATCTGATGATCATTGTATGCTGGCTGAGCTTGGTGTTTTATGCATGCGGACCGGAGATGTCCGACCGTATACAAGCGCAGATGACCCACCTCCCTGATAAGATAGATTATAACTTTCACGTCAAGCCCATCCTTTCTGACCGGTGTTTTGCCTGCCACGGACCAGATGCCAACAAACAGGAAGCCGATCTGCGCCTGGATACTCCCGAAGGTGCAAGGGCAGCACTTAGCAGCGGTGCTGGTCATGCTATCGTAGAGGGTAATATTGCTAAAAGCCAGCTTACGCAGCGCATCCTCAGTGATGACCCGGAATTTATTATGCCGCCTCCCGAATCCAACCTCAGCCTGGATGATTATGAAATTGCGCTGCTAACCAAATGGGTGGAGCAGGGCGCGGAATATAAACCCCACTGGGCTTTCACCAAACCAGCACCTCAAGAAGTGCCTGTGGCCGGTGATGGATGGGCAGTCAATGAGATAGACCATTTTGTCGCAGCTAAACTGGAAGAGAAAAACCTAAAGCCTTCTGAAGAGGCCAGTCGCGAAATTCTGGTGCGTAGACTTTATTTTGACCTTACTGGTCTTCCGCCCGATGTCGCTGACCTCAAGCGTATCCTGGAAGATCCACGGCATGATTACTATGAAAAACTGGTAGACAGTCTGCTAAGCCTGCCAGCATACGGTGAAAGGATGGCCGCCCATTGGCTGGACGTAGCCCGCTTTGCTGACAGTGAAGGCTACCTGGATGATTATCACCACGAAATGTGGCCCTATCGCGATTGGGTAATTGAAGCTTACAATAAAAACCTGCCTTACGATGATTTTATTCTCTGGCAAGTCGGTGGTGACCAGATACCTAATGCGACAAAAGAACAGCGTTTAGCTACTGCCTTTAATCGTAACAACAAGCAGAACTCCGAAGGAGGTATCATCCCTGAAGAGTTTCGGGTAGAGTACGTAGCGGATCGTACCAGCACATTAGGCACTGCTTTTTTGGGCTTAACTGTTGGCTGCGCCCGCTGCCACGATCATAAATATGATCCCATTTCACAAAAGAATTATTTTCAGTTTTTTAGCTTTTTTAATAGCACAGTTGAACGGGGAGATGCTATATTTTCATTTAACTCTCTTGAAAATGGAAATGAAGTGTCTAACGAATTCTCTATGAATGCCGGGCCAGTGATGGCTTTGCCTAATGAAGAAGTCGCCGAGATCAGGAATTTTCTTTTGCAAAAGATTGAAGACAAAGAAGAAGACATTCAAAAGAAAGCTGAACAAAACCAGCAACAGGCCAGGCAATGGATAGCAAATTCAGCTTCGGCCAAAAGCTTGCAGGATGCAGTGGATAAAGCCACCGTACTTTACCTCAATTTTGACCAGACAGCTGAGGGCGTGAGCAAAGATCTGGCGAAAGGAAATAAAAAAGCCACCTACTATAGATTGGATACGGCACTCGGTAAACATGGGTTAGCCATTGTTAGTGATGCCCAGGGACAATTGGTAGCTGATGGTAGCCAGATAAGTTTTGAACGCATGGAACCGTTCACCATCAGCTTCTGGATCAAAACCCCTAAAGCTTTTGATGAGGCGCATGTCGTTTATAATGGCAACAACCGCATTCAA
>JBBSOG010000438.1:0-5294 GCA_038259985.1 Cytophagales bacterium
GGCATTCCACGTAAATGAATCAGTTCCATTAAATCCAGCAGCGGGCCGGTAGCTTAGATTGGGAATCTGATCAGGGGAAATCTGGGTACCGGCAAGGATAAAAGCATTGGTAATTTCATTTTCCCCCAGAAAGAGCTTGCCTGATTGAGGTAGTGAACGGATAATAATAGCGCTCAGACTATTCCCGTTGGGATCATTGAAGCGGTTGGCAAAATCGGAAGCGAGAAAAGAATAGTTAGTATTCTCATTCGTTTCCACTGAAAAACTCAATAAGTTAGGCGGTAAATTATTTAGTGGTCCGGAAGTAGGTTGAATTATAATAAAACGTGATAGTGTATTGCTTACGGTATTATTGCTGTCATAAACCCTGAGGTTTATTTTTCTAGTACCAGGACTTCTGAAGAAGAAAGGCTGGTGTCCGTAGAAAAACCTCCTGATTACATTTTCATACGTTCGGATATCTTCAGCTCCTGATAACACAATGCGCTGCGCAGTTTGCTCATCTACTTTTAACCCACCATCACTTCCTTGAATGAATAACCTATCTTCCGGGGAATTAAATCCTTCGGCAATCTCAATTTCTACTTTAATGATTTGAGAGCCATCAGGATCTAAAATTTCCACCTCGTCAAAAACGCGGGTATCGGTATTGGTGCCATCAGTGGATGCAGTGCTATTGCTACTAATCTCCGGGGCATCGTTGGCAGCGCTCGTATTGATGGAGCGGCTGGCAGTATTGCTGATATTGCCTTGGGTGTCTGTCACCGAGATATTGACGGCGACAGTCCGGTTAGTAGGATTGTCGGAAGTCAAACTGTATTGCACTGAGCGCATGGCAGTTTGCATGTCGGCGAGGCTTACGCCTTGGTTGGCAGGAACGCTCAATAGCCTCAATACGCCACTTGTTTCATCAAAGTCAGCCTTGATGTTAGCAGTTTCGGCGAATATAAGCGTATCCTGCGCACTGGCATAAGTACCGCCAAAAGTGAAAGTCGCCAGCAGCATATTAGGGCTGTCATTATCTGCAATGAGTAGGTTGGCTGATAATACTACCGGGGCTGCGCCTTCCTGATAGTTGATCGTTTCAGTACCCGTATTACTAATACTGGGAGGATTACCCTGGGCATGCGCATTCCATCCGTACAAAAATACGCAGAGAAAAATAAGAGGGCTGATTTGCTGATATAATTTTTTCAAAACCATGTGCTTACTTAAGAATACTTACAGATCCACGATGATACTGCTCTCCATTGTTGAGCTTAATTAAATAATAGTAAGTACCCGCTGGCAAGAGCTGTCCGTTTCGGGAGCCATCCCAGGGCCGTTGATAATTTTCGGTGAAAAACACCTGCTTTCCGTAGCGGTCAAAAACTTCTACCAATTGGTTTTCATAAGTCTCAATGTTGGTGATGATCCAGCTATCGTTGGGGCCATCGCCATTAGGTGTAAAAGCGCTGGGAATGCTAAGCGGGAGTCCGTAACATTCCAAAGTACTTACGACAATAGTATCGCTATTGGTTGTTACACCATTGCCATCTGTTACACTTACATAGTAGTTAGTTGTTCCGACAGGGGAGACGCTTGTTTCAGCAGTATTAGCATTTTGTATGGCGCAGTCAGCTTGGTCGCAGGACCAGTTAAAAGTATAATTGCCACTGCCACCACCCACAGCGACAGTCAAAGTAAGAGGGTCACTCTGGCAGATTTCCATATCGGCACCAGCATCCACTGCCAAGTCGGTGATATTGAATATGACCGTAGCGTCTGACAGTGCGTATTCTTCACCGTCAAAAGCATTCCACCGCAAGCTGTCGCTGCCTGTATATGCGTTATCCGGCTGATAAGTCAGTTGGTTAAGATTTTCTGTGCTCACTGCTAATGCTCCTTCAGTATCCAGTATCTCCTGGGTAATTACTTCATCATTAAGGTAAAGCAGTCCCCGGGTAGGCAACTTGCTAATCCTTAATCCTACAAATGTAAGGTTTTCGGAGGAATTATCAGGGTCATTATAATGATTCGAAAAATCTTCTGCCTTAAAAATATATATACTGTTTTTGAGTACGCCAATAGCAAAATCACTAAGCAGGGGAGGCTCATTGACCACCACGCGAAGTTCCCTGATAGCTTCATTGCTGGCTATGCCATTTCTGTAGGCGGTAAAGTAGATCAACCTGCTCCCCGCCGTGGGAATATCAGCAGTGTTGATATACTGTACAGCACGGAACACTTCCTGATAAGCTGCTAAAGTATTATCCCCTTCAATGGTTAGGGTGCCAAGAGCATCATTCCAACTTATTGTGAAGTCTGCTGATTCAAAGATGAGGCTGTCTTCCAGTGCCAGATAGCTTCCCTCACCAAAGCGAATCACTGCGCTGCTCAGGCCTTCATCATCAGCATCACTGATCGTGATGCTTTGAGAAAGAAACTGCTGTCCGTCGCCGGGATAATAAGCCAGTGCCTCAGTTTCTACATTAGAAATTTGAATGGAGTCATCTACCTGAATAACATTAACAAAGCGGGAAAGCACATTGCTGGAGCCATTACCCACATCAGTCACCTGAAAATTAATTTTGCGCGTAGCCGTCTGCGGAGCTTCACTGATATTAACATAAGTGATACCTCTAAGCAAAGCTTCATATACTTCTATAGATGCATTTCCGGTAAGAATAAGCCGGTTTCCACTCACTCTGCCAGTGATTCCATCAGTAGGAGTAAAGCCCAGACGGTCTTGGTCAGCCACAAAGTTTTCCGCCACCGAAATGGTAGCCGCCACGATATTATCATTCTCCAGGTCCTCAATATTGAGGGTAGTCGTGAGCAACATTGGTTCTCCATTCTCTGTGTAATTAAGCGTGTCAGTTTCTATGTTGCTTAAAATGGGCAGGTCGTTTACCGCATTGACACTAATATTAACATTGGTGTTGCCAGCATTATTCTGGGGATCGGTGGCAGTAATTACCAGCCTATCACTCCCACTGAAGTCAACGCTGCTAGTATATCGTAAACTTGTTAAAGCATTGTTAAGCGCGCTTTCCAGCCCCTTAAACCGTATATTCAACGCAGGACTACCATCCCCTACAAGAAAAACGATATTATTTAATACAGCTTCATTATTAAAACTAAGCAGTCCTTCCTGCACCGCAAGGTCGACAATGAGTGTATCTGAATCATTATCCACATCCTCAATTACAATCCTCCTGGTATCTGAAAAGCTAAAAGTAGCGTCCTCACTCACACTAATGGATGAAGGAGCAATAATCCTAGGTGCATCACCCACTGGCAAGACGGTAATGTTAACACTAGCTGAGTTGATGAGTGTGCCTGGCTGGGTTTCACTGTCCAGCGCTGTCCAGCCGAAGGAATCAGTACCATTAAAGTCCGCACTAGGTACATAACGGAAATCTACTTCGCCATTAAAATCAATCAAAAATCCTCCGATAGCTGGGTCAAGCTGGTTGTCGGTAATCGTTTCATTGTTGACGACCAACCTACCTTTATTCGTGTCTGGAAGCCGGGTGATATAAATGGTATTGTCAAAAGAATCAACATCATCGGTGTAATTACTGCCAAAATCACTGCTTACCAATAATAGCGGTTCGTCCTCAGGCACCTGCTTTTCAAAATCCGTCAGCTCTGGAGGTAGATTGGAGTCTTCTATTTGGATAAACCGGCGATCATCATTGCCATTACTTGCCCCACCGCCATCAACGATTTTGAAGAGTAACTGACGGGTACGCGGTGTGAGCGTAGCTGCCTTGTTAAAATATTTAATATTACGAATGGCATCCCGGTAATCATTGATACTGGCAGTACCACTCAATGTCAGCGTGCCTGTCTGTGCATTCCATACTCCCGTAATCCCACTTTGGTTAGTAAACTGTAACTCATCTTCTTCCGGAGAGTAAAAAAGAAGCGGGCTACTTACAAAAGAGATGGTAGCTGAATTCAGATTGATATTGTCCACATCACTGATGGTGATTGAATTGGTAATATTAACCGGGGCATCACCTCTATTAAATTGTATAGCAGCGTTTGTTTCTGCTGCTGCAAATGCAATACGCGGAGGGTCATTGACCTGGTTTAGGCTGATTCTAAGTATTTGGTACTCACTAAAAAGGCTGCCATCACTCACGCGAATGGGAATATCCAGATTGCCATCAAAATTTTGATCGGGAACAACTACCGTGTTATTTTCTGCCAAAGTGTAGTTGTTAGTGTTGTTTTCATCCTGTGCTTCAATAGAAAAACCATTAGGGTAAGTATTATCCGGGTCGGTGACTGATAATACGTTGCTGTTGGCATTTAGCAAACCCGCCAGGTTAATCCGGCTATCCTCATCACTGGTGATAAACTGGTTGACTACCAGTATAGGTCGGTCATTGACGGGATTAACTACTATATTCAGCACCAGGTTGGGGTTACTTTGCGCGTCTCCGTCACTGGCTTGTAGGTTGAGGGTGGCATTACCACTCTGGTTAGCTACAAAGGTCAACTGTAGATTTCCGCCGGTAATCTGCGGGTTTACCAAGCCAGGATTGGAATTAGATGCCACCGTATAAGTAAGTGCTGGGTTATCTACATCTGTAAAGTAAAGTGTGAGGTCAATACTTAGGGGGGGCGCATCTTCACCCACCTTGATTTCCTCTATTGTAGAAGCAAGCGGAGGATCGTTGACCGGATTGACGGTAATCGCCAGATTGAAAATATTACTTTGCGCCCCATTAGGATCAGTGACAAGCACCGGTACTTCAAGTGGCCCGCTATAATTTAGCGCAGGCGTAATGGAATTTCCGCTTCTGCTATAGTTTGTGCCGTCCTGTACACTCAAGGCCAACGTACTAATAGCGTGATCAACATCAGAGACAAGTAGGGTACTCAGCTCAATTGTATAAGGAGTATCTTCATTAATGGCAATAGGTGCGGCCTGGCCTGCAATGATCGGGGCATCATTGACATTGGTTACTACTACCTGAAAAGTTGTTTCTGCAAACAGACCACCGCTATCAGTAGCTTTTAGTCTGATGCTGCTGCTCCCGGAGGCGTTTTCATTGAAAGTCAATGTTAAAACACCAGTGTTTTCGTCAATAGAAGCGCTGAGCAAAGCAGTATTGCTGATTTCTTCTACGGAATAACTAAGCGTAGCATCTTCCACATCACTGAAAAAATCAGGCAAGTTGATAGTTTGAGAAGCCGTTCCTTCTTCTACCTCAACATCTGGGATCGCGAGTGCGCTAGGGTTATCGTTGACCGCTGCTACATTAATGATCAGTATTAGCTGAGCAGTATTTTCATTA
>JBBSOG010000439.1:0-5287 GCA_038259985.1 Cytophagales bacterium
ATAAGGTCTGTTAATCAGGGTACTTTTGCCAGGGACACGCTTTTTCTCAATAGCGAAGATATGGCGACAGTCAGGTGGCAAGATCTGAGCACCGATGCGGTGAGTTGGCAGTGGGATTTTGGCAATGGCTTCAAAAGTAGCCAGCAGCATCCATCGGCGCAATATAAGGAAGAAGGAGAATATACCATTGGCCTTCAAGTAAGCAGTGCCGCAGGCTGCCAGACCTTGCTGACTCGTACCCTAACCATAGTGCGGCGTGCCCCCCGGCCCCTGCTTGAAAACCAGGTAATTTGCCAGGGCTCATCGGCTATTATTTCAGCCAGCAATACCGATCATATCAAAGTCTACAGTGACGATGCCCTGACCAAACACCTTTATAGTGGAGATGTTTTCACCACCGGTCCATTATTGGACAATACTACTTTTTATGTTGTCAATACTGCCTCATCTTATCCTAGCTTAGCTTCTCATGTAGAAATTGAGGTAAAAAAGCCGGAAGTTAACATCGCTTATCAACTGTCACTTGCTACTGAAGGTAAATACTTGTTAAAGCTATGGCCGGTAGTTCCAAAGAAATCTCAAATTTCCGGCTTGAAGTGGAACGTAAATGATCAAAGTATCGGTACTACGGATACGGTAGTTTATGATTACAGCGCACAACATGATGCCCACCAGCACTTTAGTGTTGAGCTCGTTTACACAATATCCAATGGGCTTACTTGCCAGCAGACGGTAAGCCAACCGATAGAACTCAACGAAAGCCCTAAGCCCATTTTAACTGATCAGCGGGTATGCCGGGGTGAATCGGTCTTGTTGAGTCCTGAAAACGGTTCGGTATTCTATTTTTATGAAGATGAATCTTTAGAAACACTTGTCCATAAAGGAAAAAGCTTTCTGGTAGACCAAATGAATAGTGACTTGATCTATTACATTACTAATATGGATAGCTTACAAGAAAGTGAAGCAAACTCAGTACAAGTGATTCTCAACCAATTTGTTGACTTCAGTATTTCACCGGACACTGTTTTTTTGTCAGAAAACAAAGAAGTGGTATTTGAAGGCTATGCCCTTGATCAAAATATGGTAAATATCAGTTGGAACTGGGACCTGGGCGATGGAAAAGTAGCCACCAGGGGTGCACGGGTAACTCAACTATATGATTCAATAGGGGTATATGAAATCACCATGATTGCCCAAGGAAGTGATGGATGTTCCAATACCATTAGCAAACTACTGACCGTCCTCAATATCACCTCTGCTGATGATGATCCCGAAAATGTGCATCTTTTGATGTTTCCAAATCCCAATAATGGAAGCTTTAGGTTGTCCAATGCATTGTGGTACAACAAAGAAATAATGCTTCGCCTCTACGACAGTCGGGGCAAAGCATTATGTGAAGAAAAGCTGGTATACAAACGCTACCCTTTAGAAGTAAACCTACACGAAATTAGTGGGCAGTTACTTCCTGATGGTTTATATGTGGTGGAACTGCAAAGCGCTAACAAGCGATTTTATCGCAAACTCATGTTGCAACGGGATAAATAAATAATTTATGCCTGACGGTCGTCATCTACCGTGGCAATGGGTTCAAAATTATCGGGGGCTTCCTTCCACTTATCCTCCACATTGCTTTCGTAAGGAAACACTTCCAGAATAGGGCTTTCGTTGATATCCGGTATCCTGAAGTCTACCAGCATGGTTTTCAGGCTTTCGTACATCCGGTCGTATGCGGTTTTTACATCGGGGGCAGTAAGCAATACATAGTTGGTGATTTTCTTCTCTTTGCCGCTGCCTTCCACTTCCAGTGCATAAGTCATTTTACATTTGTGCCAGACATCAGCGTCTTCATAGTAAAAGACATCGGTGAGGTTACTTTTGCTGATGTTGGATACGTAAAAATCACCATTTATCAGTTCACCCATTTTCTCATAAATACGACTTTCAGCTTCGGTGAATGAAACCGCGTCTACGAGATACTGCTCCGCTACGTTTTTGATTTTTCCTTTTTCGTCCTGCTTCTGATATTTTACCTTACAAACAAACCATGTTTTCATAACTTACTGCTGTTTTTTATTTTACAATAGACGGCAAAGGTAAAGTGATTCCTTAAAACAGGCTAACGAAATCCGATACTTCTTTCTAATGTCTTCAAAACCAGCCTGTGCTAATTGAAGGCCAATCTGAATAGGAAATTCATCAAACAAAATGAGTTGTAACCTATTTCTATTCATAGAATATCTATTTTTTAAACTAAAAATGCGGATAATCTAAGCAAAGATTGGAGCTTTTCCCGCATAAGTAAACAATGAGCATGCATAATTTTTTATTAAGAATTTCAGTAACCACCATTATTTTCTTTTCTATTTCCCTACTAGCTTTTGGTCAAACAGATAGCGTGAACTCCATTTCTGAACGTGAATTAAGCGTCGCCGTACACTCGCAACCCCCTTACCTCATTTCGGGAGATCAGCAGAACTGGGATGGTATAAGCATACAGCTGTGGCGGGAGATCGCTGAGAAATTACAACTCAAATATAAGTTAGTTAGTGTTCCTGCAGACTCACAACTCAGTGCACTGCAAAAAGGGGAGGTAGACCTGGTACTGCTTTCAAATGCCACGGCGGAAAAAGATTCACTGCTGGATTTTAGCTATCCTTACCACAGCACTACCCTGGGCGTAGCGATGCCGGGGAGCAACAAGCTGACCTCTATTGCCAAAGCTTTTTTCAGCAAGCGGTTTTGGCAAATTGTTTTGATTTTATCCGTACTCCTTCTTATTGTGGGTACTGTGATTTACTTTATAGAGCGCACTAGCAATGAAGAAAGCTTTGGTGGAGAGCGTACAATACTTAAGGGCATTGGTGCTGGCTTTTGGTGGGCAGGGGTGACGATGACTACGATAGGCTATGGGGACAAAGCCCCGGTTACTTTTTTCGGTCGCGCAGTAGCGTTATTATGGATGCTGATGGCCCTGGCAGTCACTTCTGTGCTTACTGCTTCCCTGGTGTCGGTCATGGGAGGATCGTATACCAAAACGCTCACTGTTCCCGAAGATTTAAGAAATATGAAAGTAGCTGTGGCAGAAGGATCATCTACTGCCCAATATATGAGAGAGAAAAATGTTGATTTTCAGGCGTATGCTAAGCTGGAAGAAGCACTTAAAGCGGTACAAAACAAAGAGAAAGAGGTGGTTGTCAGTGATGTTGCCCAACTCAAGTACCTCATTGAAAACAATAACAATATCGCGCTGCAAATACAATCCAAACCGCTAAATTCCCAGTATTATGCGATTGGAATGAAGGATAAAAACCCTCTGCGTGAGGAGATTGACCGGGCACTACTGCAAATCATTACCACCGACCAGTGGGAGGCATTAATAAAAAGATATGTGCCGGAAAAAGCTAACAACTAAAATTCGGTGGTCAACGCTACAAAAAAGAAGCTGAGCAGGATGGATTGGCTTGTGAATTTTTTACATTGTCTTTAAGGGACTCATCCCATTAATTTCAATATAACTTTAGCAGTTTGAGGGCAACACTTTTCAGCATCATCTTTTTTTTATTACTTTCCACAGCCCAAGAAGTGGAAGCCCAGCGCCAGCTGGTGGTTGTAAAGTACAATGAAGTAGTGGCACGTTTCAGCCCAGGTCAAGCCTTTGATTTCAAATACAAAGGAAATAAAGACAAGATAGCCACTTACATCCAAAGCCTGTCGGATACGGCCATTGTTACCTACAATGATACCGTTTCACTTTATGAGATTGACCGGATATACTTTGAACAGCATACCGTACGCCGCACCATTGGGGCAGCACTAATCATTGTAGGGGTAGGCAGGTTTATGATAGACCAGATCAATAACATGGCAGTACATGGTAACAAACCCTCGCTGGATGAGGAAGTGAACCAGTTTTCGCTTACGACTACTGCGATCGGTTTACCCTTGTTTCTGATCAAGAAAAAATCACGAAAAATACAGTACAAATATAAAGCGATCATTGTGAAGCAGAATTCCCATCTCTCTGAAGGTTATACTTCGCCTTATTTACCAGGAAATTAAGCTATTTTAATTTAAGAGGGGGCTAGTTCCCCGAGGCTTGCCCCGTCTTACTAAAAAGTAGGCGCTTAATATTTTAATAAAAATTTCCCTCATCATTAAATTAATGATCAAGCAAATGGAGAAAATATGCATTTTTGTGCAACCATAATATCAGTTGTGCATAATCAATCATCTATGAAAAAATTTGTAGTATCTCTTTTGTCAATAGCTTTTCACCTCACAGCTTTTTGTCAATCAACTATTGATTGGTCCTCAGATTACATACTTCAGTTATCAGATTTTCAATCCACTCAGACTGAAATCAATGAAAAGCTAAACAGCTATTCCATCTACTCTGGAGCGAACACAGACTTTTCGTTTCAAATGAGTTCGTATGAATTTATGTTCACTAAAAACTTCAACGATAAAGTAAAGTGTATCTTCAACAAAAATATGGCAATAATTATTGCCCCGGATAGTTTGGTTGCTCAACAACTTGTACAATTTGGTCAGTACGATTTTGATTTAACCGAGTTGTTCTGCCGAAAATTCAGAAAGGAACTCTACGAACAAAAAGGGGCATTTTCTGATGTAAATTTTTTCCAGCCAATTTTCAATAAATTGCAGGTAGAAAAGAATGAAATCAGCGGTAGAGTACTCAAAGAAACTGATTTGGGAAGGAATGAACTCTTGCTTCAAAATGAGCATAAGGAAATATTGACTCAGATTGAGTCCTTATCCGATTTTTGTAAAGATTGTAAACCTCCCAAGAAAAAAAGGAATAATAAAAGATCATAGTGTGCTTGCTGGTTTTTTTCTCACTACAAAGGGCAGCAGGTAGTTCCATTAATGGATAAACCCAATAGCCACAGCTATGTGTAATTCTACTCTCCGGAAAAATGATAGACCCGCTTTTTAATCCACGGACTGAGCAGCATCAACACCCAGAAAGCAATAAGGGAAAATATCAAATTGGTCATTTGTTGGACAGAAAATGTAAGCATCATTTTTTCCTTAAGAAATGAAAAATCACTTTCTAGCAATAGACTGACGATGATAGCTAGTAAAGCCACCAGCCCAAAAGCCCCTGCCAGAGGCTTCAAAGCGCTCCCCATGGTCGGTGTCTCCACCGACCATTCCTGCCCGCTTGTCTGGGCATGAGGTAATGCTAATGCTTGTTGGGATTTTTGCACCCCATTAATTTCTTGCATCACCCGCGCGGAAAAGCCAGGTGCTGGCTCCTGTATCC
>JBBSOG010000440.1:0-5284 GCA_038259985.1 Cytophagales bacterium
AGCTGGAACTTGAACAGTCCCAGTATGAGCCTCCTGCTACGATCAAGCAGGCGGAACTGGAACAGGAAAAAGCGGGAAGAGCTTTGGAGCAAGCTAAAGAAGAGTATGATCTGCTCTACAGAAAAAGCCGCTCAGAAATGTCCCAGTCCAGCGCCAAATTACAGGATGACCAGATGGACCTCAACCAGCTTCAGGATTTATTGAAAGATTTCGTCATCAAAGCCCCGGAAAACGGCATGGTCATCTATGCCCGGGAGTGGAATGGTAAAAAGAAGGGGGAAGGCTCACAAATCAGTGCGTGGGACCCGGAAGTGGCTACCTTACCTGATCTTTCCTCTATGATTTCCAAAACTTATGTCAATGAGGTGGATATCAGCCGCATCAGTACTGGCCAAAATGTAGAGATTGGCCTGGATGCCTTTCCCGAAAAACGCTTGTCGGGCAATGTCACGCAAGTAGCTAACGTAGGGGAGCAACGCCCTAACTCTGATGCCAAAGTATTTGAGATTTCTATCCTCATCAATGAAAGCGATACGACATTGCGTCCCGCTATGACCACCGGCAATACTATTATTACAAATTATATAGAAAATGTGTTAGTTGTGCCCCTGGAAGCGATTTATAGCCAGGGTGATAGCCTCACTTATGTTTTTAAGAAGAGTGGAATGTCCACGGTAAAACAACAGATAGCCCTAGGCCCTAAGGGAAGTGATATGGTGGTTATTGAGAATGGTTTGGAGGAAGATGATATGATTTATCTTTCTACGCCCAGCAACCCTGACGAAAAGAAAATTGCTTTTCTGGAAGAAGAACCTAAACCGCTAACCGATAAGGGCAATGATTGAAAAAATCTCAGGAAACTTTAGTATTGCACTAGAAGCGATTCTTGCCAATAAGCTACGTTCTTTGTTGACAGCTTTAGGGATCATTTTTGGTGTAGCGGCGGTAATAGCCATGCTGGGAATCGGTGCGGGTGCGCAAGAGGAGATATTGGAGCAGATCAAGCTGGTAGGGGTCAATAATATCATTGTCAAGCCAGTGATAGAGCAAACAGAGGAAAATCTCAATGAGGAGTCAGCTACTAATAAAAAGCCTAAGTTCTCTCCCGGACTGACCATTAAAGATGTAAAAAGTATTGAAAATATCATCCCCGGGATCAATACAGTGAGCCCGGAGATTATTATGGATAAATACCTCATCAAGAATGGTATCCGTAGATCGGCCAAACTGGTAGGCGTGGAGAGTAGCTACTTCACTATTGCAAATTTTAAAATGGGCTCTGGTGAAATGTTCAGCGAAGAACAAATGGTGGATGGTGATCCGGTTTGCATTATTGGCAAGTCCATTGAGGATAAGTTCTTCAGTGAAGAAGATCCGCTGGACAAAATGATTAAAGTAGGTAACCAATGGCTAAAGATCGTCGGGGTATTGGAAAAAAGGTTGATCACAGATGAAAATATCAACCGGCTCGGTATCAGGGACTACAACATGGATGTATATGTGCCGATCAACACTATGTTGATACGCTACCGTGACCGTTCCCTGATCACCAAAACAATGATTGAAGCAGCTAATAGCCAGATGGTGATGAGCGCAAGCGATGCTGAAGGAACCAGTGATGAAGAATTTCAGGAAAAAGGGAACTATCATCAGTTAGACCGTCTGGTCATTAGTGTCAGCGAGAGTGAATCATTAAATAAAGTAGCAGACGTTCTGGCCCGCATGCTGGAACGCCGCCACTTCAATGTCATTGATTACGAGATTGAAATCCCCGAACTGCTGATCAAGCAGCAACAGCGCACCAACCAAATTTTTAATGTGGTACTCGGTGCCCTGGCAGGTATTTCTTTACTGGTAGGTGGCATAGGTATTATGAATATCATGCTGGCCTCGGTAATGGAGCGGATCAAAGAAATAGGCTTACGCCTGGCGGTAGGTGCGCAGAAGTCGGATATCATCTGGCAGTTTCTTTTTGAGGCTATGCTCATCAGTATTGCCGGTGGGCTTATCGGCGTGGTACTGGGTGTACTTATTGCTGTTGGTATTTCTAATATTGCCAATATCCCTACCGTAATTACCCTTACTTCTATTGTGTTATCATTCGGCGTTGCCGCTACCATCGGGCTGATTTTTGGAATAGCCCCTGCCCGTAAAGCCGCTAACCAAGACCCCATAACCTCACTGAGATATGAATAGGATATTTTTCTTCGGCCTGCTATTTATTTTTTTCTATACCCAATCTTTCGCACAGCAAACGAATAGAATAATACAGGAGTATAACCTTCAGGAAATCATTGATCTGGCCAAAAGCCAATCGCCGAGTGCTTTGTTTGCCGAAACACGTAAGCAAAACCGCTATTGGTCTTATCGGTCGTTTATTTCCGATTACCGCCCGCAGTTATATTTGAGAGGAGATTTACCGGATTATAGGCGCAGCAACACCCCAGTGACACAGCCTGATGGAAATATCATCTTTCGCCGGGTGAACCAAAACCTGACTACTTTAGGTTTGGGGGTGTCACAGCAAATTGGGCTGACAGGAGGAAGCATATTTATAGAATCCGAAGTACAACGATTTGATAATTTTGAAGATGGGGGAACAAGTTATAGTGGAAATCCGGCAGTAATTGGTTTAAATCAGCAGCTGTTTGGGTTCAATTACCTAAAGTGGAACAAAGAGATTGAGCCATTGCGGTATGAGGAATCCTTAAAAGAATATGCGGAAGATATGGAGCAGTTGGCCATGGAAGCTACTCAATACTATTTTGACCTGCTCCTTGCGCAGGTTAACTTGGATTTAGCAGAAAAAAATCTGGCAAACAATGATACGGTTTACCAGATTTCCGAAGGGCGTTACAACTTAGGAAAGATAGGGGAAAACGAGGTGCTGAGGATGGAGTTTAACGTACTGAAATCCCGGCAAGAAGTAGCCCAGGCCCGGCTTGATGTAGAAACCAGCACGCTGACGTTACGCTCTTTTGTAAGCCTGAACAATACAGAGTTTTTCGTGCTAAAACTTCCCGACGTCATACCGGAGTTTGATGTAGGGGAAGATATTGCGATGAGCGAGGCACTGAAAAACAATCCTAATGGCGTAGAATTCAAAAGGCGCATCAAAGAAGCGGAGCGGGATGTAGCGGAAGCCAGAGGTGAATCAGGCCTAGATGCCCGCTTACAAGCTACCTACGGACTAACCGACCAGGGCTCAAAATTCGGGGATGTCTATGCTAGTCCGGAAAACCAGCAGAGGGTAAACGTTAATTTTTTCATACCTATTCTAAACTGGGGCCGACAAAAGTCAAGGGTGAAGACCCAGGAAGCATTATATGACCTTGCACAGTACAGTGTAGCCCAGGAACGCATCAACTTTGAGCAGGAAGTGTACACGCAGGTCAAAACATATAACATGCAAAAAGACCAGGTAGAAATTACCCGGGTAGCAGATAACATTGCCACCCGTAAATACGAAATTACCAAGCAACGTTATCTGGTTGGCCAAATCACTATCACTGATTTTATTCTTGCATTGCAGGAAAAAGACCAGGCTAGAAGGGATTATATTCAAAAGCTAAACGATTTTTGGATGGATTATTATAACCTCCGCGCGCTTACTTTATATGATTTTGCTAACAACCAGACCCTGCTTACCGATGAAATCTTGCAAGGTTACGAATAAATAAGATGGTTTTTGAAGAGGATAAGCATGTTAATAGGTGCTTACCCTTTTTTTGTTTATTGCCTTCAATGATGTACCATTTAATTTTTTGCGCGAAAAAAGCAGAACTGTACTAAGTTTCTTGTACAACCCGTGAGTTGTATTTTTTGATTTTTACTTAATCAAAAAGCTTTAACCCAAAAATTTTACTGACTCCATTCATATCTGACTATTGTACCAAAGTAAGGCTTTCAGAGATTCTGGTATATCAGTATTCTTGTAATTTGGCAGGAAAAAACTAGATATATGTTAGTTTACAAAGTAGAGAACCAATTACAGAGTGCGGAAACTATCATCAACAATGTATTGAATAATCCTTCACTCTTGAAAAAATTGGAGGGTTCAAAGTTTGACTTCAAACAGTTTGTATACGGAAAAGAGCTATTGGACAAGGTATTAATGCTGCAAGCTAAGCAGGAATTAGCCTCTGAAGAGCATAAAGAATTTTCCCAGACGCTGGATATAGACCGTAAACAAACCTATCAAGTTTATGTAAAGCACAAGAAAATTGCCCTACTGGCACTTAGGGACAAACCTGATTTAAGCCAATCCTTAAAGCTAAACGGAGATAAAACATATACCGTAGACGGCTGGCTGGAACAAGCTTATGTTTTTTATAAGAATGTAAAATATATCTCCAAAGATATGGAGGCAGAAAGGGTTGACAAGGCTGAATTGATACAAGTTAAGGTGATGATTGAGGCTTTGCTGGACGCAAAAAACACTAAGCTGAGGCTTAGAAAATCTGCTCAGGAGGCCACTATTCTACGTGATAAAGCGCTAAACCAGCTACAACAATGGTTGTACAAATTTCAAACTATCGCACAGATTAGTTTGCAAAATGACCTCCCCACTTTAGCTGCACTAGGAATGGAACTGGAATCATAATTCGTTTTCCTGATAATAATCCTGGAAACTGACCTACAATTTATCCCTACTCAATCCGAATTTTTCATCTACTTCGTAATTGCCTTTGGGTTCTATATGGATCATGATATCATATACATTTTCCAGGCGATCTTTGATTTCATGCTCTACGGCTACCCCAATCTGGTGTGATTCTGCCACGCTCATACGGGCATCTACTTCAATATCCAGGTCTATCAGATAAAGATTAGACATCTTACGGATGCGCGCACGATGCGGATTGTACGCCCCATTGACTGCATCAGCGGCTTCAAACACCTTTTCATACGCGGAAGTGTCATCTACGCCATCCATAAGTTCCATATTGGATTCCATAAAAATCTTGAAGCCAACGCGTAAAATCCAAAAGCTAACCCCGATGGCGAGCAGCGTATCTATGATGGGCATTTGCAGGTACAGTGTAGCCACAATTCCCGCAAGTACAGAAAGAGAAAGCAGAATATCAGCCCGCATATTTTTAGCGTTGGCAATCAGCATACTGCTATCTGTTTTTTTGCCTACCTTAAATTGCCAGCTTGCCAATAGGAACTTTACAACAATAGAAAAAAGGGTAACATAAACCGCCAGCATATCAGGTAACTGCCGCTCCGTTCCCTCCCATAAGCCCTGAACATTGCTATAAAGGAGCTGAGCGCCGGCAAA
>JBBSOG010000441.1:0-5273 GCA_038259985.1 Cytophagales bacterium
GTCGAGGTTCCATATTGCTTCCCAAGCACTAGGACTGAATGATGAGGTGTACAATGTGTTAAAGAATCCGGTAAAACAGGTGATTGTGTCTTTGCCGATCACGATGGATGACGGTTCCATCAGGGTTTTTGAGGGTTATCGGGTTATTCACTCCAATATACTAGGCCCTTCCAAAGGAGGTGTGCGCTATGATATGGGCGTGAACCTGGATGAGGTGAAAGCGCTGGCCGCATGGATGACTTGGAAATGTGCGGTAGTAGATATCCCTTATGGCGGTGCCAAGGGAGGCATAAAGTGCAATCCTCGCCAGATGTCTTCCGGAGAAATAGAACGGCTCACCCGTGCATATACCCAGGAAATGATCAATATCTTCGGGCCTGATCGTGATATTCCTGCCCCGGATATGGGTACTGGCCCCAATGAGATGGCTTGGCTGATGGACCAGTATTCCCGGGCACATGGAATGACGGTCAATGCGGTAGTCACTGGCAAACCTTTAGTGCTGGGAGGCTCACTGGGCCGTACTGAAGCCACTGGCCGTGGCGTGATGGTTTCTGCTTTTGCTGCCATGGAAAAACTTAAAATCAATCCATATAAGGCCACCGTAGCGGTACAGGGTTTTGGTAATGTAGGTTCTTTTGCCGCTCTACTGATGGAAGAAAGAGGATGCAAGGTAGTGGCTATCAGTGATGTGTCAGGGGCGTATTATAACGCAGAGGGAATCAATATTAATGAAGCTGTCAACTATCGTAACGCCAATAACGGTAGCCTGGAAAGTTACAGAGGAGGTGATAAGATTGATGGCGATGAACTACTGACCCTGGACGTAGACATTCTTGTGCCTGCTGCCATGGAAGATGTGATTACGGTGCGCAATGCTGAGCGTATTCAGGCCAAATTGATCGTAGAAGGGGCGAATGGGCCAACTTCTGCCAAAGCGGATGACATCATCAATGGCAAAGGAATCTTAGTAGTACCCGATATTCTGGCGAATGCTGGCGGAGTAACTGTTTCCTACTTTGAGTGGGTACAAAACCGCCTGGGCTATAAATGGACACGCGACCGTGTCAACCGCCGCTCTGATAGGATTATGAAAGATGCCTTTGGCCGCGTATATCAGACATCCATTAAATATGAGGTTTCTATGCGTATTGCGGCCTATATCGTAGCGATAGATAAGGTGGCCAATACATATAAATATCGTGGGGGCTTTTAGTAATTTACGGTTCGGGTATTGGTTTGATAAACAAATCCACTTATTTAGCAGTATCATTGGTAATCATTCACTAAAGATACTTGTAATAAGTTTCCATGAAGATACATAAAGAAGGCCGTGTTTTATTGTTGGTACTATTAATCATATTGGTAGTAGCTAATTTACTGTTGATTAATTTTCTTCCAAATAGACAGGATTTGCATCGGGCCACGATGATCTCCAGCACGATCTTCTATCTGCTTATCCTTCAGTTTTTCCGCAATCCCCGGGTGGTGATAGAAGGAAGCGATGAAGAAGTGCTGGCTCCCGCTGACGGAAAAGTTGTGGTCATTGAGGAAGTAGAAGAACATGAGTATTTTAATGGGGGGCGGCGTTTGCAAATTTCTATCTTCATGTCGCCGCTGAATGTGCATATCAATCGCAACCCGGTTTCCGGAGTGATTAAATATTTTAAATATCACGCAGGGCAATACCTGGTGGCCTGGCACCCTAAGTCCAGTACGGATAATGAGCGCACCACCGTGGTGATAGAATTGCAGAGTGGCCTGGAGGTTTTAGTCCGGCAGATCGCTGGTGCCATGGCCCGGCGGATCAAGTGGTACGTAGATGAAGGAGATATGATCAAGCAGGGAGAAGAATTTGGCTTTATCAAATTTGGGTCAAGGGTAGATGTATTTTTGCCGATAGGCTCGCGGGTCAAGGTGAATATAGGTGACAAGACCAAAGCCGGAAAGACAGTAATCGCAGAATTGCACCGGGATTGAATTAGAAAGAATTAATAAAACAAAGGTGGAGCCGAAAACTCCACTTTTTTCATTTTATAATGCGTCCGTCACCAACTTCATCATTTCACCAATCTGAGATGGGTTTAGCCAGCGGGTGACCACTACCAGATCGTGGGCTTCATCAATGACGATAAAATTACCCCCAAACCCGGCAGCGTAATAAACGGACTCGTCTACACCTTCCCATTTACCCTCACCACGGTTGAGCCACCACATATAGCCGTAGCTTTCATTAGCGCGGGAGGGCTGTTGAACTTGTGCTATCCACTTTTCAGAAATAAGCTGTTGGTTATTCCATTTTCCTTTTCTCAAAAATAAGAGCCCAAATCGCGCATGGTCCAGGGTGTTGATAAACAGTCCGCCACCCGAATGCCCGCCACCACTGACCGACTGCATCATGATACCATCCATATTGACGAAAGAGTTCTCATAACCATACCATCTCCAGGTAGCGGAAGCCCCAACGGGGTCCATCACTTTTTCCTTAAGCACGCTGGGCAGCGGGCGATGCCAGACCTGAAGTAAGGCATAAGCCAGCAGATTGACCCGCACATCATTGTACTCAAAATTAGTTCCGGGCTTGAGTAACGGACGGTTCTTCCATTCTTCTACACCACCTTTTGCCGGGGGGCGGTCTGCCCAGTCATCCATGCCAAACAGGCTACCTGACCAGTCGGAAGATTGAGTAAGTAGGTGATCCCAAGTGATTTGGCTATTATGGGGGTCTTCAAAAGTGTAATCCCACACATATTTGCTTACGCTATCTTGTACATCACTGATCAAGCCCTCTTCCACAGCAAGTCCGGCTACCGTAGAAAGATAACTTTTAGTCACGCTAAACGTCATATCTACTCGCTCTATATCCCCCCATTTGGCAACGATATAGCCATCTTTGATAATTAGCCCCGCCGGGCCGCCCCGCTCTTTGACAGGTCCGGCAAGTTCATGATACGGCTCATTTTCAAAGCCTTTCAGGATGGCAATTCTGAGGTCACGTAAGCCTTCATACTCATGATTTTGAGCGAATTCTATGGCTTCATTGATCTTCACTGCGTCAAGCCCTGCGGCGGCAGGGGAATTCTCCTGCCAGCCATTTCTTTCAGGAAAATACAGCTGCTGTGCAGCTATAGAAGAATAAAAAAGGAAGAAGAGAAGCACTATCCATATTTCTTTGGCTGGTAGTTTTATAATCATCAAAATTGCTTTTTAGAACCGGGCGGCCATTAATAAATTGAGGTCTTTAAACTTCATATCAAATTTTTTGCTGATAGCCGCATTGGTAAGGCTTCCATTGTATGTATAAACCCCTCGCATAAACCAGCGATGGTGATATATCATCTCATTGATACCACCCACATCAGCGGTTTGGAGTAGTATAGGTGTAAAAATATTACTGAAAGCAGTAGTCGCTGTACGGGCTACCCGGGAAGCAATATTAGGTACACAGTAGTGGATGACATTGTATTTTCTGAAAACCGGGTTCTTCAGTGAGCTAAGCTGCGAAGTCTCAATACACCCTCCCTGATCTATACTCACGTCTATGATCACCGATTCTTCTTTCATATTGGCCACCATTTCTTCGGTCACGATCATGCGGTTGGCCCCTTTCTCTGCCCTTATGGCACCGATGACAACATCTGCACTTTCAAGGGCCTCGCTAAGAGTAGGGATGTCCATTGTAGAAGTATAAATCTGGTTGCCCAGGGCATGTTTGATGCGGCGGAGTTTATAAATTTGATAATCAAAAACCTGCACCTGCGCTCCCAGGCCAATGGCTGAGCGGGCAGCATGTTCACCCACTGTACCTGCCCCGAGGATCACAACTTTGGTGGGAGGAACACCCGTAATGCCTCCCAGAATCATCCCTTTGCCATTGGCTACACTACTCAGATAATGGGCAGCGATAGACATGACCGTATTCCCGGCAATCTCACTCATCGCCCGAACCACCGGCATGCCGCCTACTTTGTCCTCTAAAAACTCAAAAGCGATGGCAGTGACCTTTTTTTTATTAAGTGCCTGAAGGTACTCAACTTTCTGGTTTCCCAACTGCAGGGCGGAAATGATCACTGAACCTGGTTTGATCATTTCAATTTCTTCCAGGGTGGGGGGCTCAACTTTGAGTACAATATGGGCTTCCATGGCTTCTTTGGCAGAATAGACGATTTTTGCCCCGGCCTCACTAAATTCATTATCGCTAAACTTAGAAGAGACGCCTGCCCCGGCTTCTACCATCACTTCGTGTCCGTTGCTGGTAAGCACAGCGATAGCTTCAGGGGTGAGCATTATTCGGTTTTCCTGCATGGATGTCTCACAAGGGATACCCATACTAAGGGACTTATTACCGTCTTTAACTTTTAGGAGTTGCTCTTGCGGATACGAAGCCTGCTCTTTTGCCAGTTCTTTGAACCCGGATTTATATTGGTCACTCATACTTTGATAAATAGATTCTTCTGCTCTGGTCAGCCTCTAAGGTCATATCAATTCGAACGAATTTTTCAGGAAGTAAACTTTCGATTCGTTCAGGCCACTCTACAAAGCAATAATTACCAGAGTAAAAATAGTCTTCTGTACCGATATCCCAGCCTTCTTCCTCATCTTTTATTCTATAAAAATCAAAATGATAGAATTTTTGCCCAGTCGTGTTCTGATATTCATTCACCAGCGCAAAGGTAGGGCTGGAAACAGTGTCTATTACTCCCCAAGCTTTGCAAATGGCTTTGATCAGCGTTGTTTTGCCCACGCCCATATCTCCATAAAACAACCATACTTTTACATCAGCAGCAAATAAGTTAATTTTTTGCGCTGCCAGTGAGGCTTCTTCCGGCCGGCTTAGGACTATTTCCTCTACGATATTAGGCATTCTTGCTACTAAGCGTGATGACCGGAATAATCATTTCTTCCAGCGAAACACCTCCATGCTGAAAGGTATCACGATAATAATTCACATAGTAATTATAGTTATTTGGATAGGCAAAGAAGTAGTCCTGGGTAGCAAATGCATAAGTAGTAGACACATTAAGCCGGGGCAGAAAGAGACTTTCTGGCTTCTTCACTGCATAAATTTTGTTATTATCAAAATTGAGGTTTTTGCCTTGCTTATACCGTAGGTTAGTATTGGTGTTGCGGTCGCCAATAATCTTTGCAGGATGCTTGACCCGAATAGTGCCGTGGTCAGTAGCGATGATTACCTTGGCTTTTTCGCGGGCGATGCGCTTAAATAAATCTAACAGCGGCGAATGTAAAAACCAAGAGCGCGTAATAGAACGATA
>JBBSOG010000442.1:0-5264 GCA_038259985.1 Cytophagales bacterium
ACCTTGAAAGCTCAAACCTTCCTTACCGGTGATCTTGGCAACTGAACCTTCAGGTGCCAAATTACCGTAGAGCATTTGGAGATGGCCACTTGCCTTGAGTGGTTTAGAAACAGGATAGATCACTTTTTGATCTTCCTTTAAACCTGGTAAATTTTCAAGGTTTTCTTTGATTGACTTACCAGTAATAGTCAGGCAGTCTTCGTGAAGATAACCTTCTTGCATCAACAATTTCATGACTGCGGGAATACCACCGACATTGTGCAGGTCTTCCATCAAATACTTGCCGCTGGGCTTCAGGTCAGCCAGAAAAGGTGTTTTGTCGCTCACCTGCTGTACATCATTCAGCGTCAGGCTAATTTCAGCAGCTTTGGCAATCGCAATTAGGTGAAGTACCGCGTTAGTAGAACCTCCCAATGCCATCACAAGGGTAAGTGCATTTTCTAAGGATGCCGGAGTAATAATGTCTCTTGGTTTAATATCTTCCTTCAGCAGGTTGTATATAGCAGATCCTACCAGTTGAAGCTCTTCTTTTTTAGCAGCACTGGTGGCCGGATTAGATGAACTGTAAGGCAAACTCATCCCCATTGCTTCAATGGCTGAAGCAATAGTATTAGCGGTGTACATCCCACCACAGGCACCGGCAGTAGGGCAGGAATGCTTGATCACTTCCTTAAAATCTTCCGGTGTGATTTGCTGCGTAATTTTTTTGCCGTAGGCTTCAAATGCGGAAATAATATTAAGGTCTTCACCCTTATAATGCCCGGGACTGATGGTGCCACCATAGACGAGAATGGCCGGACGGTTGAGGCGTGCTAACGCCATCATAGCTCCGGGCATATTTTTGTCACAGCCTACGATAGGCACTACGGCATCATACCACTGGGCACTTACCACGGTCTCAATAGAATCGGCAATGATATCGCGGGAAGGCAGGGAGTAGGACATGCCCTGAGTTCCCATAGACATACCGTCACTCACACCAATGGTATGAAAGATCAGTCCCACTAAATCATTGGCATTGACTGATGATTTCACATCTTTGGCAAAGCCGTTAAGGTGCATATTACACGTATTGCCCTCAAAACCTGTACTGACAATGCCTACCTGGGCTTTCTCAAAATCCTCATCTTTAAAACCTACGCCATAAAGCATGGCCTGTGCGGCGGGTAAAGACTCATCCTGGGTGATGGTCTGGCTGTATTTATTTAGTTTATTTTTCATGTATAGGTTAAGCAGTGCGTATAAATTCTCGAATAAAAAAAGCCCTTCCCAGGAGTGAGAAGAGCTTACATATGGTCATATAGTGCTATTCTCACTCCGTTGTCGGGGCGACCACCACAATAATAAGGACGATGGAAAGAATAGAACTCACTTGATTCATGATAAAATGCTTTGTCAGTTAGATTGGTAAACATAATTAATCTTAGCTATTGTTACAAACTTGTTGAGCGTTTTTTATCATTTTATGTCAATTTAAAGCTTAAGCAGGCACTTTTTTGGATTTATATACCAGTGTAGCAATCTTATCGCCTACTTCCTCAGTCGTATGGTGCTTCTCCGAATTGATGTCTTCGGTAACGATACCTTCTTTTAAAGACTGGTCTACCGCACTTTTGATAGCATTGCTTTCTTCTGTCATCCCAAAGGCATAGTTGAGCAGCATGGCAGCAGATAAAATAGCGCCGATTGGATTGGCTTTGGACAAACCAGCGACCTCAGGGTAGGAACCATGAATAGGCTCAAACAACTGCACCTTTTCACCAAGCGAAGCTGAAGGGAGCATACCCAGCGAACCGGTAATGACGGAAGCGGCATCGGTCAAAATATCCCCAAACATATTTTCAGTAAGGACTACATCAAAATACCCAGGATTCTGAATGAGCTTCATAGCTGCATTATCAATATACATGTAATCCAGTTTTACGTCAGGATTGTCTTTACAGCATTCCCTCACAGTTTCGCGCCATAATCGGGAAGTGGCCAGTACATTGGCTTTATCCACCAGAGTAACGTGCTTTTTCCGCTTCATCGCTGCTGCAAATGCCTGCTTACTGATTCTCAAAATTTCTTCTTTGGTATAGATGGATGTGTCAAAAGCGGTATTGCCATCCTCGCTGCGGCCCCGTGGTTCTCCAAAATAAATCCCTCCGGTAAGCTCCCTGAACACCACAAAGTCTACATCTTTCACAATGTGCTCTTTAAGCGGAGAAATATGGCTGATGGCTTCATAACTTTTGACAGGGCGCACATTAGAGAAAAGGCCAAGTTTTTTTCTCATGGCTAACAGTCCCTGCTCCGGCCTTACTTTGGCATTTGGATCATTATCATATTTAGGGTGTCCGATGGCCCCAAACAAGACAGCATCGGCATTAAGACAAAGTTTTTCGGTGGCCAAAGGGAAAGGGTTGCCGCTGGCATCAATCGCTGCTGCGCCCACCAATCCTTCCTCAAATGTAAATTGGTGATCGTAGGCCATTGCTACGGCACGTAATACTTTGAGTGCTTGCTTGGTCACTTCGGGACCAATCCCATCGCCTGCTAATACTGCTATTTTCTTCTGCATACTTGAATTAGATAAAAGGTATTTAGTAAGTATTTTCTTGTTCGTAAGCTTCTATTTTTTCCTGCTGGCTCAGTAAATAATCTATATCATCGTAGCCTTGTAAAAGACAATATCTTTTGTAATCGTTGATTTCAAATGTTTCCTGCTGATCACTACCTAGCATTGAGATTTTCTGGTGGCTAAGGTCTACATTAAGTTGTAATTCAGGGTTCCCCGCATACATCTCAAAGATAGTTTGCAAAAAAGAATCACTTACGATGACCGGTAACAAGCCGTTGTTCAACGCATTATTTTTAAAGATATCGCCAAAAAAGCTGGAAACGACGACCTTGAAGCCGTAGTCGTAAATGGCCCAGGCGGCGTGTTCACGACTGGAGCCACAGCCAAAGTTTTTTCCTGCCACCAATATCTTGCCAGACACCTCGGGTTTGTTGAGTATAAAATCTGATTTAGGTTGACCATTTTCATCATAACGCCAGTCCCTGAACAGGTTATCACCGAAGCCTTCCCGAGTAGTAGCTTTCAGAAAACGGGCAGGAATGATTTGGTCGGTATCTATATTCCTGGTCGGAATCGGAACAATGGTAGATGTTAGAGTGGTGAATTTATCCATGACAAAATAATTACATTCAAAATTTTAAATCAGATTTTCGTAGCAATAATAATCCCTGTAGACCAGTTCATCTTAGTCAGGTGCAAATCCTTTCTACTTTCCAGAAACTCAACTAACTTTTCTGCCTTTTTTTCATGTCCTTCCGGCCAGTTAGGCTGTTGCATCATATCATCAATGACATAAAATCCCCCCGGGTTCAGTAGGCTCAGGGTTTTGTCAATGTCGCTGTACTTACCCGGCCAGGCATCAGCAAATATCAAATCAAATCCACTTCCTTTATATCGCGCTAACCACTGTGCACCATCTTCGCAAACAAGCTGCACTCTATGGTCTGCACCCAAAGCTTGTGTTGCAACCTCAATGAGCTCGGGGTCATTGTCTATGGAAATGACGTTGGAGTGGGTATCCATCCCTTCCAGAATCCAGGCTAGAGATAAACCTGTTCCGGTGCCAAGCTCTAGAAATCGCCCTTTGGGCTTAGACGCGCTAAGGGTTTTAAGCAAGGAACCCACTTGTTTGTCGGAAGACATATCAAATCCCAGGGAGTGGGTCTTGTCCTCAATAGTAGCGTAAGCTGTCGGAATATCTAAAATAATGGAATCGTTCATCAGGAAACTAATTCAGGTGCTTCCAACATTTCACGGACGTCGGTAATACGGCCTTTGAGGGCAGTGGCTGCGGCAGTGAGGGGGCTGACCAGAAATGTTCTTGCACCGGGTCCTTGCCTTCCTTCAAAATTACGGTTGGAGGTAGAGACACAATATTCTCCCTTCGGCACTTTGTCTTCGTTCATGCCCAGGCATGCCGAGCAGCCGGGCTGACGTAATTCAAAACCTGCTGATGCCAATATTTTGTCCAGGCCTTCTTCTATGGCTTGCTTCTCTACCTGCCGGGAGCCGGGTACGATCATCGCATTGACATTCGCTGCTTTTTGTTTTCCCTTGACCAGATTTGCTACCATCCGCAGGTCTTCAATGCGGGCATTAGTGCAACTTCCGATAAAAACATAATTAACTGCTTTTCCGAGAAGTTTGTCCTGAGGAGCCACCGCCATATATTCTAATGATTTGCTAAACGATATCTGCTCGTCTTTTTCAATTTCTTCCAACGCAGGAATGCTTCCGGTGATTTTGATACCCATGCCCGGATTGGTTCCGTAGGTGATCATCGGCTCTATATCTGAAGCATCGTAATAATATTCCAGGTCAAATTTGGCATCAGCATCACTGGGCAATGTCTTCCAGTAGGCTGCCATCTTTTCAAAATCTTCACCTTTAGGTGCAAATTCCCGGCCTTTGATATATTCAAAAGTAGTTTCGTCAGGAGCAATCATTCCACCTCGGGCGCCCATCTCAATACTCATATTGCAGATAGTCATCCGGGCTTCCATGGAGAGATTGCGAATGGTAGAACCGCTGTACTCTACAAAGTAACCAGTGCCCCCACTGGCTGAGATTTTGGAGATGATATAAAGCGCAATATCTTTAGAAGTAACGCCTTTAGCCAACGGGCCGTTGATCTCTATTTTCATCTTTTTGGGCTTGGTTTGTAGCACGCACTGGGTGGCCAAAACCTGCTCTACTTCGCTGGTACCGATCCCAAAAGCAATCGAGCCGAAGGCGCCGTGGGTAGAAGTATGGCTGTCACCGCAAACCATCGTCATTCCGGGCAGGGTGATCCCTAGCTCCGGGCCTATCACATGGACGATACCCTGAAAAGGATGTCCTAGCCCATATAATTCTATGCCATGAGTTGCGCAATTCTCGGTAAGTTTGTTGACCTGTGTACGCGAAAGTGCTTCTTTGATGGGGAGATGTTGGTCTTTGGTGGGCACATTATGGTCGGCAGTGGCGATCGTTTGTTTGGGCCTTAAAACTTTGATGCCCCGGCTATCCAATCCAGCGAAAGCCTGGGGGCTGGTAACTTCATGGATAAAATGACGGTCTATATAAAGTACGTCAGGGCCATTCTCAATACTGCTGACAATATGTTTATCCCAAATTTTATCAAATAATGTTTTTCCTGACATTTGAGTGCTTTTATTCTTAATGGAATGGATGGTAATCCTATTAATTTTCTACTTATGCT
>JBBSOG010000443.1:0-5230 GCA_038259985.1 Cytophagales bacterium
AAACGGTGAATGATGCGGAAGGCATCCCGGGCAATTTCAAAGCCAGAAATGTTTCGCTATTTCCGGTAATCCCTTCCATTACGTACAACTTTAAATTTTAAGTCCATGCAAGCAAAAATCACTGTTCAAACATTATCTTTGTACTTCCTTTTTGGGCTTATGTCCTGCGAAAGTGATATTGATTTGAATTTGCCCGAATACCAGCCTCAGGTTGTTATAGAGTGTTACCTGGAGAACCAAAAACCGGTGTTGCTTTCCTTGAGTGAAAGCCAGCCTTATTTTGATACTTTTGAATTTTCGTTGGTGCAGGATGCTGTTGTGATACTGCATCAGGGTGCACAGACGGACACCATACCCAATATTCCGTATGCTAATAGCCAGCAAGGCAAGCTCTATAATTATTCCAGCAGTATTCCGGTTAACAAAAACGTGGATTTGGAGTATACACTGGAAATTTTCTTGAAAGATGGCCGCTACCTCACCGCGACTACCCGCTTTCTGGATGCCATTCCTATCCAAAACTTTGAGGGTGTCTTTAATGAGGAAGACAAAGCCTACTGCCTGACCCAGTTTCAAGACCCGCCAAGCCAAGCTAATTATTATCGCTTGGCTATCAACCGGGGAAGCATCACTGACTCAACCATCAATGTGAGCCTTTTAGACGATTCTTTTGCGGAAGGGGATATAATTTCTTTTGGCTCACCGTATGAGTTTGATCACGGCGATACGGTAAGCGGGTTGCTTTTTCATTGCACGGAAGCTTACTACCAATATTTGTCCACCCTGGATCAGGCATTGCAGGCCAATGTCAATCCTTTCTCTGTATCGGGTGAAGTAATTTCCAATGTAGAAGGTGGTTTGGGTATCTTTACTACCTTAAATTACAGTTACGAAACGCTGGTCATTCCCTAAACAAATTCAAGTATTAAGCCTAGATCATGGAAACTGAACTTATTCTATCTTTCATTGGGGCCTCTGTTTTACTCACCCTGATGCCTGGCCCCGATAATATTTTTGTGCTGACAGAAAGCATTACACGAGGGCGTAAAAATGGCATGGCTATTTCCATGGGTTTAGTGTCGGGAATTCTATTTCATATTACCGCCGCTGCTACTGGTTTGTCCATCATCGTCCAGCAATCGGCACTGGTATTTCAATTAGTTAAGTATGCAGGGGCTGCTTATCTATTTTACTTGGCCATTAAGGCATACCAGAAAAAACCTGTTCCGGTAATTTTTAAAGAAAATCATAGACAGTCTGGCAAAAGTTGGTTGAAATTGATAAAAAAAGGGCTTATGATGAACGTACTTAATCCTAAAGTATCCTTATTCTTCATCGTTTTTTTTCCGCAGTTTATCAGTAAAGACGGCATCAGCATGACATTCCAGATGATTGTCCTAGGCGTGTTATTTATACTTCAGGCGTTGGTTATCTTTTTTTTGATTGCTACCCTTGCAGGAAGCCTAAGTATATATCTGGACAACACTCGCTTCTGGAAAACTATCCAGCGAATAAAAGCTGGAATCCTGGGTATTTTGGGCTTGTCCCTTGCTTTGACTTCAAAATCATAGGCAAAAAAGCCCTAATAATCCAGGAATTAAGTGTTATAAAAAAATCAAAAAAACTATGTACGAGCGGTTTCAGGCTAGTCTACAGCAATGGATCAACTTCAGTGAAGAAGAATTTGAATTACTCCTCAAGATTGCCCAACCGCAAATGGTTTCTTATAAACGAAAGGAATATATCCTCTCCGAAGGGCAGATCTGTAAGTATCTGTATTTCATCAAAAAGGGTTGTATCAGGTACTTCTATATAGTTGATGGGGAGGAGAAAACCGGGCAGTTTTTCTTTGAAAACGGCTGGTATGCTGACCTGGAAAGCTTCCTTACCCAAGAGCCCACCAGCTTAAATATACAAGCCCTTGAACCTACCGAACTTCTGCTCATTTCTCGCGAAAAACTCTACCTACTCTACGATCAGGTGCCGGTATTTGAGCGTTTTGGAAGGCTGCTAATAGAGCATTCCTTTATTGGCCTGCGCAACAAAAATAAAAGCCTGACCAACCTGAGCCCGGAAGAATACTATCTCAAATTGATTCAAGACCGCCCCAAGGTCATCCAGCGCGTGCCCCTGCAATACATTGCCTCCTACCTGGGCATCAAGCCCGAGAGCCTGAGCCGCATCCGAAAGCGGCTTTTTGACAATAAGCGAAACTCCTAACCCAAGTCAATTTTTAGGGCTGATAAAGCCCCTATGTTTGTAGGATGTCAAACAATAAAACAGCTACAATATGAAAAAAAGCCATTCATCCCCCCTGAAAAAGAAAATATTTTTTACCGCCTTACTATGCTTATTTCTCTTTGAACTCAAGGCACAAAATATGTTTGATGCTACCGTTGGCACATCTAACCAAGACCAGGTTTTTGTAAACCTGGCACTTAGAAGACAATTCTCCGAGAAATTCCGCTTAGGGGTTGACGTACATAGCGGTCTGGTCAACTACCGCTTTATCGGTGCAAAAGTCATTGATGAAGGGGTCAGTACCAGCATCAACATCCCACTGATGCTCAGGATTCACCAACGCGATAGGTTGAGACTAGATTTCTACAACAAAGTAGGGCTCAGGTTTCAAAGTGTTTCCTCAGATTATGAGCAAGACAAAGATCTACAGGCCAGCAGTTCAGTTGGGGTGAGTTTTGAACCGGGGCTACTGGCAACTTTTGCCCTGAGTGAAAAACTAAGCATACAATCAGGTGTGACACTGCCCAATTTGTTTGAAATCTCCCCGGAATTTATCTATGAGAACAATGTCACCAATCTAGTGGCCAACGTTGGCTATAAGTTATCGGATACCTCTTTGTTGATGCTCAAAGCAGGTACCGGTCCTGCTGCAGGCGCCGATGGCGACTCCCAAAAGTACACCTGGTCAGTACAGGTTGGGCTTCGCTTTCTATTGGGAAAAAATCATCCCGAAGCCTCACTCATAACAGAACCTTCATTCTAAACATTAAATCCTAAAAGATATCACCATGAGAAAATATATCTTATTGCTCGTAGCTTTTGCATTTATCAACCTTCATGCTTTCTCCCAGGAAACTGTAAGAAAACCAGGGGTTGGCTGGTTTATCACCCCGGAGTACAGTGTGATGTTCCTGGATAATCACGTTGGCAATGCGGTGGGTGTCTCCTTTGGCGTAAAATTGCTCAAAGACCATCTCAAAGTTGGGTTTTACAACTATTGCCGCAGTGGGCCTATCAACGCCAAAACCTTCCCCACACAACTACCGGAAGGTGTGCGCTATAAAGGCAAAGAAGTCATTGACCTGAGGGCAGACCACGGAGCCTTTGGGCTGATGGTAGCCCCTTCGTTTTACCTGCCCAAAACCAATATTGAAATTGACATCCCCATCTACTTCGGATCTATAGGCGCAGGCTTTTACCTGGCCGGGGATGACCGCAAAACCCCCGACAACAGAAGGGTAAGCGAATGGGAAAATGAGCTCTTTAATGGTGAAGATGCAGCCTTTGCCAGTATGCTGGAAGTTGGCCTGCGCGCTTTTATACCCACCGGCGTTGATGGATTATGCTGGGGATTAGGCTTGCATTATACTACTGTACAAGATTGGAGTACTTATGCTGATCCCAGCGGGGATTTTTTCAACAATAAATTTAGGGCTTCGGTATTTGTTGACCTGGGTTCAAAAGCAAGAAGGTAAAGGATAATAGTCTTTTCCATGGATTTTTGCAAATAAAAAATGAACGATTGAAATAAATACGATCATGAAAAAATCAATCTTGATACTCACTTTGTTAACTTTTGCTTTGGTGGCCAATGCACAGGAAAAGAAATTGCCAGTATACGGTGAGTTGGGTTTAGGCTTTGGCCAGACTTTGTTTATGGGCGATACCAAAAACCAGCTCCGCCAGGCGCTGGGGGGCACCTTTGACCCCGGAATTGTATCCAACGTAATCATGGCCGTCTATTATGCCCCGGACCGATGGAAGGGCTTGGGCATTGGCTCAAGGATAAAAGGTTCTATTGCCGGTAGTGTGGAAGGAGATTTCGGGGATAGCTACTTCTTCAACTATTACAACCTGTCAGCTTCGGTAAAATATTATGCTTTCAGCCGCCAGTTCAATATGGGCTGGTATGGTAGGGCAGGCATTGGTACCGGGCAGCTTACCACCAAACGTGCCAATGAGGAAAAGGATAGTTATACTCACCAGTTTGCTGTGGGGACTACTTTTACCGGAAGTATAGGCTACACACTGCCTTTTCAACACACGGCTATCAGCCTGGAAGCTGAGTTTGAAGGCTCCTCCCGCAGCGGTACTATTGATGGCCTGGGCGACCAGACGATCAGTAGTGGCCAATTAGGCGTAAATTTTATTTACTCTTTTTAAATAATGTGGTAGTGTTGAACAATATCTGATTAGCGAAAAGTGAAACAGCTATGATGGCATACCCCATGCTACGTACATGATTTTTACCTAATAAAGTGGCTTTATTACCTACATTAGGATTTTTATCATTTATACCTTCGTAGCATCACCAAATAAAAAACTATACTATGAAAAAGATTTTCACCTTCGTTATCGCATTGGCCATTACCCTTCAAATGGCCAATGCGCAAAACAGCGACTGGAAGAACGATACGAAAGTATCTGTCCTTTTCGGTTTGACACAACCCATATTTGCCTCCGGGTTTAACATTGAAGGCAATTTCATTCACAAACGCCTCATCTTTGATTATTCCCACGGTGCCTCCCTGGACTTTGATGGGGAACTGGTTACCGATGAATTGCAAAGGCAAGGCGTAGCCGTGAAAGTGCCTTATACCACAGGTTTTGGCCTGGGATACCGCATTCGGGAATGGGTAAACCTGCGGGTAGAACCCAAATGGCACCGCAATGAATACTACTACGAAGGCGAAACCCAAAATGAGGCCAACCTCATCGCTGCCGATAATACCTTCAGCCTCGGCTTAGGATTGTATGGGTTTTACCAGCCTTTCCGGCAGCAGGATAATTTCCTGAAAGGGATCACAGTGAACCCGAGTGTGAGGTTTTGGCCTGTCGTCAGTTCTTCTTTTGAAGATGATCAATTCAGCTATATCAATAAAAATACCGGTGGACCTGAAGTGCTTAAGACCCTTGATCCTGGTGTGGGGTTCACTCCTTGGGTGATCAACCTGGGTGTAGGCTATACTTTTGATTTTAAATAAGATGT
>JBBSOG010000444.1:0-5224 GCA_038259985.1 Cytophagales bacterium
AGTTTGAATAGTCATGTGCAGACATCCGGCAATTCGGGCGCCTTTAAGCGGCTGGCTGGCACCGAACTCCTCGCGCAAGGCCATAAGACCAGGCATCTCGGCTTCGGCCAATCTGATTTCTTTTCTGCCCCAGTCGGCCAGCGAAATATCTTTTACTTTGTAGCGAACTTTTTCTTCAACCATATGAATTTTCTTTTTTTATAAGCTTTAAAATTGTGGCACAAAATTACGATATAAACACTCAACTTCAAACTTGGGTGAATCGTTATCTGCAACTACAAATAAAGTCAATTGATATAGGTAATTTCTTTGAGATCGTAAGCTGTCGTTTCCACTCCGCGATTTACTAATAGCTGCCCATCTTCACGGATGCCGGTGATCTTTCCTTTGAACACTCCTTGTTGGTCTTCAAAAGTATGCCATTCATTGTACCGGTAAAGTTGCGCCAGATAATCTTGCTTAAGTTGGGCTAATGCTGATGTTTTAAGTTGAAAATAACGTTCTTCCAGATGAAGGGCAATATCTTTGAGCAACTCAACTCTTTCCCAGGCGGTTTTAGTGATAGACTTAAGCGAAATAGCCCGGGCATTCTCAAAATGTAGCTGGTTCACATTGAGGCCAATCCCAATCGCGCTGGATTGAATCATATTGACCCTCAGGTTGTTCTGAACCAGAATACCACACAGTTTGTAATCGTAGTAGTATATGTCATTTGGCCATTTGATTTTGAGGGGGTCGTTTAGATAAGGTTTCAGCGTATCGGAAATAGCCAGGGCAGTGATTATATTAAGATAAAACTGCTGTTGAATGTCCAGGTTTGGGAAAAGCGCTACGGTGCAGGTAAGGTTAAGACTTGCTACGGCATCCCACTTAGCACCCCGCTGTCCACGGCCTGCTGTCTGCAAATCAGCCATGACTATTGCCCCGTTCTCCAGGCGGGTTTCCAACCGGGTTTCCGATGGAGAGGAGGCCAACTTTTGCATTACTACTGCGTTGGTAGAATCACAAACCGACAAATGCACGAATTGTTGGCCTATGAATTGTGTGTTGAAAGAATTTGTGGGCAAGTTTTAGTAATATTGTAAATCAATTCCAAATTTGGAAAAACAAGGTATAAATATTTCATGAATTCAGAAGATCTTAGTAAAGTTGTCATGCTGGGCATGCAGGAAAAAAAAGCGGAAAACATCGTATTGATGGATTTACGCCAAGTGAAAAATGCAATCGCCGACTTTTTTGTGATATGCTCAGGTAACTCAGATACGCATATAGACGCGATTTCTGAAGCTGTTGAGAAAGAAGCCCACAAGAATCACAAAGAAAATCCCTGGCACAGAGAAGGAAAAGAGAATAAAGAGTGGGTCTTACTCGACTATGTTGATGTGGTAGTACATGTTTTCAAAAAAGACCGTCGGGAATTTTATGCCCTGGAGGAACTTTGGGGAGATGCGGTGATCACTGAGGTAGAAGACGAACCTCAATTTAAAACTTTGTATAAATAATCATGTTCTCGAGTAAGTTTTGTTCAACCTGGATTAGAAGAGAAAATTAAATGGCAAATAATACCAAAAGGAAAAAAAAAGCAATCAATAGCAAGCCGCCTCAGAAACCCAATTATCAGATTTGGATCATTCTCTCACTGGTGCTGCTTATCTTCGCCATCACGTACCTCAACAAAAATTCTTCTGCCATAGAAATCGGTCAGCGGCAATTTGATAAGATGTTGAAAGAGGGTGACGTAAAGGATGCAGTATTGGTAAGAAATCAGAATCTGGTAGAAGTTACCCTAACTGATGAGGCACTGAAAGGGAGTGAATACCGAAATGAAATAGAGGAGCAAAATCCTTTCTCTGCTTCTAATGGCCCTCATTACAAACTCAAAATACCAAATCCAGATATATTTGATAAAAACTTTGAGGAGGCTCAGGCTGAGCTCCCCCCCGAAAACAGGATTGATTATAAAGTAGAAGAGCGTTCAGACATTACCAGTTTCTTGTTGAACTGGGGCTTTCTGTTTCTGATTCTCTTTGGTTTCTGGTTCCTGATGCGCCGTATGGCAGGTGGTGGTGGCCCCGGTGGACAGATATTTAATATCGGCAAATCAAAAGCCGCCCTTTTTGATGCAGAAAACCGGGTAAACATCACTTTTGACAATGTAGCTGGCCTGGATGAAGCCAAAGAAGAAATCAGGGAAATTGTTGAGTTTCTCAAGAACCCCTCTAAATACACCAATTTAGGAGGAAAAATACCCAAAGGAGCGTTGCTAATAGGTACTCCCGGTACAGGTAAAACCTTGTTGGCCAAAGCAGTAGCGGGAGAAGCGGGCGTACCTTTCTTTTCATTGTCCGGTTCTGACTTTGTGGAGATGTTTGTTGGGGTAGGCGCTGCCCGTGTCCGCGACCTTTTCAAACAAGCCAAAGAAAAAGCACCTTGTATTATTTTTATAGATGAGATAGACGCCGTAGGCCGTGCCCGTGGCAAAGGGGCTATGCCTGGTTCTAATGATGAGCGGGAGAATACACTCAACTCGCTCCTGGCAGAAATGGATGGTTTTTCTACCGATTCAGGGGTCATTATCCTGGCCGCCACGAACCGGCCCGACGTACTGGACTCCGCATTATTGCGCCCTGGTAGGTTTGACCGCCAGATTTCTATTGACAAGCCAGATATCGTAGGTAGGGAAGCCATTTTTAAGGTACACCTTAAGCCTATCAAAGTATCTAAGGATGTCAACCCTAAGAAACTTGCCGCGCAAACGCCAGGCTTTGCGGGCGCTGAGATTGCTAATATTTGTAACGAAGCTGCCCTGATCGCGGCGCGCCGTAACAAGAAAATGGTAGAAACACAGGATTTTCATGATGCTATCGATCGTGTCATCGGTGGACTAGAGAAAAAGAACAAGATCATTTCTCCCGAAGAGAAAACGATTGTTGCCTATCATGAAGCTGGCCATGCTATCGCTGGTTGGTACCTGGAACATGCTGATCCATTGGTGAAAGTGAGCATTGTGCCTCGTGGTGTGGCTGCTTTAGGATATGCACAGTATTTGCCTAAAGAGCAGTTTTTGTATACCATAGAACAGCTATTGGATCAGATGTGTATGGCATTGGGAGGCCGGGTGGCTGAGGATGTGATTTTCGGAAAAATATCTACCGGGGCGCAGAATGACCTGGAACGGATCACCAAAATGGCTTATAGCATGGTGACCATTTATGGGATGAACGAAAAAGTAGGTAATATATCTTTCCATGATTCTCAGCAGGGGGATTATAATTTCAGTAAACCTTATTCTGAAGCTACTGCCCAAACGATAGATGAGGAAGTAAGAAAAATTATTACTGACGCTTATGCCCGGACGAAAAAATTGCTGCTTGATAAGAAAGACCAATTAGAAGTGCTGGCAAAAGAACTTTTGGATAAGGAAATTTTATTCCAGGCTGACCTGGACCGGCTGATTGGGAAAAGGCCTTTTAGTAAGCCTACCACCTATGATGCTTATACACAGGAAGATGACGAAAAAGAGCAACAGGAAAAAGATACAGATGAATCAAAATCTTCTGCTCCGGCTGAACCTAAAGCGAAAACTAATGGTAAAGAACATACCGACAAAAAAGAGGAAACTTCTGTAGAAGAGAATAAAAATACTTAAGATTAATATAGGTATGTGTCATTTACAAAAGAGCTGCGTTGGTGCAGCTCTTTTTTTGTATTAAGCTTTTCTAAAATATCCTGTCAAACTATCTTTGCCAGTAATATGCAAGCCAATCCAGCCTTTAGTTTTACCCTTACCGAAGACAGAAAAATATACTTTGCCTCAGACTTTCATTTAGGCACGCCTACTTATGAAAAAAGCCGGCTAAGGGAAAAAGTAATTGTTCGTTGGCTGGACAGCATACTTCATGATGCGGAAGCTATTTTTCTGTTGGGTGACCTGTTTGATTTCTGGTTTGAATACAAATACACCGTCCCCAAAGGTTTCATCCGTTTTCTTGGCAAGTTGGCTGAAATTAAGGATAAAGGTATCCCCATTATTTTGTTCACCGGAAACCATGATATGTGGATGTTTGATTATTTTTCACAGGAACTTGATGTCCCCATTTTAAGAAAACCGGTCAACATTAGGATCAATGACCAATCCTTGCATATCGGGCACGGTGATGGACTGGGGGATGGTGACAAGACTTTCAAGATGCTGAAAAAGGTTTTTCATGCGAAGCTGAGTAAGCGGCTTTTTGCTGCCCTTCATCCTCGCTGGGGTATTGGCCTGGCCCAGCTATGGTCTACGCATAGCAGAAAGAGAAATAGCTGCCTTGACGACTCTTTTAAAGGAAAAGAGCATGAGTGGATTTATCAATATTGCCTGGAAGTAGAAGCACAAACCCATCATGATTATTATGTTTTCGGGCATCGCCACCTGTCTTTGGATATACCGGTCAATGAAAATAGCCGTTATTTTAATATTGGGGAATGGATTGGCTCTCAAACTTATGGCGTACATGATGGTAAAGAATTTTTTCTTAAAACTTTTGAACGGTAAATCACGCCTTTTCTTTTCTTTAATTTTTCTGTTCCATTTTCAAAGCTTTGCGCAAGTAGGGGCTTCGCTGCCAAAGTCGCTTCAGTCAAAGCCGATGGTCAACGTGCCTGTGCTGGATAGCCTTAGCCTGGATCGGGTGATTGCGGTTTCTCATGACGCGCTGGAAAACTTGTATTTTGTCACCGCAAACGGCCAGTTGATCAAGTGTAATGTGCATTTAAAAATAGAGCAGCAGCATACTTCTGTCGCCATTCCAGCAATTACTTCATTGGAGGCTGCGCAAAGCCTGAAAGTCTTTGCCTTTTATCAAAGCAGCCAGCGTTTTCAGTTTTTTGACCGCTTCCTAACCCCTTCTCAAACAAATACTGTTCAGACAGAAACACTCAGTCATTTTAACAATGCTACACTAAGTAGTGACCAGATGATCTGGCTATTTGATGAACAAAATACCCAGCTTATCAAATACAACCCTATACTTGAAGATGTCATACTCAAGGTGGATTTGCGCTATTTTCTTCCAGAGAAGGCTCAAGTGCGGGGCATGCAGGAATATGGTAATCGACTGTACATTTGGCAAAACACTGAAATTCTGGTCTTTGATTTTATAGGCAACTATCTTCAAAAACTGCCCATAGACGTAGAAACAAGCTTTTCCTTCTATAGAAATCAGCTGTACTACCCGCGAGG
>JBBSOG010000445.1:0-5189 GCA_038259985.1 Cytophagales bacterium
GACGCTGGCGGGTGGATTTGGAACCTTGGAAGAACTTACTGAGATGCTCACCTGGTCGCAACTGTCACTGCATCATAAGCCTATCGGGATTTTGAATACCAACGGCTACTATGATTTTATGGAAAAACTTTTTGATCAAATGCTGGAGGAAGGCTTTTTAGTGGAAGAAACAAGAAAAATAGCAATTTTTGATCGTGACCCTGCGCAATTGTTCAATAAAATGCGCACATTTGTTTCAGAGCGGGTGCCCACATCCCAAGGGCTAGACAAGGAGAAAACATAAAAAAAGCTCAAGAACACGTGTTCCTGAGCTTTCTGCTAAACTAACCAAACCAAACTATGCTATTTGAGATGTGGCATCTCGTTCGTTAATGACCTTCTTGAGACGGGTTATCGCCTGGATAACGCGGGTCTCATTAAGGTCATTTATATTTTGAATCATTTTGTTTTTTTCCTCATTGGTGATGAGCTTGTTATTGAGTAACAACAAAAGCTCTGTTTTCTGTTTCACTGAGGCTAACTTTTCTTCATTTTCATTTTCATTTGCCTTTTCCAGGCTCACTGGGCCACGATCTGACCTAGTTTTTTTTTCAGTTTTTGACGACTCTTCCTTATTCATGTAGTCCATCTCTTCCGCAGGGGTAGGTTCATAACCTGCCGCCCGGATAATCCAGGCAAGGATGTTTCTGTAAGCTTTACCGATTGCCCTGGTTTGTGCCATAGAGGCAATAGCAAATTCCTGATAATTTCTCTTCCCATTCTCCAAGTTACTACAGATAGCATAACCGGAACCAATAATCTGCTGTGATTTTAAATCTAAAAGCTTAACCAAAGCCTGATATTTAGTCTCTTTACCAGGTGTACTCAAATTAGTAAGATCATCAATGATCGGGACAATGCCCAAACGTGCCCCGGCGTACTGCCAACCTTCAACGTTCACATACGCTTTTCCTTGTATGTTATGAAAAAGTTTATTTTCGTTGATGAAACGCGCCAGGTCCTGGGCAAGATGTAAAGTTTCGTAAGAGTTAGCGATATCGTAATTCGCGATCTCTTTTTTTTCTATTGTCTTTTTTTGTTGTGTCATCTTTTTAAGTTGAGAGATATTTATATTAACGTATTACCCAGTAATTAAGTGCCCTTAAAAGAAAAAAATATAATATATAAAAAACTGAATGTCAGTCATTTATGTGTATAATGTACTTAAAGTAAGTAAAGTTCATTAAGCTTATTTTCGGTACACTATTTTTTTAAAAAATACGATGGGAACATTTATTAAGAGGAGTGCTCATTTTTACAAATGCTGAGGGAAATAAGTATTTGCTTGCCCCAACCTCGTTCAAAAAAAGAATCTTAAGAAATATTAACAGGGAGCCGCACTTTTACCTCAGTAAATTAGTTAAATTGAATAATCATACTTTATATTAGTGGCTAGAGTATGTAAACAATTTTAAAAAGTCATAGCTATGTTACAAAGTCTTTTATTCATCGGTGGTTTAGGAGGATGGGAAATTATGGTCATCCTTCTGGTAGTACTCGTTTTCTTCGGGGCCAACAAAATTCCTGAAATTGCCAGAGGCATGGGAAGAGGTATCCGTGAGTTTAAGGAAGCGACCAAGGAAATTAAGAACGAAGTAGAAAACGGAATCAAACTAGACGAAAAGAAGTAATCGTTTTCAAAAAAAAAACCGCTACCAGGCGGTTTTTTTTATTATTGTATTGCAAATTAACAATAAAATCCTTCTTAACCGAAGATTTTCGGTCTACTTAAGTAAAATTTTGTAGAGATTATTCTACAAAGTTGATTCATCCGGCAAGAGCAAACTTCCCTTTCTACGCTAATTAATGATGAATTTCTCCTTAGCATTGATTTTGAGTATTAAGGTTTCTATTGATTGAGAAACTTGTTATGCTATGAAATCATCATTTCTTTTCCGTTCCCTCATTTTTTCACTCTTATACTTTTTGAGTAGCTGTGTAACCAATCCTGTTACTGGTAAAAAACAGCTTATCTTGATGTCAAAAGACCAGGAGTTAGCAATGGGTCAGCAATCAGACCCAGGAATTATTAATTACTTTGGCATATATGAGGATAAAAAGCTTCAAAGATTTATCCAAAATCGCGGCAAAGAAATGGCAGAAATCTCCCACCGTGATGAAATAACTTATCATTTCAAAATAGTAGACTCACCAGTGGTGAATGCATTCGCAGTTCCAGGCGGATATGTATATTTTACCAGGGGGATCATGGCCCATTTCAACAATGAAGCAGAATTTGCAGGTGTGTTAGGCCATGAGATAGGACATATAGCTGCCAGGCATTCTGCACAACAATATAGCAATACAATGCTTGCCCAGATAGGATTAATAGCGGGCATAGTGATCTCCCCTGATTTTGCTCAATTTGCTGATGTAGCGCAGCAGGGCTTACAACTTCTTTTTCTAAAATTTGGTAGGGACCATGAATCTCAGTCGGATAGACTGGGGGTAGAGTATTCAACCAAAATTGGCTATGATGCTGAGGAAATGGCAGGTTTTTTTCAGACACTGGACCGTATTGGAAAAAAATCAGGTGGTGAAGCTATACCTACATTTATGTCCACTCATCCTGATCCGGCCGATCGGGAGCAGAATGTAAAAGCTCTGGCTAAGGAATGGCAAACATCGGTAAATAAGAAAAACTTTAAAGTTAATCGCGATAGTTATCTCAAAATGATTGACGGGATGGTCTATGGAGAAGACCCCAAGCAAGGGTTTGTTGAGCAGGGGGTTTTTTATCATCCGGTACTGAAATTCAAATTTAAGATACCGAATCAATGGATTACCCAGAATACACCCCAGCAACTGCAAATGGGACAAAAAGATGGCAAAGCTATGATGGTGCTAAGTCTAGCGCAAGGAGAATCCTTAAAAGAAGCTGGTAAAGTAGTACTTGAGCAAAACAAACTCAACCTAAAAGATTCTAAATCTACAAAAGTAAATGGCCTGCCAGCCCTGGTATTATTAGCTGACCTACAGCAACAGGATGGAACGTTAAGGACATTGACTTATCTCATCCAATACGATAATAATATCTATGCCATGATGGGCATAAGCCAGGAAGGAACTTTTAATACCTACGCTACAACTTTTCAGAAAACTATGGAAGATTTTAGTATTCTCAATAACCCTGACAAACTCAATGTAAAACCAGATAGAATTATTATTAAAAAAGTAATTTCTGATGGAAATTTGGGCCAGGCACTTAAAGAATTAGAGGTCTCTAAAGATAAAATGGAAGAACTGGCAATCTTGAATGGAATGCTATTGAGCGATCCGGTAGAAAAAGGCATGAGAATCAAAACTATCGGGAAGTAGCTGAACTACAGTCTAATAAATACTAAAATTACTGTTCTACCACCTGCACACTGTGATCGCTAGTGTTGATTCCCACAGGTTTGATGTATCCTTTCAAAGCGCTGCAATCCCCATAATCCTGGCCATCGGCTACTTTGATATGTTGGTAATCTGCCCATAGGTTGTTAGTAGGGTCTAAGCCAATCCATCCGTAATGGGGCACGAAAACTTCTACCCAGGCGTGCATCTGGGCAGCACCCACAAAATGACTCCCCTGGTTGAGGTAACCGGAAACATAACGGGCGGGAATTTGCTGACTACGCAAGATACCCAGCATCAGGTGGGTATAATCCTGGCAAACACCGACAGGCTTAAACCAAATCTCCTGTGCGTTGGTTTGCACAGTAGTCGTATTGGGTGAGTATTTAATGTACTGGTGAATATACTGGTTAAGTGACTTAATATAATCCAGCAGGTACATGTTTTGGTGAAGCCGCATGTTTGCCGGAATAGAATGCAAAGGGATTTCGGTGAGGTTGGTCTGTTTGATGTACAAATAATGGTCCACCTGAAAGGCTTCTGAAGTCAAAACCTGCCGTTCATCTGCTAAGCTGACAAACTCGTTCCGAAGGGGGATATAGCCTTCGCGCGTTTTCAGTACTTCACATTGATAACTAAAATTGAATTCATGGAATGGGCCGACCAAACGGAAACTAAGGCTATTATATCCAAAGACATTTTTGCTGAGAAAAGGGGCAACGTTTGCTGAGTTACTGTTCCTTTCCCAGTTCAGTTGTTGATTTTCATTTCTACAGGGACAGACTAAGAATTCAAAAAAAGCCTCCTGCACCTCATTCACATATTTGTTTTGTGCTTCGTAGCCAATCGTAAAAGTGACCATCTAATATTGTAAGTATTGTTCTTCCAAAGCGAGCCCGATGTTGAAAAGCTGCTTTTCCAGATCGTACAAAAATTCGTCCCCTTCTTTCAAGATATCTTCCACTGTCATATAACTCAGGGAAGCGGTGAGCTTACCGGTGGTAAATTCTACCGAATCCGGTGTAATGGGCTTGTGCTCACTGATAATTTTTAGGTTTTGCTGCAACTCCCGGAGATTAAACAAGACTGACTTAGGAAACTTTTTGTTCAAGATCAAAAACTCAATCCCTCTTTCGCGATTGGGTGCCTCATGATAGTAGTTCCTGCTCATATCAAACCCACCGGCACTACGAAGCAGGGAAGCCCAATGGTAACCAGCGATCACCGGGCTAAGCTCGCCACCATCCATTTTTTTGATGTCTTCAATTTTGGTAATCAGTATCTTACAAATTTGTAGTGACCGCTCCAGGTTGATGCCAGTACGGATCATGGACCACGACTGGTTTCTCAAAATTGTATTATCAGCCACGCCCTTGATGATGTTCACATAGTTTAGTACATGCTTACAAAAATCAAAGGGGCCTTTCTTGATGATAATTTCCTCACTGAATTCGCTGTTGGTGGAGTGATAAAAGCGATTGATGGTTTCCCACACTTCGGTGGAAAGATTGTCCCGCAGGCCACGGGCATTTTCCCTGGCCAGTGAAAGGTAACTTTTGATGGAAAAAGGGTACTGCTCATCTACGGTGAGGAAAAGGATTACTTTTTCATCACTGATTTCTTCATTTATTTTAAAATAAGCTTCTGTAGCCCCCGCCATAGAAAGCATGGATTCCAGGGCCATTTTTTTACTCCAGGCACGGGGCGCGTCCGCGGAGGAGAGAAACTGGGCATTGAGGTACCGGGAAAGGTGTTCTAACCTTTCAATATATCTGCCGGTCCAAAAAAGGCTATTGGCTGTTCTTGAAAGCATC
>JBBSOG010000446.1:0-5161 GCA_038259985.1 Cytophagales bacterium
CGGATCATCGGATTGTCATTATATTCTTTCCAGGAGATCAGGCGATTTTTAGAACTGGAGATGCGGTTGAGCACCATTCCTGGTTTGTACACTTTATCATCCAACTTGAGTTCTTTGAGTATATTTTTGATCAGCGACTTGGAATCATCGGTATCGTAGATCGTAAAGTTGTTTTGATAACCTATTTTGCTGGCTTCCGCCCTAAGCATCCGGGCAAAAATAGAATGGAAAGTGCCCATCCACAGGTTGCGCGCTTCGTTGCCCACCACTTTTTCAATCCGGTCGCGCATTTCTTTGGCAGCTTTATTAGTAAAAGTCAGTGCCAATATATTGAATGGGTCTACATTTTTTTCTTTGATCAGGTAAGCGATCCGATAAGTCAATACCCTTGTTTTGCCGGAACCTGCCCCGGCAATGATCATTGTTGGCCCTTCAGTATTGGTGACCCCATTCCGCTGAGGTTCGTTCAAGCTGTCCAGAAAATTCATAAAGTATCCGATTTTTCCCGTGCAATGTGTCTAAGTCTCTCTCATTCATCCAGAAAGGCAGGAGCAGGCTTCAGAAATGAAGCCGCCAATTTAGTGCTTATTCATTAAAAAATCAGCATATTAAGCAGCTAAAGATGCACCTTCTTTTTGGTAATAAAAAAGTGTTGAATATGAAAAGTAGCGTGCTTTTCAAGTGCTAATTAATAAATATATGGTTTGTAAATAAAGTATATGGTGCACTCACAAGATTTATATCAAATTTCAATGACGGTTCAACCCGTGAACTTGCATTATGAATTGAAAGAAGCACATTCCAACATTTTCCTATTTAGATTACTAATTGTGCGTGTCCCTATCGGATTAGTTTATCCGTTGCAAGTCCTCACTCGCATCTAGCTGTGGGCTTACCTCTAATGGATTAGTAACCAATAAGTAAAATTCCCTTTAAAGGTAAATGTAATCTGCTTGATATATAAAGAGTTTCAAGAAAAGTAAATACAATCTCAAAGTCTTTATGTCCACGATAGGTATTTCTAACAGCAACTACCAAGTATTCAACTTCAAACATCATACAAGCCTGGAAAATATCTTTCATATATTGGTTATTTTCGGTAGCTCTTCCAGCTTCAACTTCAATAACTATTTTTCCATCTTTACTCAACGCATCTGCGTTATAACTTTTATCAATTTTGTTGTTTAATCCAAACAAAACAGGAACGTCAATTTTATCATCTTTAGCTTTACTTATTTCAACAGCAAAGCCAATTTTTCTAAGTGGTTCATATAAATTCTGTAGAACACCGTTGCTTTTCAAATTATGAAAATCAGAATTTATATTGACATTTACCTCAAAGAAACAATTGATGACCTTGCGTATTTCAGGAGTGATGCCTTGAGAGCGTGGGAAAAATTGATATTGAATCATAGTGAAAAGGCAACTTTTTCTGATAATACGTTGTCGTTCAATACTATATCCTCTTTTTTCACAAAGAAAAAAATACGCTCATCAACATATAATGCTTCTCTACTGCTGTAACTTCCATCTTCATTCATTAAAGAATCATTCAATTCTTCAGTGGAAATTGTAACAATACCATAAGTTGGTATAAAAATATCTCGAGTTGGATAATTCTTCTGGTCAAAAATAATACTGTCCATTATGTTAATCAACTAATTTTCTTTATCATATTCATTAGCCCAAATAATGTTGAAACCCGCTTTTTGGAATCCTAAATCAAGCCCACCTGCCCCTGCAAAAAATGATACTATTTTCATATTGTTTTTTCTGTTTGAAGTTTCTTACTTAATATTCTCCGATATTCTGCTTTTTCTTCGGCTACTTTTAATAATTGTTTCGAGCAATTCGTTTCGTAGATTTTCTTCCCGAGTTGATCGCTTACGTATTCATCTCGTAATCCCTTTGGATTTAGCCCAAAAACCCTCGCCAATTTTGGAAGTCGTTTCTCGTCAAAATCCCGAATTCCATTTTCGATTTTACTTAAATTTGCAGAATCTAAATTCAGTTTGGCCGCCAATTGTGTTAATGTCAATTCTTTTTTTGTTCTCAAAAGCCGGATATATTCGCCAAACGTGGTGTTCATGAGACTTGTCATTTTTTGACAAAATCAATATATTATTTTCAAAATCCAAGTTATAGGGCAGGAAATTTAGCTCATTTAGTTTTCAAGAGTGACAACTATGTGCGTTATATTTCTTCCTTAATCAAAAAGCTTTTTTTTCTTTCTCAATCTTATATTGCTTTTGAGCAAACAAGAAAATCTGGATGCTTGATTTTATCATACCCAGCAAAGATAAAATGTCACAGTGTGAGAGCTAACAAAAATTTGTTGCAGAGTTTAGGTTATACTTTTGATATTTTAAAGAATACCTATATCTTTGCAGTTCTTAAGACCAAAAAGAGAAATTCCTGTTCAAGACAGTAAAGAAATATTTTAGAGATGGCAAATCATAAATCTTCATTAAAGCGTATTCGTTCTACTGAGACCAGACGTGAGAGAAACCGTTATCAGTTGAAGACCACCCGTACATTTGTAAAGAAGCTGAGAAACACTACAGACAAAACTGAAGCAGAAGACCTGTACAAAAGGGTTTCCTCCATGCTCGACAAACTAGCGAAAAAGAACATTATCCATAAGAGTAACGCTGCACACAAAAAGGCAAAGCTTGCCAAGCTTGTGAACCAACTTGCGTAAATTCTTACATTAAAATATTATTGAGCCTTACGCTTTTTGAGTGTAAGGCTTTTTTGTTTGCTTTAGTCTCCCAAATTAAAGCAAAAAATATGGCTAGTCGTTACGCCCTTCGCGATACAGGAATATTGAGCTGGGCAGAAGAAGATCGCCCCCGTGAAAAATTATTACTCCGTGGCAGAACTGCCCTCACCGATGCCGAACTCATCGCCATTCTGATCGGCTCAGGTACCAGAAAAAAAAGTGCAGTAGACTTGAGTAAAGAAATCCTGGCCAGTGTGGACAATAACCTGCACGAACTGGCTAAGCTCTCCGTGCCGGACTTACAAAAATTTGATGGCATCGGAGAAGCCAAGGCCATTAGCATTATCAGTGCGCTGGAACTGGGCAGGCGACGCAAAACTGGAGAACCAGTTAAACGGGAAAAAATCACCGGTTCGGAAGACGCTTACCGTATCATGCAACCCTATCTGATGGACCAGATGGTGGAGCAGTTCTGGATTATTTTACTCAACCGGGCAAATATGGTCATCAAACCTGAATTGATTAGCGAAGGTGGAGTTTCCGGTACGGTGGCTGACCCTAAAGTAATTTTTAAGAAAGCTGTGGAAAAACTGGCAAGTTCTATCATTCTAGTGCATAACCATCCTTCCGGTAATCTCACCCCTAGCCAGGCGGATATTCAGCTTACCCAAAAGCTCAAGCAAGCTGGCAAAAGCCTTGACCTTCCCGTCCTGGACCATCTCATCTTCACCGATCATGCTTATTACAGCTTTGCTGATGAAGGTATGTTATAGTGCTTTAAAGATTTCCTTTACCTAAGCTTGCCTTACAGGGATTTGCTTATAAATTAGTGGCTTGTCAACTAGAAAAATCTACGGGTTTGTTCAAGGTTAGTGACTGACTAATAAATTTATGAAAAGAGTTATTCCTGTTATTGTTATCGTAGTTATTGGTATTAGTGTGATTTATGCTTTACAGGGTGGTGAATCTGATGAAGCATACGTAGAGCGCATTCTTGAGGAAAGACAAAGAACGGAACGCTTTATGAAATCTTCGGATGAATCGCCTTTTGCCCCCGGAGACATTGCCTTCAACGGCTTGGATTTTTATGCGCCACAGCCCGCTTATAAAGTAAGGGCACGGCTCACTCCTATTGAAAGCCAGAAGCTTGTGCAGATGCCTACCTCTACCGGGGAGGAAGAGAAGTACATCCGCTATGCTTACGCAGATTTTGAAATTGAAGGGCAGCAAGCGCGTCTGTTGGTACTCCAGCCTTTTGATTCCCAGACAATGCTTTTTGTGCCTTTCTCCGATGCCACCAGCGGCGAAGAAACTTACGGCGGCGGCCGTTATATGGATGTTGAGATACCCGCTCGTACCATCAAAAGTATTGAATTGGATTTCAACAAAGCATACAATCCCTATTGCGCTTATAATCCTACCTACAGTTGTCCGCTGCCTCCTAAAGAGAATATGCTGAAAATTTCTATTAGTGCTGGGGAGAAAGTTTATAAAGAGTAAAGATTTACCATAAATATGCTAGTCGCAATTAGAGAGATTTAACCACAAAGGTCACAAAGAATCCGCGAAGAACACTAAAAAAACACCCCCTTACCGAGGCAGATGCTTTGGCAAGGCCGCCTGGAAGGGGGTGAAAAAAAGATTTTTAGACGAACAAGATCAATTGAGTACACTGAGTTCTTCGCCCACTTCTCTAAATGCTTGTATCGCTTTATCCAAGTGTTCTTTTTCATGTACGGCAGATATCTGCACCCGGATGCGCGCCTGTCCTTGGGGAACTACCGGATAGTAAAAGCCGATGACATAAATCCCTTTTTCCAGTAATCTTTCTGCAAACTTTTGTGCCAATGGCGCTTCGTACAACATGATGGGCACGATAGCATGCGTTCCGGCTTTGATATCAAAACCAGCAGCAGTCATTTTCTCCCTGAAATAATGGGTGTTTTCCTCCAACTTATCCCTGAGTTCGGTAGTCTCCGAGAGCAGGTCAATCACTGCGATGGAAGCCCCCGTAATGGAAGGCGCCAAGGTGTTTGAAAATAAGTAGGGACGCGAACGCTGGCGTAGCAGGTCTACGATCTCCTTGCGGGCGCTAGTAAATCCACCGGATGCCCCGCCCAGCGCCTTGCCCAGCGTACCGGTAATGATATCTACCCTACCCATCACATCATGATATTCGTGTACACCTCGTCCCGTCTTGCCCATAAAACCGGTGGAGTGGCATTCGTCCGACATCACCAAAGCCTGGTATTTGTCGGCCAGATCGCAGATTTTATCTAATTGCGCAATGGTGCCGTCCATAGAGAATACGCCATCGGTCACGATAATCCGATGACGGGCGCCCTGTGCTTCTTTCAGCTTTTCTTCCAGGTCCTGCATATCGTTATGCTGATAGCGGAAACGTTGCGCCTTGCAAAGCCGTACCCCATCAATGATAGA
>JBBSOG010000447.1:0-5159 GCA_038259985.1 Cytophagales bacterium
CAACAATCAAGTGGTGGTATTAATAGACGGCAAGCAAACAGCCATAACCGGCTTTGGCAATCAGAACGGACTGGACAATATACCAGCTTCAGCGATTGAAAAAATAGAGATCATCAACAACCCGTCCGCGAAATACGATGCCAACGGAAATGCAGGAATCATCAACATCGTATTGAGAAAAGAAGAACAAAAAGGCCTGAATGGTAAAATAGGGGTATCAACCGGATTTGGCGCTTTGTGGGTTCGCAAAGAAAACCTTCCCGGCATTCGACCACAATATCAGGCCACACCCAAAATCAATCCTTCCGTTTCGCTGAATTACAGAAAAAGAAAAATCAACCTGTTTCTTCAAGCAGATAACCTCTACACAGAAACTCTTAATAAGAATGAATTTGTAACCAGAACGTATAATGACGGTACCGTCGTTGACCAACAATTAAAGCGAAACAGAAATACCAATTTTTTTACCTCCAAGACGGGGATCGATTGGTTCATGAATGACCACAATACCCTCACTCTTTCCGGGTCTTTCAGTCAGGAGTCTATAAAAGACTATGGCGATCAGCCTTTTTTTAGCGGCAATAGAGGAGAAAACCTCAGACTTTGGCAGTTTTTGGAAGATGAAGTACTCACCGCCGCAATGGCCTCAGTAGCCTATGAGCATAAGTTCAAACAACCCGGTCACAAACTGAATGCCGGGTTTAATTACACGTTTGACAGAGAAGACGAAAAATATTTCTTTACGAACACCTTGCCTTCCTTTACTACAGAAGAATCTTTCTTTCTCATTGCTGATCAAAAAGTGGCCGACTTTACATTAGATTATACCAAACCTATGAAACACGGGTTGCTGGAAACAGGGATAAAGTTTCGCAGAAGAACCATCCCTACTGACATGCAATTCAATCCGTCCGCAGATAATTCTGTACTGGATACGGGTGCTGACGGGAAAGCCACCTACAAAGAAACGATTCCGGCACTTTACGGAAACTATACGTATGAAGTCAAAAAAATGGAAGTAGAAATCGGGTTAAGAGTGGAATATGTCGATCTGCAATATGAGGTTGATCCAAACCACAACACCTACCAAAGTGATGGATATACTTATTTACAGCCCTTCCCTAACGCACGATTGACCTTCAAAATCAATGATCGAAACAAACTGTCAGCTTTCTACAATCGAAGAGTTGACCGCCCTGATGAAGTGGACATTCGTATTTTCCCAAAGTATGATGATGCCGAAATCATCAAGGTAGGTAATCCGGCCTTGCAGCCTCAGTTCACAAACAGCTTTGAGCTTGGGTATAAAAATGGCTGGAACCAGGGGTATTTCTACGGCGCAGCCTATCATCGAATTTCAGCCGGCACCATTACACGAATTGCTACAACGGTAGATGCCACAAATCTGATTTACAACATTTCTCAAAATGCGGGCAAAAGCTACAATACAGGCATTGAAGTGATAATTAGTCAGGAGCTAACCGACAAAATAAATGTGAATTTGAATTTTAATGGATATTACAATCAGATAGATGCCTTTACGGTAGTCAATAAATATCCGACAGAAAACACTTTTATGGCCGAGCAACAGGACATCTACTCCGGCAACATTAAGCTAAATACCAACTTCAAGTTTGCTAAAAACACAGAAGCCCAATTGACCGCTATTTACCTCGCTCCAGACATCATACCTCAGGGAACCATCGATGCTCGATTCTCCATTGATGTAGGCGTCAAAAAATCTATTCAAAGCGGCAAAGGAGAACTATTTCTGAATGCAACAGACCTTTTCAATACCAGAGTCATCAGAAAAGAAATCAATGGCAATAGCTTCTCTTATACAAGCACAGACTACTACGAGACGCAGGTCATCCGTTTTGGTTATAGCTATAAGTTCTAAGGTGAATTCGAGGAGGCAGGTGTGAGGGGTGAGGACTGAGAAGAAATCTCGCGACCAAAGGTCGCCCTTATGTGAGCGCCAGCGAACTCTCCTGCCCGAAGGGCAATTACGCGACCGAAGGGAGCACTATCTCTGAAATGGATCACTATACTTCTCATCGCTTAGCATAGGCTGGTCGGTAAGCGTATTTAAAAAGGCGACTAGCGCTGCTTTTTCATCAGGCGTAAAATTGTATCTGATAGGATTACCATTGCCATCGCGAAGCGGTGGCGCGAGATTGGGATGGTTTTGAATGCCGGTGCTGTAGTGGTCAATCACTTCTTCGAGGCTGGCAAAACGGCCATCGTGCATATAGGGTGCGCCCACGCCGATGTTTCGTAAAGAAGGGGCTTTGAATTTTCCACTATCATTTGGGTTATTGGTCGTTTCTGCAATACCCAGATCATCTGTCGACATAGCATCCAGGCCATTATTTATAGAGGTGGTTCTGCCATTTGGATTGACGGGGATGGGGCCGAGAAAGGCTTCACTTGTATGGCATCCCGCACAGTTGATTCTTCCAGCTTGCACCAAAAAAAACAAGGATTTGCCCTGGTTTTCCTGCGCCGTAAAATTGGGAAATGGCTGTACCGGGTTATTTACCTGCGTTCTTCCTTCGTCGTATTTTGCGGTAAAGCTCACTATGCTCCGCACAAATTGGGCTAATGCTTTCGATATTCTATCCGCGTTGATTGTCCGATCACCAAAAGCATCCTCAAAAAGCAGGGGATAATACGGCTGGTCGCGTACAATCTGCTCTACCAGGCCCAACGTCAGGCCCATCTCTACCGGGTCTTGAAAAGGCATAAGTACCTGGTCTTCCAAGGTCGCTGCGCGTTCGTCCCAAAAGAATTTTCCGGAGTTAAAGAACCGGGCGTTGGTCAATCCCATGGAATGTCTTCTGGTTTTTCCACCCGCAAAACCATCGCTTAAAACCAGAGGATCAGCAAATCCATTCGCCTGCTTATGACAGGAGGCACAGGCTATCGTGCCATTGGCACTTAGCTTTTTATCGTAGAAGAGTACTCTACCCAGTGTGGCTCCTGCGTTGGTCGTGGCATTATTGCCGGGTGTATTGTCGTGGTCTATGGCTGCACTTTGCGCCTGAGAGGCGCCAGGAAACCCGTTGACCAGATAGTACTCGGGGAGTGCTATATTCGCGTAGTTAAAATAATTGTCCGGCAGATGTAACGCGGCAAGCGAATCCATCGGATCGTCTATAATAGTATCGTCGTCCTTTGCACAGGCTACCAGTAAAAGGGTAAGCGCGATCACTGCCGGGATATGGGTTCTCATGCCTTTTTTTCAGTTGGACAATGGGAATGGCTGGTTTTTTCCGGGCGGGGTGGATTTTTTTCTTTCATAGCAATTCCAACCAACCCCTAAAGCTCATCCCCCACCTTTATGCCCATTCTAATACCTGCTTTTTTATCTTCATCCGCATTTTTCGAATTATAGCCGTACCTATTATACAGCAACTATACCCCACTTTGCTACGAAATATCTTTTCATACCCGATTCCAAAACTGTACACGTTCACACTCGGCATAGCAAATAGCCTGCCTTTGATGATGTCCTGTTGCCCGATGAGGGTGGTGGCTTGGTAGAGGAGGAATAGGAGGAGGATAGTGATGGGTTTCATCGGTCAATTTTTTAATAATACCCGTGCTTTTGCTACATCCGGGTGCGTGATCCCTGCTTGTTCTAAAGCATTCAGGTCATCTAAAAAAGTCTTTTTATATGTTGCATCGCCATAGGCTTTGTCTTTTAAATCTTCATACACCTGCCTGGCCTCCTCCCATTTGCCCTGATACAGGAGAGCCAGGGCCAGGTTGGTATTGATCCATTCTTCGCCGGAGTCTTTTGCAAGACCGTTGCGACATGATTGCTCCGCAGCGGAGAATTGTCTGTCAAACAACTGGTACCAGGCCAGGGAACCATATTTGGAGGCAGTTAATTTGTTGACTTTTTCATTATCAGGCATTCTCTCTTCGATTTCCAGGAGTGTATTTATGATTTCCTCCTGCCGTAGCACTTTTTGATGTGGGTCTGTTTCTACTTCGTTTTGTCCTTGTAATATACCGACGCGCTCCAATGCTTGGTTGAATTGAAAAGCAGCTTCGTCGAAATCTTTAAAGAATTTGGTGAGTCTTGTGATGTAAGGCGAAAAATACTGAACCCGGGGATGTTCTTCCGGGAATCCAGCAAAACGCTGTTCGGCATCCCGCATCAGATTTAACCCTGATGTTTTCAAGGACATATCTCCGGTGCTTATCAGTAGTTGCTCATATAAAAGTCCGAGATTAACAGCCGTCATCACAACCTCCAAATCATATTTTTGGGGATTCTCTTCGGCTAATTTTTTTCTTCTCCGCAAAGCCTCTTCGAAAAATTTCTTTGCCCCAGTCATATCATTAGTGACTGCTAATAAGTTTCCCAAGTTGTTCAGGACAGTAGCTATATGAGATAAATAGACATCGGGATTTTTTTTAGCAAATTCCTTATAAAAATCTAAGGCTTCTTCAAAAGCTCGCTTAGCCCCAGCCATTTCGTCAGTAGCCGCTAGTAAATTTCCCAAGTTGGTTAGATTATTAGCTAAATTTGGCAGATAAACATCAGGATTTTTCTTAGCTAATTGCCTTGTTATCTGCAAAGATTCTTCAAAAGCTTGTTTTGCCCCAAGCATAAAATTACTAGCTTTAAACAATATCCCTAGATTGTTTAAGGTAGCAGCCACTTTCGGTAGATAAATCTCAGGATTTCTTTTGGCTAATAATCTTATTATCGGCAAGGCTTCTTCATAGCATTGTTTTGCCCCAAGTAAGTCGTTGGTGAGCGATAACAAATTTCCTAAACTGTTCAGAGTAGCAGCTACATCAGACAGATAAATATTAGGGTTTTTATCAGCTAATTCTCTTCTTATCTGTAAGGCTTCTTCGTACACTTGCTTCGCACCAAGCAAGTCGTTAATGACATATAACAAGTTTCCCAAATTATTCAAAGTCACTGCCACACTTGCTAAATAGATATCGGGGTTTTTCTCAGCTAATTTCCTATAAATCTGTAAGGCCTCTTGATAAGAGCGTGTTTAAAAATTTTAAGTACTGTTTTTGGCAATTGACAGAAGAACCATCTGAATATTAGCCACTATAATCCAAGAAGCAGCGTTTTCTACGGTTCGTTCATGATCTTTAACGATCCTTCGATAGAAGTTGAACCA
>JBBSOG010000448.1:0-5158 GCA_038259985.1 Cytophagales bacterium
AAATTGTCTTGTGACATAGCCAAGTCCACGATATCCATAGATTGTTCAGGGGCTTCTATGGCTGAAGTGTTCTCCACCACTGCACTTTCATCAGTAGTTTCGCTGGTAGCTTTATCATTGCCCCCGCTTGCGCATGCAGAAAATGTAACAAACATCACTGCGATCATTAGGGAAAAAATTTGCTTTCTCATTACTTTAATATTTAGGTTAAAAATATACAAGCTGAACCCACACACCAGATGAATGTTATCAAATAGTTGTAATTTGTTTAAATAAAATTTAAAATACTTAAACAAACACAAAATAAATCCTGGATAACCACATTCTTGTAATTTATTTTGCTATAAAAAGCTAAACAAAAAAAGAAGCCCTTAATGAAAGGGCTTCCTTAATGGTGAACAAAAATTTAGTAAAAATCTAGTTTTCCTGGCTCTCCCAGTTGATCTCGGAGTTGCGTGGGGAAATTTTAGTAAAAACGCTTCCTCCTTCAGGTTGCGTAGGTATCTCGTCTAACTTTCCATAGCGGCGCAAATCTATCCAACGATGTCCACCTTCCGCCCAGAGTGAGTAGCGGCGTTGGAACAAAATTTCATTGATCAATGATGCGGTATCCGTTGCTCCGGCATAGTCATCCAGTCCCCAGGTGTTTCTGATGTAGTTAATAGCGCTGGTAGCTTCCGCAGTATTGCCCAATTGGGCATTAGTTTCGGCATATAACAAGACCAACTCTTCGTTGCGGATAAATTTAACCGGCTCCACATTGGTAGCCCAGCGGTTATCCTGGTATGCTCCTGGTACCAATTCGCCGGTGCTGGTATTGATCACCGTCACATTGGTTACCGGGGATTGGCGCTCATAGAATTTATTTAAACGCAAATCGCCCTCCAGTGCGTCATCTATCATGGATGGATGGACAATCAAAATGGTATTAGTAATGGCATCCAAAGGATAGAAGAAATAGTTGTTAATATCCGGGGCTTCTCCAAAAACCATGGCCGGCCCTGCAGTAAGGTCTCCATCTAAATCCATGAAAGAAGCATTTAAGGCATCCAGTGCACCTTGCCAGTCTTCATTATAAACGGCAACACGGGCAGCAATGGCACGGTTGAGTGCAAGCATACCCGCTGGTGTATTGAAACCGGCAAAACCACTGGTAAGCGTAAAATCAAAAGTGCTACCAGCTGTTGTCAGGTCATCTGCGCCCTGTTCCAGCAATTCCCTAATTTGCGTGAGCGCCTCGTCATAAGATAGGATTGGCCCAGGGTTTAAAGGGTCAGCCACATCAATACGAATACCATTGTCCCACTGCTGCATCAGCGGATAGAGGTATTGAAAGCCCATAATCGTGCGGGCAAAGCCGATGTAGCCAGCGCGTTCTTCTGCGGTAATAACGTCGGTATTTTGTGCCGCCTCAATGATCACATTTCCCTGTTTGATGGCTTGGTAAGGAGAAAGGAAAGTGCCCCCTGAGCCAAAGAAATCCGGGTAGGTTTCGTCAATTTTAATCCCCAGCCACTCTTCGGTAAAGCGTGGGTCAGAGCCAAAGTATGCGTACACTTCCCGGCCAAAGGAGCCAAACATCTCAGTAGCATTTTGGAAAGGCACCCGGTGCCTAGCTTCCAGGCCGGTCACTAAAGTTTGCAGCTCAGCTTTGCTGGCATCCTGCAATACACCGGCAATGGAGGGGTTATTGGGATCAACTACTTCATCCGGGTTAAAATAATCACAACTGCCCAGCAGCGTCACTATGCCCAAGATATACATGATATTTTTGATATATTTTTTCATAACATTCATCTTTCAGAAGATTAAAAATCAAGCTGTACGTGGAAGAATATTCTTCTTGAACTGGGAAAAGGCGTCACCTCAACTGTAGAGTTCAGGGGATCTGATCCAAAGTTAGACACTTCAGGATCGTAGCTGGGATAGTCGCTCCACAACAATAAGTTGTTACCAGACACGCCTATCTTCACCCGGTCAATAAAACTATTTTCTACCAGGGTTTGTGGTATAGTATAGTACAGCCCTAACTCGCGCAGCTTCACATAACTGGCATCGGCAATAAACTGTGCGGCACCAGGCCCATATTCATCTACCCGGTCACGTCCGTTGGGTACTCCATCTCCATCGGAGTCTTCACTCCAGTCAGTGGTAGTACCCCCGCCATCAGAAAGGAAATTAGAAAGATTTATATTTTCTCCCCCGCTTTTCCAGTGAAATAAGAAAGTCAGGTCAAAGTTCTGAAGAAAATTGATCTGGTTGAAAAAGGACATCTGAAAATCAGGCTGGGCATCGCCATAGATGGTCAGCCTTCCGGTTTCGGTATTGACCGGCGTTCCTACAACGGTGGTAGGAGAAAAGCCTTCCGCAATTAAATACTTGCCCAAGCTACCACCGCCAAAGCTACCGGATAAAAACTCAGGGATATCCAATCGGGTAATCTCCGAGTCATTTTTCCAATAGATAAATTTGGAGAACCAAGTGAAGTTGTTTGTTCTCACCGGATACGTGTTCAGGGCAATCTCCAAGCCTTTGTTGGTAAGATCAGCCGCATTGGTAGCAATAGCGGTGATACCAGTAGATTCCGCTGGTTGCAAATCCAGGATCAAGTCCCTCACCTCTTTATTATAGTAAGTGAACTCAATACCAAGTCTGCCATCCAGAAACGAAGCATCAAGGCCAAATTCCAGTTCGCTGGCGGTTTCAGGTTCTAAGTTGGGATCAACATCCCGGGCATTCAGTGTACCAGCAGCCACCTGTCCACCTAGTTGATTGCCGATCAGTTGGGGTGTGAGCGACGCGAAAGTCCTTCCAAATTTAGGCAAGCCCCCTGTTTCACCATAAGCTGCCCTCACTTTCAGTTGATTAACTGCCTGTACGTTCCAAAAGTCAAATTTGCTAATGTTTACCGCTACCGAGGCTTTGGGGAAAGGATAAAACTTTTCCTGGTCACGGTTCAAGGTAGATTTATCAAAGCGTACACCCAAGGTACCGATGATTTTGTCATCCCAGTTGATTTCTTCCTGGGCAACAAGACCAATATCGGTAATCCGCTGCTCTTCCTGGGCAAGAACCGAGGTAACTTTTGCCCAACGTAGATTGGTTTGTCCACCGGACAATCCCCTTCCACGATCCAGCAGGATATCCTGGGTTTGAAACAACCTGACAGTTCCTATCTGGGTATTGAAGTTGATATTATTACCCACCGTAGTGTTAAAAGTCAGAAAACCTTGAAGGTTTGAGTTAAAATTATCCTGTGTGCTAGTCACTACATCTCCCGGATTGGCTAGTGCCTGCTGATGCTGAAGCACTTCGGAGAAGTATATCATGCCATTACCACTTACATAATCAATCCCTCCTCTGGCGGAGAATTTTAAAAATGAATTGGCATTGCTCCAGAGGTTGGCGTCCAGATTAAAAGATTGGATAAAACGGTCAACCTGGGAATCATTGACCCCCAAATCCCTGATTGCTAGAGGATTGTCATTGAAATAAGGATTGATGGGATAGTTACCCTGGGCATCGGGAAAGATGTCGGCATAAGAAGGTAGATAAGCAATGTTGTAACCAATACTTCCCCCGGTATCATTTTGGTTGCCAGTAAAACCTCTTTTTGTCTCGCTTCTCACATAATTTGAGCCGGACTTGATAGTAATATTATCGTTGAGTTTGTGCTCCAGATTTGCCCGGAAGCTGTAGCGGTCAAATCCGGTATTTTTAATAATACCTTCTTCTGAGCGGGCGCCTCCTGAGATGTAGAAAATTGTTTTGGCATCTCCTCCTGAAATACTGACCTGTGTATTGGAAAGCAAAGCCGTTTCTCCGTAGAACTCTTTTTCCCAATCTGTCACCCGGCCTTCATTCACCGCTTGCTGATAGGCTTCTAACTCCTGTTCGGACTGTGCGGTACCTTCTCCAAAAAAGGTGTTGATCTTGGCTGGGTTCCAGGGATCGGTTCCCAACAAGTTAAGTGCCTGCGCGAATCCAATATCCTGTTTCAAAGAAACTTTGGTTTGTCCAGCTTTTCCCCGTTTGGTGGTAATGATAATTACCCCGGCATTGGCACGGGTTCCATAAATAGCTGCTGCTGATGGCCCTTTTAGGATTTCTACACTCTCTATATCATCGGGGTTCAGGTCAGCGATACGGCTGGAAGCATCGTCTTGGGTAGCATTGCTGGAACCCCCACCGGCACCACTCACGAGGGTACGCCCGGTTTGCATGGTAGAATTGTCCACATAAACACCATCAATAATGTATAGAGGCTGTGATGAACCCGCTCCCAGCGTAGAAATCCCTCTAAGTTGCACATTGATACCCCCACCAGGGGCGCCGCCATTGGCTATCATATTGACACCAGGGACTTTTCCGTAGAGGGCATTGTCCAACGTCTGCGGGGAAGTAGTTTCCACCAGTTCTTCAGCACTTACGGTGGAGACGGCATTTGCCAGGTTAGAGCGCTTCACGGAAGATGCCAAACCCGTCACAACGACTTCTTCCAGGTTGGTGACATCTTCTTCAAGGCTTACGTTGACCGTAGTCTGTCCACCGAGGCTTACTTTTTTGGAAAGATAACCAATGAAAGAAAATACTAAAGTGGGATTTTGCTCGGAAAATTGCAGTCGGAAGTTGCCATCAATATCGGTAATCGTACCGGTGGTCGTACCTTCAATGACTACGTTTACACCGGCAAGTCCATCCTGCGTACTGGAGTCGGTTACTCGGCCGCTGATGTTGGAATTCTGTGCCCATGCCTGTGCCCCTATAAATAGGAACATGCAGCAGACATGACAACACATGTAGATTTGTCTCATAATAATTTGGGTTGTGAAGTGAATTAATTTTACTAAAAATGAAGAAAGAAATTTACACTTTTTTCAAAAATATTGCGCTTTTTTAATATTCCCAATATTTATGGAAATATAAAAGTCGTTGTAGATGAAAGAATTTTATTGGTGCGGAGAGTTAAAGTAACAGCTATGGGAAGCTTAAGTACGCTTATTTGTTAAGCGTTAGAAAAATGATGGCAAAAACAGAAAGTCTGATTATTCATTACAAAATTCCTTTTCTTACTGTTAACTAAAAGTAAAAAATCCCGAAAGGGTTTCGGGATTTTATCATGCACATAAATTTACTGTTAATCATTAGGGAGCAACCT